>NZ_JAMQOL010000020.1:0-98753 GCF_023717965.1 Paractinoplanes hotanensis | reverse complement strand
GCTCAGCCCACCCCCGCAGAAATCCGCCAAGTCCAGCAGGCATGGGCACTAGCCGCCGCATAACTGCGAAAGTCGAGGGTGTTTCTCTGTGCTCGAAAACTGGACAGTCGTGCCCACCCGCCTTCCGCTCCTCGTCCGCCGATGCCATTCGTGCCCGTCCGCGCGATTCCGGGCCGGCGGCGAATTCCGGGTCAACGCCAACCACAAGCTGATCGACGCCTGGCTGCTCGCGCTCTGCACCGGGTGCGGAGACGCCACGAAGCTCTCCGTTCTGGAGCGGGTGACCGTGCGCTCGGTGCGGCCCGAACTGCTCGACCGCCTGCACCACAACGACCCGGGCCTGGCCGCGCAGGTGCTCCAGGACCCGATCGTGCGGCGCCGCAACCGCGTCGCTCTCGACTGGGACGGCGCCTGGCGCCTCGACACCGGCCGATCGGAGGACGGCCACGGTCGTCCGGACGTGCTCGACGTCGTGGTCCGCTTCGCGGCCCGGATCCCGGTGCGGCCGGTGCGGCTGATCGCCGAAGGCTGCGGCCTGTCCCGGGCCGCGGTCGAACGGCTGGACACCGAGGGGAAGGTCGTCTCGGCGGTCCGGTTGAACGGCAGGCTCTCCGAGGAGTTCACCTTCACCCTCAAACGCTGATCAATCGAGGGCTACCGTCAGACGGCCTCGCGCGGGAGGCGGACGGTGACCGTCGTGCCGGTGGACTCCTGCGAAGCCAGGGTGATCGAGCCGTGGTGGCGCTCGACGACCACCCGGCACAGGGCCAGACCGAGGCCGGTGCCGGGAATGCCGGTGTGGCGGGCGTTGCCGGCCCGATAGAGGCGGCGGAAGAGGCGGGGCTGCTCGGCCGGGGCGATACCGGCGCCGTTGTCGGCCACGGTGAGGATGGCCGACTTGCCCTGCTCGTCGCCGAGGGACACGGCGACGGTGGAGTCCGGGCGGCTGAACTTGATCGCGTTGCTCAGCAGGGCGTCGGTCATCTGGCGCAGCCGGAGCCGGTCGCCCGCAACGATCAGGTCGCCGGGGAGCTCGGTCCGCACGGTGATCCCGCGGGCGGCCGCCTCGGCCTCCGCGGCGCCGACCGCCTCCTCGACCAGTTCGGTCAGGTCGACCGGCTCGACGGTCAGCCGGGTGTGGCCCGACTCCAGGGCGGCCAGATCCAGCAGCTTCTCTACCAGGTCGCGCAGCCGGGAGTTGTTGCGCTGCACAACGTCCAGCATCTCGCGCACTTCACCCACGGTGACGTCGTCGTTCGACTCGGCGATCAGGTCGACGTAGGCGCCGATCGAGGTCAGCGGCGTGCGCAGCTCGTGGCCGACCAGGGCGATGTACTCGTCGGTGGCGGCGGCCAGGTGCAGGGCCAGCACCTCGCTGCGGCGCTGTTCGAGGAACGCGCCGATCAGGCCGGCCAGGCCGGTCAGCAGCACCCCGAGTGCGGGGTCGGGCTCCTGACGGTCGTTCGCGAAGAACGTCATCACCCCGACGATGCGGTCACCGCTGCGGACCGGGACCGCGCCCGCCGCCCGGAACTCGCTGCCGGCCGAGATGCTCGGCAGCACCGGGGAGTCCGCCGCGTGCAGGTCGGGCACCCAGATCACGTCGGCGCGCTGCCAGCACGACCCGGCCAGGCCGTCGCCGTGGCCCATGCTCACCGGCACGGGCAGCGGGCGCGAGTTCGGGTCGGCGTAGACCCCGGCCGGGCGCAGCAGGTCGGTCACGTCGTCGACCAGCCACAACCGCAGGTACGGCCAGCCCAGCGTGACGCCGATCGCGGCCAGGATGCGGTCGGTGGCGTCGGCCGCGTGCGGGTGGTCGGCGATGACCTTGAGCACCTCGTTCTCGCAGTGCTGGTACTGCCGGTTGCGATGCTGCGCGGTCACGTCATGTATCGCGGCCACCGCCCCGGTGATCCGGCCGGACTCGTCGCGTACGGGGCGGGCGTTGACAGCGAACCAGCGCGGGCGGCCGGCGTCGTCGTGCGCCAGTAACTCCGCCTGATCCACCTCCTCGCCGGCCAGGGCCCGGGAAAGAGCCAGCTCATGCGTACGCAAGGGGCTGCCGTCGGCGTGCAGCAGGACGAACCGGCACGTGGCGTCGCCGATGGGCACGTCGCCGACGTCGCGGCCGATGTACTCGTGCATCTTGCGGTTCGCCAGCACCATGCGCCCCGACACGTCGCACGCGGCCACCCCGGCGTCCAGGCAGTCGAGCAACGCGTCGAAGGCGGCCCGGTCAACGGCGCCGGCCGTGCCGATCGGCTTGGGCTCCTCCGGCGGCGGCGCTGTGCCCAGGTACGTGCGCAGGGACTCCGTCAGCTGCGGCACGCCGAACGGCTTGCCGATCACGGCGAGCGCGCCCGTCGCGGCCAGCCGCGGGTCACCCGGGAGCAGGTACGCGGTGATCAGCACGACCGGCGTGCCGGCGATCTCCGGGTCGTGGCGGATGGCGTGACACAGCTCGAACCCGTCGAGGTGGGGCATGTCGACGTCGGCCACGACCAGCGCGGGGCGGTGTTCGGCGATCGCCTTGAGCGCCGCCCGCCCGTCCCCGGTCACCACGACCTCGTGACCGAGCCGGCGGACGACCTCCGCGATCACCCGCTGATGGTCAAGGTTGTCTTCCGCCACCACCACGCACGCCACAAAACCAGGCTAAGACGGCCGCGTCGCCGCTCGGGCCGGTTCAACGGATCCTTACCGCACCGGGGTGATGTCCGACTCTTCCGGCTGTCCCGCCGCGCGCGGCGCGACCGACAGGAGTAAGTCAACAGGGTGCCGGAGAACAACGTCGGATTTCGGTCCGAGCGCGGGCCCGTCCTCGCCGCCGTGATGCTGTCCACCGCCCTGATCGCGATCGACTCCACGATCATCGCGACCGCGGTTCCCTCGATCGTCAAGGACATCGGCGGTTTCACCGAGTTCCCCTGGCTCTTCTCGGTCTATCTGCTCGCCCAGGCCGTCTCGGTGCCGATCTACGGCAAGCTCAACGACCTCTTCGGGCGCAAACCGGTCGTGCTCTGGGGCATCGGGCTGTTCCTGGTCGGCTCGGTGCTGTGCGGCCTGGCCTGGAGCATGCTCACGCTGATCATCTTCCGGGTGGTGCAGGGACTGGGCGCCGGGGCGATCGCGCCGACCACGATCACGATCGTCGGCGACCTCTACACCGTGCGTGAGCGGGCCAAGGTGCAGGGCTACCTGGCCAGCGTCTGGGGCATCTCATCGGTGGTCGGGCCCACCCTGGGCGGCGTGTTCAGCGAGTACGTCGACTGGCGCTGGATCTTCCTGGTCAACATCCCGCTCTGCCTGCTGGCCGGCGGCATGATCTTCACCAAGTTCCACGAGCCGGCCGAACGCCGCCACCCGATGATCGACTACCGCGGGGCAGCGCTGCTCACGGCCGGCCTCACCCTGGTGATCCTGGGCGTGCTCGAGGGCGGCCAGGCATGGGCGTGGACCTCGCCGGCGAGCCTGATCACGCTCGGCGGCGGGCTGCTCCTGCTGGTGCTCTTCGGGCTCGCCGAGCGCGGGGCGCCCGAGCCGGTGCTGCCGTTGTGGGTGTTCCGGCGGCGGCTGCTGGTGACCAGCGGACAACTCGCGGTGGGGTCGGGGCGATCCTGCTCGGGCTCAGCTCGTACGTCCCGATCTATGTGCAGGACGTGCTCGGGTACGGGCCCCTGGTCGCCGGGTTCGCGCTGGCCGCGCTCACGCTGGGCTGGCCGATCACGGCGAGCCAGGCCGGCCGGGTGTACCTGCGGGTGGGCTTCCGGGCGACCGCGCTGATCGGCACGGTGCTGGTCACGGTGGGTTGTGCGCTGTTGCTGCTGCTCGGCGCGGAGTCGTCGGTGTGGGCCGTGGGCACGTACTGCCTGGTCATCGGGCTCGGCATGGGCCTGACGGCGGCGCCGACGCTGATCGCGGCGCAGTCGAGCGTGGGCTGGTCGGAGCGGGGCGTGGTGACCGCGAACAACATCTTCCTGCGGTCGCTGGGCAGCGCGCTGGGGGCTGCCGTGTTCGGGGCGATCGCGAACGCCATCATCGGCGGCGACACCGTCGATCCGGCTCTTCTCACCACAGCCGTCCACCGCATCTTCATCGGCATGCTGCTGGTGGCCATCGTCATGATCGCCCTGGCCGCCCTGATCCCCCGCTCGGCGGACGCCGTCACAGCCTCCACCCCGACACCCGACCCCGCTCCGGACCCCGCGTAAGCCCAGAGGGTGTAGCCACCCTCGTTGAAAACATTCGTGTCAGCACGTTGGTGTAGTGCATTGCCATAGTGTGTGAGACACAGTATGGTGTTGGACATGACAACGGACGCGACACTGGCCAGCCACTTACAGGAGCTGCGTCGCGGCACGGTGGTCGTGGCCAGCCTCACCGTGCTGCGCACACCGGGCTACGGCTATTCACTGCTCGAGACGTTGAGCGACGCCGGCTTCGAGGTCGAGGCCAACACGCTCTATCCCCTGCTGCGCCGCCTCGAGTCGCAGGGCCTGCTCACCAGCGCGTGGAACACCGACGAGGCCCGGCCGCGCAAGTTCTACACCACCACCGAGCAGGGCAACGCGGTTGCCGAGGCCCTGCGCATCGAGTGGGCCCGCCTCGACGACGCTATCGGCGACCTCTCCACCGACCCCATCTCGACCCCCGGGAGCGACAAATGACCATCACCCTCGTCGACCGCTACGTCTACACCGCCCTGCGCCGCGTGCCGGAGCAGCAGCGCGCCGACATCGACCGCGAATTGCGCGGCTCGATCGACGACGCGGTCGACGCCCGGGTCGAGGCCGGCGAGTCCCGCGAGGCCGCGATCGAGCGCACGCTCCTCGAACTGGGCGATCCCGACCGCCTCGCCGACAGCTATGCCGGCAGACGCAACGTCCTGATCGGCCCCGAGCTGTACGGGGTGTGGCGACGCCTGATGGTCACGCTGTTCAGCACCGTTCTGCCGCTGGTCGTCGTCGCGGTGGCCGTCGTCGAGCTCTTCAACGACGACGTGACGGTGGGCAGCGTCATCGCCGCGATCGTCACCACGGCCATCACCGTCTCGGTCCACATGGCGTTCTGGACCACCGGCGTCTTCGCCGTCATCGAGCGCACCGGCCTGGGCCAGGCCGACCTCAAGCGGGCCTGGACCCTGGACGACCTGCCGAAGTACGAACCCGGCGCGCTGTCCCGGATCGACTTCGGCGCCACCCTCGTCTGGCCGGTCCTCGTGATCGCCGCCCTGGTGCTCCAGCAGTTCACGTTCACCGACGAGCCGCTGCTCGACCCGGCCAACTGGTCCTTCTGGTGGCCCACGCTGATTGTCCTGATCGCTCTGAAGTGTGTCTGGGCCGTCTGGGTCTACCGCCTCGGCCGGTGGACCCGCCCGGCCGCGGTGGCCAACGCGGCGCTGTCCGTCGTCACCGCCGCGCTCATGATCTATCTGCTGACCGCCGACAGGTTCTTCAACCCCGCCTTCACCGGCTTCGACGGGGCCGACGTCGACCTGGAGGGCTGGGTCTCGCTGGCTACCATCGTCGCGGTCGCCCTGGGCGCGCTCTACGACATCGTCGACGTCGCCCGCAAGGCCGAGCTGGCCCGCAAGGGCCTTCCGGCCAGGATTCCCGGCACGGGCAACACTTACAGCGTCAGCTGACCTGCCGATACGATCGCCCCCCTCGGCTCCGAGGGGGGCATCATCATGCGCGCGTTGTTCGTGACGGTCGACGGCGGCGGCAACCTGCCGCCGGAGCTCGGCATCGTCCACGAGATCGTCCGCCGCGGCGGCACGGCCCGGTTCCTCGGCCACGAGCGCAACGCCGTGCGGTCGAGGCATTGCCCGGACATGCTTACCGGCTCGACGCTCCGCGGAGTCCAACGGCCGTCGAGGACCCGGCGCGACAGGGAGCGTAAGTGATCTATGTCCAACTGCAATCAGTCATTGCGGGTGGACAGATACAACGCTCTTTGCTGCTGCCAGCCCGCACGGGGCTGTCGCACAAGCTCGGCTTAAGGCGTTGGCACACACCTCTCGACCATCTGGGTGGCGGGCGTTGACCCGGATGCGCTGCACCGGCATCCTCCGCCCCACCGCGCACGGGAACGCACTTGGCCGACCGCATATTGATGAGTCATCGCAGGCGCCGGGAGATCAAGCTGCGAGCGCGCTCAGTGAGCTGGGCGGCGATGAAGCTGTTCAGCCTTTCGGGGTCTGCCAGCACCCTCTGCGCCTCTTCAAGCTCCTCCCACGTGTCGTAGTCGTGGGGGTTTCCAGCCGTCACCATTCCGATTCCGTGAGCACGTGCGACCGCGGCGACGTCCGCGACGTCGTCTTTCAGCGCCGCTGCCCGATGCGGGGGGATGTAGAACAGCACGTATGACCGTGTGGCCGCGCGCCGGTGGGCGAGGGCTTCGTAGACGGCTTGGACGTTCACCGCGTCCGGGGACTTGATCTCGAAGGTGTTGACGTCGAGGTGCTTGCCGGGCACGTACTCGAACGTCCGGATCTCCACGGTGGTGATATCGGGCCGCGACCAGATCCCGTCAGGCCGGCTGCCACCCAGTGCGGTGATCTCCACCGCTACCAGGTCCTGCCGCCGCTCCTGGGCCCAGTCGCGTTCGATCACCTCGCGCATCGGGGCGTACAAGCAGAGTTCGTTGGTGATGGCGGCCTCGATGACCTCGGTGTCGGCCTTGTCTCCCTCGATGACGACGGCCACGACATGCCCGCCTTTAGGCAGGGCTGCATGCGAGCGGCGTATCACCCCGCCCCGGCCAGGGCCGCGGACCACCAAGCCCTTGTCCACCAGACCGTCCCGGGCCGCGAAGTAGCGGTCCTGGGCCCAGCGCAGGTACTCGCGTAGCGACGGGTTTGTTCTCGTCGCGCCGTCAACGGGCAGTGCGTTGAACAGGGCTGCCTCGTCTTCGCGGAGCGGTGGCAGATCGGCTGTCATTGCTGGACGCTAACAACTAGCGCCGGCCAAGGCCGCATCTCTTGCCTGATGATTCGCTATGCCGTCGAAGGGTGACGCGGCGGTTGACACGAGCGACATCGGTAGTGCCCCCGGTGCGCTGTCGGTTCCCGCTGGACCGGTGGGTACCGGACCCACCGTGATGGCAACCTTGCGTAACATCGCGACCGGGTTCCAGGTTTATCGAGATTGAGTTCCGGTGTCGGCGGAGGGCGTCGTGCCCAGGAGCGTCTCGATGACTCCAGCGATCGCGACCAGAGTCGGATCTTCTCCCGTCGGGATTGGAGGCGTGACGCCTGCGGCCCTTGGTCCCAGTCCTGGAAAGATATTCATTCGATCTTCGATATCCCGCGTGGCTGATACATCGACATCCAAATGTTGAATCGACTTGATGGCATGCCTGATCTCTTGGAGCCTTTGGCGTAACTCCGCCCGCTTCACCTTGCCTTCAAGCCAGTCGTTCATAACGTCGTTAGGCAGGTTGGCCAAACCGCGGCCGTACCGGACGAGGATTCCGGTGAGCGCCAGAACCTGGACCAGCCACGCGCTCTGAGCCTGGTTGATCAGCTCAACGACCACTGACCCTGTGCTCAGACGAATGACCGGACCTGCACCATCCTCCGTCAGCCGATCTTGCTGAAGTACCCGCTCCGATATCTCGACCAAAGACCCAAGGGCGGCCAGGTGATCCGCAATCTCGAGCAGGGAGACATGCTCCGGGTCGGCGTACTGCAATGTAATCTTGAGGGCGCTGCGCCCGCTCACGTCTGCCATGCCTTCACCAGATCGCACCCGACCTTCTTCCGTCAATCCCACCGACGAATCGCGACCAGCAGCATCGAAATACCGAGATCCGTGGGTGCGCATACGCAATCTAGGTCGATAGCGCCTCAGGCACCCTGGCACGGGACGGCGAAGATCATTGAGCGCCCCTTTTGAAGAGGCACGACAGCTGGTGCAACGGCGGGAGTATCGCCCACGGCGCTGGATTCGTGCGCACAATTGCTTGATATGCGCAAACTGGCGGTGACCTCGCCGGGATCGCGTTCTTGATGGAAACTTGATCCGAACCCGCGGCGGGCCTTTCCGTTGATATGCCCCTCTTGCTGAGCATGTTCGCGGACAGCCCGTCACGCCTGTGGCGGCGCGCCGCTTCTGGACGCGGAACAGTCATGGCTGCTGACTGAGCAGCAGGGTGGCCGGCCGTTCTCAGCGGCCGGCGCGGCGTTCGAGGATGGTTGCGACCGCGCCGGCGCCGGCGCCGGCGGCCGAGCCGGTCAGGTGCAGCACGGTGCCGACCGCGCCGAGAACTCCGGCGGTACCGGACAGGTGCCCGGTACCGGCGCCGTTGACGAGACTGACGATCGCGAAGGCGATCATGATCGCCAGTCCGCAGAACGCGCCGACTGCGGGAGCCCAGCTGCGCCGCACCAGGCCGGCGATCAATGCGCCCGCAATGAGGATCACCAGGTTCGGCGGCGGGTAAATCGGGAACTTCGCGCCGGCCGCCCACATGAGCGCGTTGCCGGCCGCGCCGACGGCGAGGCTGATGACGGTGAGCCCGCGAGGTGTGAGCGCCATGTCGATCTCCGGTCCGTTTGCCGGCATCCATTATGGTCAGCCGCCGCGCCGGAGATCTTAGGCCCGTTGCGGAACCCCAGCCAATAGTCCAGAGGGTGTGGAAGGACGCGAATGCTCCACCGCACCGGCTCCGCCATCACGCTCGCCGCCGGTGGCGGCAGAACCGCCGTCTGCAAGGCCGCGCCCGCGGGAACGACAAGCGCGGCCACCATCCCGGCCGGACCGGCCAGCCGGATCGCAGCGCCGACGACACCGAGCGGCGGACCGAGCACCATGCCGGCGATCAACCAGAACCGAGATGCCATGCCCCACCAGGCGCTGCCGTCGAACAGCACGTCCACGCCGAAGTAGGAAGCGGTGGCGAACCCAGCGCGAGACCACCCGCCAGAGCGCCGCGCAACATTCCTGCCGTCGGCCCCGCGTGCCGGCTCACCCACCAGCCCGCCTGATCAAGATCAGACGAGTCGCACTAGCTGCTCAGTGCGCGCGGACCCGGTAGCGGTCGTCGCTCACCGTAGCCAAGCCTCTGGGTGCTGGCGTCCGATCCTGTCGCGATCCACCGGCAACCCAGCCCGCTGATCACTCATAAGGAGCAACCGACATGCGCCGCCGGCAGCCGGATGTCGCAGTGTCCCGAATGCTGACCGCCTCAACCGCTGCACATGTGGCGTAACTGGCGCTGCACCGGTACGCCCACACCTGCTGAGCTTCGAAGCGACCCCTCCGCCCGCTGAAAACCGCCCGGCCGGGCTCCCGGAGACTGGAAGCGGGACCCACAAACTCGGCCGGAGGTGACCGTGCTCAAGACGGACTTCAAGAAGGAGCTCGACTGCTACCGCGCGCCCAAGGGCCGGTTCGAGATCGTGGACGTGCCGGACATGCAGTACCTGATGGTTGACGGGCACGGCGACCCCAACACCAGCCGTGACTTCGCCGGCGCGGCCGAGGCGCTCTATCCGCTGGCCTACAAGCTGAAGTTCGCCAGCAAGCAGAAACTGGAGCGCGACTACGTCGTCATGCCGCTCGAGGGCCTGTGGTGGGCCGACGACATGGACGCCTTCACGACGGCGCGCGACAAGTCGCGATGGGACTGGACGCTGCTGATCATGACGCCGGAGTGGATCGACGAGGCGATGTTCGCCGAAGCCGTCGAGCAGGTCGCGGCCAAGGGCGCCCCGGGGCGGCTGGCCGACGTGCGCCTGGCGTCGCTCGCCGAGGGGCGCTGCGTGCAGACCCTGCACGTCGGCTCCTTCGACGACGAGGCGGAGACCCTGGCCCGCCTGCACAACGACTTCGTTCCCGCCCACGGCCTGACGATGACCGGGCGGCACCACGAGATCTATCTGAGCGACGCCTGCAAGGTCGCCCCCGCCAAGCGGCGCACGATCCTCAGGCAGCCGGTTTCTGCTCGGTGACCGCCCTGGTCGCCCAGGGGCGGCGGCGCAGGCCGGCGTCGAGCAGCGCCGGCGGCTGCACGGCCTGGTCGAGCACGCCGATGTCGGTGCCGGGCGGGACGATCTCGTCGATCCGGTCGAGCAGTTCGTCGGTCAGCGTGACGTCGAGGCCGGCGAGCAGAGCGTCCAGGTGGTCCATGGTGCGCACGCCGATCAGCGCGCTGGTGACCCCGGGGTGGGCGATCGTGAACGCCATGGCCAGGTGGGTCAGCGGCAGCCCGGCCTCGGCCGCCAGCGGGATGAGTTGCTCGACCACGTCGAGCCGGCGCTCGTCGGTCACGTGGCGGAGCAGGCCCGAGCGCCGCAGATCGTTGTCGCCGTCTTTGCGCACGCGGCCGGTGAGCAGGCCCTGGCCGAGCGGGCCCCAGACGAGGGCGCCCATGCCGAAATGCTGCAGGGCCGGCAGGATCTCGCGCTCGATGCCGCGGTTGAGCAGCGAGTAGACCGGCTGCTCGGTGTGGAAGCGGGCGAGGCCGCGGCGCTCGGCGATCCACTGGGCCTCGACGATGGCCGAGACCGGGGTGCCCGACGCGCCGATCGCGAGCACCTTGCCGCTGCTGATCAGGTCGGTCAGCGCGGCCAGGGTTTCTTCCAGGTCGGTGGCCGGGTCGGGGCGGTGCAGCTGGTAGAGATCGATGTGGTCGGTGCGCAGGCGGCGCAGCGAGGCCTCGACGGCGGAGACTATCCAGCGCCGGGAGGCGCCCTGCTGGTTGGCGCCGGGCCCCGTCGGCCGGCCGAACTTGGTGGCCAGCACGACCTCGTCGCGCCGGCCGACCAACGCCCGGCCGACGACCTCTTCGGAGTCGGCGTAGGCGTCGGCGGTGTCGACGAAGTTGATGCCGGCGTCGAGCGCCCGGTGCAGGATGCGGGCCGATTCCTCTCCAGTGTTGCCCATCGGGGAGGCGAACATCAGGGTGCCCAGCGCGTAGGGGCTGACCTGGATGCCGGTGCGGCCGAGAGTGCGGTGGTGCATGGCGGACTCCTGCCCTAGAGTATGAAGCGGAAACTCTTTCCGGAACTATACGGAAAGCTTTTCCGTTTCACCAGGGAGGGGTCGCAGTTGTCTCAGGACCAGGCGCCGCGCCGCCGGGCCGACGCCCGCCGCAACGTCGACGCGCTGCTCGAGGCCGCCCGCGCGGTCTTCGCCACCTCGGGGGTGGACGCGCCGGCCAAAGAGATCACCGACCGCGCCGGGGTCGGGGTCGGCAC
Source organism: Paractinoplanes hotanensis (assembly GCF_023717965.1). Lineage (NCBI taxonomy): Bacteria > Bacillati > Actinomycetota > Actinomycetes > Micromonosporales > Micromonosporaceae > Paractinoplanes > Paractinoplanes hotanensis. Next base: position 87,550 of record NZ_JAMQOL010000020.1, on the reverse strand, counting down.
GATGTACAGGCACTTCCCGCAGCGGGCCCACCTGGTCAAGGCCGTCGTCGAGAGCAACATCGACGCCGTCGCCGACGCGGCCCCCGCCCTGAGCGCCGCCCACGAGCCGGCCGAGGCGCTCACCGCCTGGATCCGGCGCTTCGCCGCCCTGCTGGCCACCAAACGCGGCCTGGCCTCGGCCCTGCACTCGGGCGACCCGGCGTTCGAGGGCCTGCCCGCCTACTTCCTCGAGCGGCTCGGCCCCGCCCTGGCCGGCCTGCTCGACGCTGCGGTGGCCGCCGGCACGGTCCGCGCCGACCTCAGCGCCGAAGACCTGCTGCACGCCATCACCCAGCTGTGCCGCCCCGTGCCCGGCCTGCCGCCCGAACACAACCAGCGCATCCTCGCCGTCTTCCTCGACGGCCTCCGCCGCGACGCCGCCCAGGGGGTGAACCACTAACCTGCCGTGATGGAACTGACGCAGGCGCCGCGGCGGGCGCGAGAGCTCGGCATCGTCGTCGGCTCCCGCGAGACCGGGCCGTGGAACGCCATCACCGACGTGGCCGGGGTCCGGGTCGGGCACACGACCCTCGTCGAGGGGGACGACATCCGTACCGGCGTGACGGCGATCGTGCCCGATCAGCTCGACCACCGGCGGGCCCTGCCGGCGGGGCTGTTCGTGGGGAACGGGCACGGCAAAATGGTCGGCTCGACGCAACTGGCCGAGCTGGGCGAGATCGAGACGCCGGCGCTGCTGACCGCCACCCTGTCGACGTTCCGGGTGGCCGACGCTCTGGTCAGCCACATGCTGAGGCTGCCGGGGCGGGAGTCCGTGCAGTCGGTCAACCCGATCGTCGCGGAGACCAACGACGGCTACCTGTCGGACATCCGGGCCCGCCCGATCACCGCCGAGCACGTGCATGCTGCGCTCGAGTCAGCTTCGGCCGGTCTGCCCGCCGAGGGGTCGGTCGGCGCGGGCACAGGCACCGGGGCACTGGGTTTCAAGGGTGGTATCGGGACGGCGTCGAGACGTTTCACGGGTGGCACCGGGACGGCGTCAAGCGAAGGCGCCGTCACCGTGGGCGTCCTCGTGCAGTCGAATTTTTCTGGACTGCTCCGCGTGCTCGGTGTGCCGATCCTGGGCCGGCCGGCCGAGCAGACCGGGAACTCCTGCGTCATCGTCGTGGCCACCGACGGCCGCTTCGACGCGCGGCAGTTGTCCCGGCTGGCTCGCCGGGCGGTTTTCGCCATGGGCCGGGTGGGAGCGGACTTCGCCGGCGGCAGCGGCGACTACGCGATCGCCTTCAGCACCGCCGCGCCGGACGGTCCGCCGCTGCCCGAGGCCGAGCTGGAACCGGCCTTCGCGTCGGTGCTCGAGGCGGTCGAGGAGGCGCTGCTCAACTCGCTGTTCATGGCCACCACGACCACGGGCTTCGGCGGGCACACGAAACATGCCGTGTCGCACGAGCAAGTCCTGCGGGCGCTACGGGAATCCCCCGGCCGCGGCGACCGTGGCCACCGCGACCGGGGGGATTCGTGATCAGACTCCTGCGGGGACTCCGGTGTTCGAGGAGACCTCGTCGCGGTCGGCGCGAACCAGGACCACGGCGATCAGCGCGGCCAGGCCGATCAGGCCCGCGCTCACCCAGAAGGCGATCGTGTAGCTGTGCACTGTGGCCGTCGCCTGCAGAGCGGGCAGCTGGTCGGGGTTGGTGATCTCGGACCGGTGGTCGGCGATGTAGCCGGCCACGGCCGAGGTGAAGATGGTGTTCAGCAGGGCCGTGCCCAGCGAGCCGCCGATCTGCTGGGTGGTGTTGATCAGGGCGCTGGCCACGCCGGCGTCGTGGTCGGCCACGCCGACCAGGGCCGTGTTGGACATCGGGCCGAAGGTGACGCCCATGCCGAAGCTGACGATCACCAGGCCGGGCAGGACGTGGGTCCAGAAGCCGGTGTCGACGCCGATGCGGGTCAGCAGGACCATGCCGATCGCCGACGCCAGCAGGCCGCTGAACATCAGGACGCGCGGGCCGAGGCGGGTCTGCAGCTGGGCGGCCACGCCGGCGCCGGCGATGATGCCGAACGTGAAGGGCAGGAACGCCACGCCGGTCATCAGGGCCGAGTAGCCCAGGGTCAGCTGCAGGTAGAACGTCAGGAACAGGAACACGCCGAACAGACCGGAGCCGATCAACAGCGCCGCCAGGTACGCGCCGCCGCGGTTGCGGTCGAGGATGACGCGCATCGGCAGCAGCGGGTGCGAGCTGCGCAGTTCGATGATGACGAACCCGACCAGCAGCAGCACGGCCGCGACCAGCCAGCCGATCGTCACGGCGGAGCCCCAGCCGTCCTCGCTGGCCTTCGTGAAGCCGTACACCAGAGCGACGAGCCCGGCGGTGGAGGTGAGCGCACCGGGCAGGTCGTAGCGGGTGTTGCCCTCGGCGCGGCTCTCGCCGACGAACCGGGCGGCGGCCACCGCGGCGACGATCGCGATCGGAGTGCTGACCAACAGGGTCCAGCGCCAGGACGCGTACTCGGTCAGGACGCCGCCGAGCAGCAGGCCGACCGCACCGCCACCGCCCGCGATGGCCCCGTACACGCCGAAGGCCCGGGCCCGCTCCTTGGCGTCGGTGAAGGTGACCGTGAGGAGCGACAGGGCCGCGGGCGCCATGAGCGCGCCGAAGGCGCCCTGCAGCGCGCGGGCCGCGAACAGCGTCTCGGCGTTGGTGGCCAGGCCGCCCAGCGCGGACGCGCCGGCGAAACCGAGGAGGCCGATGATGAACGCCCGCTTGCGGCCGGTGAAGTCGGCGATGCGACCGCCGAGCAGCAGCAGGCCGCCGAACGCCAGGGTGTACGCGGTGATCATCCACTGCCGGTCGGCGTCGCTGATGTCCAGCGCGACCTGGGCGGTGGGCAGGGCGATGTTGACGATCGTGGCGTCGAGCACGATCAGCAGCTGGGCCACCGCGATGACGGACAACGCCAGCCACCGGTTTCGTGGTTTAGGCGATATATCCGGCGGCGTCGAGGTGTCGGAAGTCGTGATGGACATGGAACGTCCCCCTCAAGGGCATGCGGAGATCCACCCGGGTCTTCAGACGCGGGCGCGGAAAGGAACGGAAGCGGGTTTTAGTCGCGGGTCAGCAGGGGCAGGACGATGTCGTCGACGAGGTGGTCGAGGAAGGCCAGGTCGAGCGGCTCACCCAGGGCGAACCGGCGCATGAAGACCAGGGCCGGGACGATCTCGTCGATCAGCCCGGCGTCGTAGCCGGGGCGGAGCTCACCGCGAGCCTCGGCCCGCGCGCAGATGGCCTCCGCGAGCGGGATCTTGGACTCGCGCATCTGGCGCAGCTGCGCCGCGAGCTCGGGGTCGGTGTGCAGCGCCATGAACAGGCCGGCGAGGAGCGGACCTTCATCGCTGCCGATCATCGTGGCCATGTCACAGAACCAGGCGCGCAGGTCGCCGCGGAGCGTCCCCGTGTCCGGCGGGGGCGCGTCGGTGGCCTTGCACGCGCGGACGGCGTCGGTGACCAGCTCGGCCTTGGTGGGCCAGTGCCGATAGAGGGTCGCCTTGCTCGCCTGCGCCCGGGCGGCCACCGCGTCCACCCGGAGTCCCTGGTAGCCCGTCTCGCTGAGCAACTCGTAGGCCGCGCGCAGGATCGCCTGCTCACGGTCGCTGTCGAGCCGCCGGCCACGCGCGGCCGGCGAGGCGGATCGCGCCTGCTCAGCCATGGTGGCCCCCCGTCGTACTTGCTCTGCGAAACGAAACTGTTTCGTACACTACGCCTCCCGATCCACTCCCGCGATCTCCGAGCCCAATTGTGACGCAGCGAACGGCGCCGCCCCAGAAGGGACGACGCCGTTCTTCGAAAAGGGTCAGCGGGCGGGCGTCACTCGCTGATCGCGTCGATCAGGTCGCCGACCGGGCGGTCGGGCAGGGCGCGGGCCACGTCGGCGACCGCCACGATGCCGACCAGCTGGTGGCCGTCGATCACGGGCAGACGGCGCACCTTGTGCTCGGACATCGTGCGCAGGATCTCGGTGGTGTCGTCGTCGGCGCCGATCGTGACCGGCTTGCCCTGAGCGAACTCGCCGGCGGTGCACGACGACGGATCGCGGCCCTGGGCGAGGGCCTTCACGACGATGTCGCGGTCGGTCAGCATGCCCTTGAGCCGGTTGTCCTCGCCGCAGATGGGCAGCGAGCCGACCCCCAGCTCGGACATCTTGCGCGCGGCGTCGGCCAGCGTCTCCTTCTCACCTACGCAGGTCGCGTCCGGTGTCATGATCTCGCGTGCGGTGGTCATGCGGATCGTTTCCTTTCCGTGTAGGGGATGTGACTCCGCGTACCCCCATGAGCCCCTCGCAATCGCCCGAGGTCCGATGGGCGTCCCCGCGAGGTCAGACCGTGGCGATCGTGCGCGCCACCTCGCTCACCAGCTCGCGGGCCAGGAAGCCGGTGCGGCCGTGCCGGGGCGTCAGGCGCTGGCCGCTCACCGCGTGCACATAGGCGCCCCAGCAGGCGGCCTGGGCCGGGTCGGCCCCGCGAGCCAGCAGGCCGGCGACGATCCCGGCCCGGGCGTCGCCGCTGCCCGAGGTGCCGAGTCCGGCGTCGCCGCTCTCCTCGACCCAGGCCTGGCCGTCGGGCGTGGCGATGTGGCCGTACAGCGACACCACCGCGCCGTACTTGCCGGCCAGCTCGGCCGCCGCCGCGGCCAGGTCAGCGCCCGGGTCACGGCCCAGCAGATGTTCCGCCTCGACCACGTTCGGCGTGAGCACCGCCCGGGGCAGCCGCAGCAGGCTCGGCTGCTTGCTCAGGGCGCCCAGGGCGTACGCGTCGAGCACCACACCCGTCTCGGGCCGGGCCGCGCCGAGCACGTCGCGCATGAGCTCGGTGGTCTCCTCAATGTCGTCGAGGCCGGGGCCGAGCGCGATCACGTCCGCCTGCCCGGCCAGCTCCAGCAGCTTGTCGGCCTCGGCCAGGCCGACCACCTTGGCCTCCGGCACCGCGATGCTCAGCTGCACCGCCGTCTCCTCGGCCACTGCGAGCTGCAGCCGGCCCGCGCCGGCGCGCAACGCGGCCTCACCGGCCAGCAACACCGCGCCCGGCGTGAACTTGGAGCCGCCCACGACAAGCACCGTGCCCCGGGCCTCCTTACTGCCCTCGGGGTCGGGCAGCGGCCAGTCGCGCAACGCCCGCAGGGTGAGGACCCGTTCATCGGACCGGCTCGTCATCGACATCCTCCTGCCTGGTCGGCGCCGTGCCCTCGGCGTGCAGATGGTCGACGGAGTTGAACCGCTCGGGCCGCAGCTCGCCGTCCTCGCGCCGCCAGCTGCTGATCGAACAGTTCGCCACCGTCGTCCCGTGGGCGATCTCCATCAGCTCGGCCTCGCTCAGTCCCTCGGCGAGATAGCGGACGAGGAACACGACCGCCTCGTGCGCCACCAGCACCACCCGGCCACCGGGGTGGTCCTCGCGCAGCTCGCGCAGCAGCGCCCGCAGCCGCAGCAGCACGTCGGCCCACGACTCGCCGCCCGGCGGGCGGTAGTAGAACTTGCCGTGCCGGGCGCGCCGGGCAGCCTCGCCGGGCAACCGCCGCTGCACGCCGTAGGCGGTCAGCAGGTCGAGGACGCCGAGCTCGCGGTCGCGGAGTCGCTCGTCGACGACCATCGGCACGTCCAGGCCGGCCAGCGCGAGCTCGGCGGTCTGCCGGGCACGCAGGTAGGGCGACACGACGGCGACCTGAGGTGAGGCCTCGGCCAGGACGGCGCCGACCGCTTTGGCCTGTTCGCGCCCGAGGTCCGAGAGCGGCACGTCGGCATCCCGCTCCGGGATGTCGATCTCCTCGATCCCTGCCGTCTCGGCGTCCTGGGCGGTGACGTTTCCGGTGCTCTGGCCGTGCCTCACCACGGCGAGCCACTGCAGCTGTTCCATACCCCCAGCGTTACCCCCGGGGGGGGGGGGGGGGGGGGGGGGGGGGGGGGGGGGGGGCGCCGGCCCCCCCCCCGCCGGGGGGGGGGGCACCCCCCCCCCCGGCACAAAACCGCTTTCCTCATCTCTCGACGAACACCGCGGTGGTGCGGGCGGGCACGGTGAAGGCGCCGGTCCCCTTCGCGTACGAGGCCGTGCGCACCACCGGGTCGGCGGAGTTCCGCTGCACCGGGTGCAGGGTGACCGCCTTGCCGGCCAGCGCCGGGACGGTCTGGGTGGTGGCCGCCGAGGTGCCGTTGAAGACCACCGTCACCGACTTCCAGGTCCGGTCGATTCCCCGTCCGTCCAGGGTCATCGTGACGACCCCCGGGGTCTCGGCCGTTCCGGAGAGCGGGAACGACATCCTCTTCTGCACCTCGGCGGCGGTCGGCAGGCCGAAGACCGGCGACGAGCCCCGGATCTTCAGCAGTTCCCGGTAGCGGGCGTCGGACAACGCGATCGCCGCGCACGAGGGCACGAGCGCGGGGTCGGCCAGCAGCGGCCGCGCGAAGACCCACTTGTCCGCGTTGTCGGCGGCGGGTGGCAGTCCGCGACCAAAGCCGTTCCCCTTCGAGCAGTCCCACGTGATCTCGTTGAACCAGTCCCCCGAGTTGTACGAGTTGCGATCCAACGACTTCGATCGCAGCCGCTCGGAGCCGGTGGCGACGAATCCGGCGCCCTGTCCGAGGGCGGTCGTGGCCAGAGCGACCGACTGCGCCCGCGCCCGATCGAGCGCCGGCAACGACGCGGGCAGCTTGAACGCCATGGCGTCGTACAGAATCTCGTTGTCATGGGCGTCGACATAGGTGATCGCCTCGCCCGGCGCCGCGGTGTAGCCGGCCGGTGAGCCGTTGTAGTCGATCTGCGCACCGGTCACCGTCGTGCCGGAGGACGCCACGAACCGGTACGACGCGAGGTTGCCGCTCAGCCCGACCTTGATCAGGTCCTGGTAGTGCAGCAGCCGCGCCCTCTGCGCCGCCGCGTCGCCGTTCACCGCGTCCCCGTTGGGCGCGCTGAGCAGTCCGGTCGCGAAGCCCTGCACCCTCGGGTTCTCGTCGAACGGCCCACCACCCCGCACGGCGTCGCGCAGCCGGTCGTTGAAGGTGGCGATCCCGGTCCCGGCCATGTTGGCCTGCGTGGCCTGTTCGAAGCGGGCGTCCCCGGCCACCTCGCCGAAGTCCCACCCCTCGCCGTACAGGTTGATGCTCCTGCCGTCGACTCCGTCGCGCTCGAGGGTGAGCCGGTCGAGCGCCGCCCGTACGGCCAGGATGTTGGCCTTGGGGTGGTGACCCATCAGGTCGAAGCGGAAGCCGTCCACCTTGTAGGCCTTGGCCCAGGTGACGATCGAGTCGACGACCAGCTTGCCCATCATCGCGTTCTCGGTCGCCGTGTTGGCGCAACACGTCGAGTTGGCGACCGTGCCGTCGGCGAGCAGCCGCTGGTAGTAGCCGGGCACGATCTGGTCGAGCACCGAGTTCGGGTCGGCCCCGGCGGCCGACGTGTGGTTGTAGACGACGTCCATCACCACGCGCAGACCGGCCCGGTTGACCCCGGCGACCATCTGCCGGAACTCCTTCGTCCGCGCGTCGGGGTCGGCCGCGTAGCCACCCTCGGGAACCGTGTAGTGCAGCGGGTCGTAGCCCCAGTTGTAGCCGTCGGTGGCGGCCACCGCGGCCACGCATTTCTGCTGTTCCTCGCTGTCCGGCGGCAGGGCGGCCAGATCGCACGGCGGCTGCTTCTGATCGGCGCGCCGCTCGGGGATCGTCGCGAAATCGAACACCGGCAGCAGGTGCAGATGGGTGGTGCCCGCGCCGGCCAGCGCCTTCAGGTGCTTCATGCCGGCGCCGTTCCCGGTGAACGCGGAGTACGTGCCGCGCTGCGCGGCCGGGACCGTGGGGTCGGCGATCGAGAAGTCCCGCACCGACAGCTCGGAGATCTGGATTTTGGCCGCGGGCACCGCGGGCGGCTTCCGCAGTCCCGTCCAGCCGGAGGGCGCGAGCGCCGGGTCGGCCAGGTCGACGATCCGGCTCTGCTTCGAATCGGTCGAGAGACCCAGGCTGTACGGGTCGGTGACCGCGGCCGTGACGATGCGGTTCACCGCCGGCTGCCATGCCGTGACGCGGTATTGGTAGTACTTGCCCTTCCACGACGCGGGGCCGCGGACGGACCAGATGCCGGTGCGGTCGTCACGGCTCATCGTCACGGCCGGCCCGGAGGAAAGCTGCAGCTCCACCTTCTGAGCGGTGGGCGCCCACACCGAGAGCGTGGTGCCGACCGGTCCCAGCCGGGCGCCGGCCGCCGCCGCGGCGTACACGTCGTCGATCACTCCGGCGGTCTGCACACCGGTCGCGGCGAGGAGCTTCCCGGTCGCGTCCCGTTCGGTCATGACGATCTGCCCGCGCAGGATCTGCCTGGTGTCGACGCCGGGCGGCAGCCGGAAAGCGTTGTACTGCCAGAGATGCGGGAAGCGATCGCGCTGCGGCCCGGTGAGTCCCTCCGGCCGGACGGTCAGCGGCACCGTCCGGTACGCGCCGGTCAGCTCGCCGCCGGTGACACCGATGCCGCCGGGGGCGTACGCCAATTCGTAGCGCCTGCCGTCGGTGGAAGCGCCCGGTGGCAACGCGATCGTGCCCCGGTCGAGCCACACGGCCGACGACTTCGTGAGGTCGACGACGCCGTCCGATCCGGTTCTGCTGACGACCGGCGCCAGGCGGGGTGAGGTCCCGGCCAGCAGCCAGATCTCGCGCCCGCCCTCGGCGAACGTGAGCCGCTGGTCGTCCGGCAGGTCCTTCGTGTCTCCCTTGTGGAGGATGTAGTTCAGCGCGGTCGCCCCGGCTGCGAGCGGCACCTCGAAGACGGCGCCGAACGTGTCGGTGCGGACGGGCGGGAGCGGCGAGGCCCAGTCGGTCGGGGTGGCCGCGCCGTCCCAGACGTGCAGCCCCCAACCGGCGTAGTCATCGTCGGCCCGACGGTAGTGGATGACCACCTTGTTCGGATCCTGCGTCACCGCGGGCGGTGTCGTCGTGATCGTGGCTTCGCCCTGCCTGAGCCAGATCTCGCCGTTCCGCGACGGGTCGAAGAAGCGGTCGGCGTCGACGTCCTTGACCCCGTCCTTGCCGACCACGACGAAGCCCACGTTCTTGGCGCCGGGCTTGAGTTTCACGTACGCGAACCGGCCGTACGCGTCCTCACCGGTGAATGGCTGCCCGGCCGGCCACGTCGTCGTCATCGACGGGTCGACGTCGCCGAAGACGTAGAGCCCGTGGTCGTCGTAGCCACCGGCCGGCCGCTGGTAGTGCACCACGGCGTAGTCCGGGCTGGTGGTGGTGACCGGTGTGCCCACCTTGATCGTGGTGGTCGTGGACGCGAGGCGACCCTTGCTGTCCTTCACCACCGCCTTGTAGCGCACGGTCGTGCCGCCGGCCAGGCCGGTGAGGTCGTGGTAGGCCGACCGGCCCGTGCCGACCAGCCGCCACGGCCCGTCGCCGATCTGCGCCGCGAAGGTGACCGTGGACAGCGGATCGCCGGTGGTGTCGGCGACCAGTTTCGTGCGGGTGGCCACGCTGTCCGCGTCGGGCGACGTGAACGTGACGGTCGGCGCGGCCGCATCACGCGGGATGGCCTTGTCCGCCTTGAACGCGACGGCCGACAGCGGCGGCACCGTGAAGGTCAGCTTGCCGTCCGCCTTCATCGAGGCGGTCGTGCCGTAGATGCCGGTGAAGGTGGCGCCCGGCGACCAGGTGTCGATGGTGACGGTTTGCGCAGTGGTCGCGCTGTTCGCCGCCACCACGTATTCGACGCGCTGAGCGGAATCGATGCGGGAGGCCGCGAAGACTCCGGGCCCGTCGGCCGCGTGCCGGGTGACCTGGGTGCCGCCGCGCAGCGCCGGGTGCGTCTTCCGCAGAGCGCCGAGCGAGGCGATCGTCCGGTAGATCGGGTGTGCGGTGTTGTAGTTGTCGACCGCGTGGGTGCGGTCGGTGCCGATCAGGTCGTCGTCGAGGTAGTCGGCGGTCTTCGAGGCGAACAGGTCCTGGCGGGCGTCCTTGTCGCCGCCCGGCCCGGTGAAGCCCTGCTCGTCGCCGGAGTAGACGACCGGCTGCCCGCGGGTGAGGAACATCAGCTCGTGGGCGAGTTGATCGCGGCGGAGTGCGTCGGCGCCGGGGGCGAGGAACGAGCCGATCCGGCCCATGTCGTGGTTGCCCAGGAAGGTGGGCAGGCGGCCGGCGTTCGTGTCGCGGGCGGTGTAGAGGTCGTCCTTGGCGTACAGATCGGCCAGCGCCCGCGCCGAGCCGTTGCCGGCCACGAAGCCCTTGGCCGCCTCCTGGAACGAGAAGTCGAGCGTGGCAGGCAGGCCGCCCCGGCGTACGTATGTGCTCTGGACCTCCTGATCGGCGCTGTAGACCTCGCCGAACATGAAGAAGTCCGGCTTGCCCGCGCGCTTCGCCGCCTTCTCGATGCCGGCGCTGAACTGCGGCCAGAAGTCGAGGTCGACGTGCTTGACGGTGTCGAGACGGTAGCCGTCGATGCCGGTCTCGGCGATCCAGTACGCGTAGATGTCGGTGAGCCCGCGGACGACCTCCGGGCGCTCGGTCCACAGGTCGTCGAGGCCGAAGAAGTCGCCGTACTCGCTGTTCTCGCCGGCGAACGTGGAGTTGCCCCGGTTGTGGTACATCGTCGGGTCGTTCAGCCACGCGGGCTTCTTCACGGTCTTGTCAGCCGCGGTCGGGAAGACCGGGGTGTACGGGAACGAGGCCGTCGACACCTTGGGGAAGTCACCGCGGCGGTCGTCGAAGGGGCGGCCCTGCGCGTCCTCGTACGGGCTTGTCGCCTTGTCGATGTAGTCGTAGGCGTTCTCGGCGTATCGGATGACGTCGGCGGTGTGGTTGGCGATGATGTCGAGGTACACCTTGAGGCCGCGCTGGTGGGCGAGCCGGACCAGGCGGCGCAGTTCGTCGTTCGTGCCGAAGTGCGGGTCGACCTGGGTGAAGTCGGTGATCCAGTAGCCGTGGTAGCCGGCCGAGATGTCGTCGCCGCTGCCCTGGACGGGCCGGTTCTTGAAGACCGGGGCCAGCCAGATCGCGGTGGTGCCCAGCCCTTGGATGTAGTCCAGCTTGTTGATCACGCCGGCCAGGTCACCGCCGTGATAGAAGCCCTTGTCGGCGGGGTCGAGGCCGGTGCTCAGCCGGTCGCCGCTGAGGCCGCCCTTGTCGTTGGCCTTGTCGCCGTTGGCGAAGCGGTCGGGCAGCACGAAGTAGAACTGCTCGTTGCCGGCCGGCTCGTCACTCCCCCACTGCGCGAGAACGGCGTCGCTCGGTGCGGCGGGAACGCTCGGAGCGGCCTGCGCGGGCGCGGGTATCGATATCAGAAACGGCAGAGCCAGTGTTACGGCAGCGGCCAAGAGCCGCCGACTTCTCGAGACCACAGTGTCCCCCTCTATTGGAGAGCCCAGACCTGCACGGTCGGGCCGCATCCATCGATGACGATGGAACCATCGGATTCAACGTGCAGCGGCGGCGCGCTGCCGTGAAGGCTCTCGAGGATCGCGCCTTCCGCGAATCCACCGAGCCGGATCTGTCCGGCAGACGCCCGAGCGGCCAGGACGAGGACGGTCTGCTCGGCGCTCTCGCGCAGGAAGACGAGGGCGTCGCCGTCGGCGTACATCCAGCGCAAGCCGCCCTTCCGCAGAGCGGGCGAACTCCTGCGGAGCGCGATCAGGTCGCGGTACCGGCCCAGCGTGGTGGTGTCCCAGGTGTCGGGGCGGTTCCACGGCATCGGCGCGCGGGCCGACTCGTTGCCGCCGCCGGTGAGCCCGAGCTCGTCGCCGGCGAAGACCATCGGCGTGCCCGGCAGCGTGAACAACAACCCGGCGGCGACGTGCTGCCGCTCCGCGTCGCCGACGACCGTACGGATCCGGGCCGTGTCGTGCGAGCCGAGCAGCTGCCACGACGCCTGCCACGAGCGCCACGACATCTGCGACGCGAACGCCGACATGGTTGCCATCAGAGCCTCGGCGCCCAGCAGCGGCAGCTCCTCGGGGCGGCCCAGGAAGCCGTCGAACGGCACCGTGCCGGCGCGCAGCCAGCACCACACCGGGCGGGTGAAGCCGGCGTAGTTCATCGTCCCGTGCCAGCCGTCCCGGTCGAGGTCGCCGGTCGCGTCGTGGCCGTGCTCGGCGATCAGCAACCCGTCCGGCCGGGCCTCCCGCACGGCCCGGCACAGCCACGCGGCCACCTCGTGGTTCCAGTCGCCGGCGCCGAACCGGGCCGTCATGTTGGCCACGTCGATCCGCCAGCCCGACAACCCGTACGGCTCGGCCAGCCACCGCTGGACGATGGACCGGAACTCCCGCCGCAGCTCGTGACTCGACCAGTTCAGCTTGGGCAGGGAGGGCACGTCGAGCCAGGCGACATGACCGCCGTCCGGCTTGGAGTAGTAGAAGTCGGGCCGGTCGGCGAACCACGGATGCGCGTCGCCGGTGTGGTTGGTGGTGAGGTCGCCGATCAGCCGCAGGCCGCGGTCGCGGGCCGCCGACGCGAGCCGTTCGAGGGCGCGGTCGCCGCCGAGCAGCGGGTCGACCCGGTCGAAGCCGGCCGCGTCGTAGCGGTGGTTGGAGCGTGCCGGGAAGAACGGGGTCAGATAGACGGTGTCGGCGCCGAGCGCGGTCACGTGGTCGAGCCGGCGCGCGACGCCGTCCAGGTCGCCGCCGTAGACAACACGGGTGGCATCCGGGCCGGGAGCCACCGGCTCGTCCCAGGACGCCGCCCGGACGGCCCAGTCCGGTGTCTCCCGCTCGTCGGCGCCGGGCGACCGGGCGTACCGGTCGGGAAAGATCTGATAGACCACGGCGTCGCGGGCCCAGGCCGGGGCAGCCGGGTAGGCCACCAGCTGGAAGTCGGTGCTGTCGGGCACGTCGTACGCGGTGAGCCCGAACGCCGTCAGCCAGCGCACCCCGCTCGTGGTGCCGAGCAGGAAGCGATAGCGGGTGACCGGGTTGTGCGCCTCGAGCTCACCCCGCCACCACGTGTCGCCGCCCTCGCGGCGGTCCACCCGGAGCGACGTGAAGACCGGCTCGCCGTCGCGCACCGAGCGCATGTGCACGCGCGACACACCCGTGCCCCGCGGCACCCGGACGAAGACGCTCACCGTGTCACCGAGATCCGGGGCGGGATCGCTGACGTAGAGCTCGCTGCCGTCGTGGTGCGGGCGCCGGATCATCCCTTCACCGCCCCGGCCGTCAGCCCGTCGGTGATGTAGCGCTGCAACAGCTGGAAGACCAGCACGGTGGGGATAGCGGTGAGCAGCGTGCCGGCGCAGAACATGCCGAAGTTGGCGTTGCGCTCGCCGGCCACCAGCCCGTACAGGCCCACCGGCAGCGTCTTGGCGCCGGCGTCGGTCAGGAACACGTTGGCGATGAGGAACTCGTTGATGGTGCCGATGAACGCCAGCAGCGCGGTGACCGCGAGGATCGGCGCCACCAGCGGCAGCAGGATGCGGAAGAACACCTGCGCGTGCGACGCGCCGTCCATTGTGGCCGACTCGTCCAGCTCCCGGGGCAGCGTGTCGAAGAAGCCCTTCATCAGCCACGTGTTCACGCCCAGGGCGCCGCCCAGATAGAGCAGGATCAGGCCCGACGACGTGTTGAAGCCGATGGCCGGCCACAGGTCGGTCACCGTCGAGAAAATCAGGAAGATGGCGACGATCGCCAGGAACTGCGGGAACATCTGGATCAGCAGCACCGACAGCAGGCCCACGCGCCGGCCCCGGAAGCGGCGGCGGCTGAAGGCGTACGCGGCCAGGGCCGAGATGAAGACCGAGGCGATCGACGACACCGACGCGATGACGATCGAGTTGAGGAACCAGCGGCCGAACCCGGTGCCGGAGAACAGGCTGGTGAAGTTGGCGAGCGACGCGCCGGTCGGCACCAGCTCGCTCGACGACAGCGTGCCGAGCGGGTTGAAGGCGGCGGAGACGACGAAGACGATCGGCACCATCGCGAACGCCAGCACGAGCACCCCGACCAGATGTCGCCACCCGGCCTGCTGGATCCAACGCGTCATGAGTGGACCTCCTCGAGGTGACGGGTGCGCCGGAAACTGATCGCGGACACGACCGCCACGATCAGGAAGATGAAGATGGAGATGGCGGCCGCGTAGCCGTACTGCGCTCCCCCGCCGCCGAAGGCGATCCGGTAGGTGTAGGTGATCAGCAGGTCGGTGGCGCCGTTGGCCGGGTTGTCGGCCGGGAAGGGCGCACCCTCGGTGGTCAGGTAGATCGCGTTGAAGTTGTTGAAGTTGAACGCGAACGACGAGATCAGTAGCGGGGTCAGCGCGACCATCAGCAGCGGCAGGGTGATCCGGCGGAAGCCGCCCCACGCGCTCGCGCCGTCGATCCGCGACGCCTCGGCGAGCTCGCGCGGAATGGCCTGGAGGGCGCCGGTGGCGACCAGGAACATGTACGGATATCCGAGCCAGAGCTGCACGAGGATCACCGCCAGCCGGGCCGAGGCGCTGCCCCCGAACCAGTCGACGTCCGTGCCGAACAGGTTGTTGATCAGGCCGAAGTCGGTGTTGAACATGTCCCGCCAGACCAGCAGCATGGCGAACGACGGCATGGCGTACGGCAACACCAGCAGCACCCGGTAGGCGGTGCGGCCCCGCACGTGCGGCGAGTGCAACGCCATCGCGAGCAGCAGCCCCAGCACGAAGGTGCCGCCGGTGGAGGCGATGGCAAAACCGAAGTTCCACACCAGCGTACGAAGGAAGGGCCCCGCGATGGCCGGGTCGGTGAGCACCCTCGTGAAGTTGCTGAAGCCGATCGTCACCTTCCAGCCCTGGGCCAGGCGTTCACCGCCGGCGTCCACGAAGGCGCCGACGCTTTCGTCCGCTGTCCAGGTCCGGCCGGTCGTGGTGTCCCGGATGCAGTCGCAGCCCTCGTCGTAGGCTCGGCCGGCCCTTCCCTCGTACGCCCGGGACAGGCCCGACGAGCGGATCGCGCCGCCCGGCGTGGGGACGGCCAGCGCGGTGATGTCGGCGCTGCGCAAGCCGGCCTGGCCCGCGGTGAGCACCGTGTAGCCGCTCGCGGCAGTGATCCGGCCGGTGCTGCCCACGGTGACGTCGCCGCCGGGAACAGCTTTCAGACCGTCGGCGTCGCCGGCCGAGACCTGGCGGGTGGCCGGGTCGGTGATCAGGAAGACCAGAGGCCCGGTGGCCGGGTCGCCGGTCGTCGCGACCGTCAGGGCGTACTGCCGGGAACCCGGCACCTGGGTGACCGAAGCGGTCTGGATGGCCACGACGGCCTCGTCCTTGCTGCCCCGATGGCCGTCACCGAAGTTGGTGAAGGCCGTGCTCGCCGTGTAGAGCACCGGGAACACCTGGAACAGGAGGAGCAGGATCGTGCCCGGGGCCAGGTATTTCAGCGGGATGTGGCGCGGGGTCAGATACAGGTAGAGCAGGCCGGCAGTGGTGGCGGTCAGCACGGCCAGGCCCGTCCACGCCCGGCTCTCGGCCAGGGGGAAGGCGGCCCAGATCGCGATGGCCACGGTCAACCCGAGCAGCACGATCTTGATCAATGGGCCGGTTGTGCGCCCCGGACGGTCGTCCTCGGGGGCGGGACGGGCCTGCGTCGTGGCAGGCCCGTCAAGCATGATCGACATCGGCTGGCTACTTGATGGCGGCCGAGATCGCTTTACCGGCGGCCGTGATCGTGCTCGTGGGATCGGCCCCACCGACCACCGCGGCCTCGGCCTTGCCGAACGGATCCCAGATCGCCGCCATCTCGGGCACAGCCGGCAACGGCAGTCCGTCCTTGCCCGCCGTCACGAACTTCTCGAGGTCGGCGTCCTTGCCCTTCACCTGGTCGAAGGCGGCGGTCAGGGCCGGCGGGCGGGGCTCGGCCGCATAGAGCGCGACGGCAAGGTCGGGCGTGGTCACATAGTTGGTGACGAACTCCTGAGCCAGGGCCTTGTTCTTACCCTTGGTGGCGACATAGAACGTCTGCACGCCGAGGAACGGACGGGCGGGCTGTCCACCTTGGAAGCCGGGTACCGGGCTGATGTCGTACTTGATCCCGGCCTTCTTGACGTCGGCGATCGCCCAGGGGCCGGAAACCAGGAACGCGCACTTCTTCGAGGTGAACGTGGCGATCGAGTTCTCGGGAGTGATCGAGCGCTTGAGCGCGCCGTCGCCCTTCTCGCCCAGCGTCGCGATCTTCTGGAACGCCTTGACGGATTCGGGCTTGCCGACGCCGAGGTCCTTCGGGTCGTAGCCGCCGTCGGCGGACGTGCCGAACAGGTAGCCGCCGGCGCTCGAGTAGAGCGGGTAGAGGTGGTAGGCGTCGCCCTTCTGGCCCACCTGCAGGCAGAGCTTCTCGGGAGTCTTCGCCTTCTTGGCCTCGGCCACCAGCTCCTCGATGGTCGCCGGCGCCTTGGGAGCCAGGTCGGTGTTGCGGATGAGGGCCAGATTCTCCATGGCGTACGGCACCCCGTACGTCTGCCCGTTGAAGGTGACCGCCTTGAGCGCGTTGGGGTTGAGGCCCGCGGTCTGGTCGGCGGACAGCTGCACCGGGTCGATCGCGCCGTTCTGCACGAGGTTGCCGATCCAGTCGTGGGCGCCGACGGTCACGTCGGGACCGCTGCCCTGCTGGGAGGCGGTGACGAAGGTGGTCTGCTGATCCTTGGAGATGGCCTGCACCTTGACGGTGACGCCGTTCTCGGCGCCGAACTTCTCGGCGAACGGCTGCAGGGCGGCGGCGCGCTTGTCATCGGCCCAGATCAGCAGCTCGCCTTTTTGGGTCTCCGCCGAGGCTCCGGCGGTCGGGCTGGCGTCGCCCCCGCCACAGCCGGTCAGGGCCAGGGCGCAGGTGAGGGCGGCGGCTGCCCCCGCGGCACGGATGCGCATGGGAAGTCTCCTGTCGTGTTGTTTCATCAACTGCAAGCCACGTGCGGTGGACTTGCGAGGGGAGAGTGATCGCGATTTCATTGCCGCACTGGAGAAGCGCAGCGTGGAACACCTCGACCAGGCATCGGCCTGTGTCGTTGTTGTTGCCGGGACGTTAGCAAGTCCTTGCAGTCAATGGAAGAGCTTGCAGGATCTCCCCGGAAACGCCGCACCACTAGAGTTGGCGGCATGCGTGCACGGATGGCCGACATCGCCCGCCAGGCCCAGGTCAGTGAGGCGACGGTCTCGCGCGTCATCAACGACCGCCCGGGCGTCTCGCAGGAGACCCGCCAGGCGGTGCTCACCGCGCTCGACGTGCTGGGCTACGAACGCCCGGAACGGCTGCGCAAACGCAGTGCCGGCCTGGTCGGCCTGGTCGTCCCCGAACTGGAGAACCCGATCTTCCCGGCCTTCGCCCAGGTGATCGAGTCGACCCTGGCCCAGCAGGGCTACACGCCGGTGCTGTGCACCCAGTCCCCGGGCGGCGTCACCGAGGACGAGTACGTCGAGATGCTGCTCGACCGCCAGGTCTCCGGCATCATCTTCGTGGCCGGCCTGTCCGCCGACACGACCGCCGACCACGCCCGCTATCAGCGACTTCTCGACCGCCCGCTGCCGATCGTGCTGATGAACGGCTACGCCGAGGGCATCGAGGCGCCGTTCGTCTCGTGCGACGAGCGCCTGGCCGGCGACCTGGCCGTCACCCACCTGGTCGCGCTGGGCCACCGGCGCATCGGCCTGATCTCCGGCCCCAACCGTTTCATCGCCGTCCAGCGCAAGCTGGCCGGCTACCGCCAGGCCATGAAGCGCGAGCTCGGCACCGCCGACTCCGCCCTGGACGACTACGTGTCGCTGACGCTGTTCGGTGTCGAGGGCGGCGAGGTGGCCGCGGACCGCCTGCTCGCGATGGGGGTGACCGGACTGGTGTGCGGTTCCGACCTGATGGCGCTGGGCGCGATCCGGGCGGCCCGCCGTCGCGGCCTGTCCGTGCCGGGCGACGTCTCGGTCATCGGTTTCGACGACTCGCCGCTGATCGCCTTCACCGATCCGCCGCTGACCACGCTGCGCCAGCCCGTCACGTCGATGGCCGTGGCGTCGGTCCGCTCACTGATGGACGAGATCAACGGCCACGGCGCCCCACACTCGGAATACCTGTTCCGGCCCGAGCTGGTCGTGCGCGACTCGACCGCGAAAGCCCCGAAGCGGCAGGATCGGCCGGTCGACACCTCGGCCGCCTGACGGCCCGGCTGCAAGTTCTTTCAGGTACTGACGGTTCCGACGGGGAGCAACGCCGATCAGCCTCTTGCTCCGGTCAGGCGGGCCACGGCTCGCTGCTTCATGGCGAAGCCCTGCTGCGCGGCGTCGCGCAGGTTGGCGACCAGCGGCGAGCGGGAGCGCCGGGCCCACGGGACGGGGACCTCGACGGTGCCGTACTTGGCCTTGTAGGAGTTGCCGCCCACGAAGTCGAACTCGGTCACGCCGCGGGCCTTGGCCCAGCGCATCGCGTGCCAGATGAGCGTCTCGTTAGGACGGAGGTGCTGGTGCTCCCGATAGCTGGCTCCGCCCCAGAAATACATCGTCCGGTGATACCACGGCAGGACCGCGGTGGCGATGCACCTACCCTCGCCGTCGCGCGCCCGGAGCAGCAGCAACTGGCCGGACGGGCCGATGTGACGGATGAGCGAACGCACCCGCTCGATCGAATACGTGGGGACCAGGTTCTGTTTGGCGAAAACGTCGCGTAACTGGTCGTAGAAATCGTCGGCGAATGTCGGATCGTCGACAACCTCCTCGATGGTCACCGCGCTCTTCGCCGCCTTACGGATATTGCGACGGCAGGCGCTCGCCATCGCGCCGAAGAGGGCGTCCTCGCCGGGGCGCAGGTCGATCACCGCGGTCGGGGCGTCGGACCACCGCAGGCCCAGGCCGCCCAGCTCGGCCGGGGTCAGGCCGCGGTCGCGGATCTCGAGATGGGCGCAGCCCAATTCCTGGAAGGCGAACGGCATCAGGGCCTCGAGCGCGGCCCGGCGCGACGCCTCGGGGCTGAGCGTGAAGCCGACGTACGAGGTGGTCCAGCCGGCCATGGGACTGCCGAGTATCCGCAGGCCGAAGCGCTTTGTCAGCAGGCCGGTGAAGTGGCCGACGGTGCGGTCGCCGTCGGTCACGCGAGCCAGGACGGGTTCGGCCCGCTGGGCTTCCGCCACGAAGCGCAGCCACGGCTCGGTGTGGAAGATCAGGCGGTCGTCGTAGGTGGCGCGCTCGGCCCAGATCTCGGCCGACGGCTCCACCCGGTGCAGTCGCAGCATGGGTCATCCCTCACCTGTCGGGGCAGCGGAACCGATCGGGCCGCGGAACAGCAGCCGCGGCGGACGGACGCCGGAAAGGCGATGATGCGCCGCCCGGAACGCATTTCGCAAGGGCCCCGAAATTGATGTGAAGAACTCTCACGTACGTGATGACAATTGCTACTGATGCCACCCGCCCCGCTTTTGTCAGGGTCGTTGCAGGACAGCGACACGGAGGGTGCCCATGCAGTCCCCGACTCTGATCAGGAAGCGCCTGAACGAGCTGGAGCTGCGCAACCGGCTCCGCGCCCGGCCCCGAATCCAGGGCCGGATCCTGGCGCCGGCAGGCACTTTCCGCCGGCTGCCGCGCGCTCCAGGGCTGTTCTTCCCCTTCTATCACGACGTCCTTCCCGAGTACGCCGCCGACCTGCGCCGCCACCTGCTGACGTTCCGCCGGCACGGCCGGTTGGTGTCGTGGGACGAGGCGCTCGGCATCCTGGCCGGGCGGCAGCCGCTGGCCGGGCCGGTCTTCTGCCTCTCGTTCGACGACGGGCACGCCAGCTGGCGGGACGTGGTCGTGCCGATGCTGCGCGAGCTGGGCGTGCCGGCGATGTTCTTCGTCACCACCGATCTGATCGGCCGGCCGGGCAACCTCAGCTGGGACGACTGCCGCGCGATGGCCGCAGCCGGCTTCGACTTCGGCTCGCACACGGTGACCCACCAGCGGCTGGCCGACCAGAACGACGACGAGGCGTTGCGCGAGCTGGTCGACTCCAAGAACACGATCGAGGCGGAGCTCGGCCGCGACGTGCGGGATTTCGCGGCCCCGTACGGCCATCCCGCCGTCGACTACGGCGATCGCGACGTCGCGATCGCCCGCGCCGCCGGGTACCGCAGCTTCGCCAGCACCCTGCGCCCGGCGATGCGGGCCGGGGACAACCCGCTGGCCATCAACCGGCAGGGCCTGCACCCGGCCTGGCCGCTCTGGGCGGTAAGGACCCGCGTCCATGACTGACCCTCCATGACTGACCCTCCATGGCTGCCCCTCCACGACTGACCCTCCATGACTGACCCTCCATGGCCGACCCGTCCATGACTGACCCTCCATGACTGACCCTCCATGGCCGACCCTCCCGGGTGAGACGAAGAGCGGTGCCTCCATGGCTGAGACGAAGAGCGGTAAGGACCCGCGTCCATGACTGAAATGAAGAGCAGTGAGGACGGGCGTTCATGACCGACCTGACCGAGACGAAGATCTGGCTGTCGCCGCCGGATGTCGGCGAGCTCGAGCGCAAGCTGCTGCTCGAGGCGTTCGACTCCAACTGGGTCGCTCCTGTCGGCCCCGACCTCGACGCGTTCGAGTCGCAGATGGCCGAGATCGTCGGCGTGCGGCACGCGGTGGCTCTCAGCAGCGGCACCGCCGCCCTGCACCTGGCGCTGGTCGCGGCCGGGGTGCGCCGGGGCGACACCGTGCTCGTGCCGTCGTTCACCTTCGCCGCCACCGCCAACGCCGTGATGTATCTGGGCGCCCGCCCGGTCTTTCTCGACAGCACCACCGAGAGCTGGAACGTCGACCCGGCCCTGGTCGTCGAGGAGCTCAAGCGCCGCTGCGCCAAGGGCCGCCCGCCCCGCGCGGTCATCGCGGTCGACATGTACGGGCAGTGCGCCGACTACGAGCCGCTGGTCGACGCGTGCGACCGCTACGGCGTCGCTCTCATCGAGGACGCGGCCGAGGCGCTCGGAGCCACCTATCGCGGCCGCCCGGCGGGGTCGTTCGGGCTGGCCGGCGTCCTCTCGTTCAACGGCAACAAGATCATCACCACCGGCGGGGGCGGCATGCTCGTCACCGACGACGACGGCGTGGCCCGCAGGGCCCGGCACCTGTCGACCCAGGCCCGCGAGCCGTTCCCGCACTACGAGCACCGCGCGGTCGGCTACAACTACCGGCTCAGCAACCTGCTCGCCGCGGTCGGCCGGGGGCAGCTCCAGCGGCTCGAGTCGATGATCGCCGCTCGCCGCGAGACCGGCCGTTACTACCGGGCGGCGCTGGGCGACCTGCCGGGCGTCACGTTCATGCCGATCGCCGGCTACGGCGCGGCCAACTGGTGGCTCACCTGCCTGCTGATCGACGCCGAGCGTTTCGGCGCGAGCCGCGACCGGGTGCTCGAGCGGCTCGCCGCCCACGCGATCGAGGCGCGGCCGACTTGGAAGCCGATGCACCTGCAACCGGTCTTCCGTGACTGCGTGATGCGCGGCGGCGACGTCTGCGCCGATCTCTTCGAGCGCGGGCTGTGCCTGCCGAGCGGGTCCGCGCTGACCGAGCACGACCGGGAACGCGTCGTGGCTGCCGTGCGCGCGGTCGCCGCCGGAACAGAGGGGTAGCGCCGGCATGCACATCGTCTACATCCACCAGTACTACTGCAATCCCGGCATGGCCGGGGGCATCCGCTCGTACGAGCAGGCCCGGCGCCTCGTCGAGCGGGGGCACACGGTCGACGTCATCACGACCGACATCACCGGCGCGCCCGGCGGAGCCGGTTGGCGGCAGACCGAGGACGACGGCGTACGCGTGCACTGGTTCTCGATTCCGTACAACAACTCGATGTCCTACGCGCGCAGAATCCGCGCGTTCGCTCAGTTCATGGTGGTCGCCACGACCAAGGCGGCCTCGCTGAAGGCCGATCTCGTCTTCGCCACCAGCACGCCCCTGACGGTCGCCGTGCCGGGCGTGCTCGCGTCGAAGCTGCGCCGGGTGCCGTTCGTGTTCGAGGTGCGCGATCTGTGGCCCGAGGTGCCGATCAAGATGGGCGCGCTGCGCAACCCCCTGCTGCGCGGGGTGGCCGGGGCACTTGCGAACTTCGCCTACCGCAACGCGAAAGAGGTTGTCGCCCTCTCCCCCGGCATGGCGGCCGGTGTCGTCGCCCGGCGGCCGTCGACCCGGACGACGGTCATCCCCAACGCGGCCGACCTGGCGATGTTCGACGTCGCACCCGAGGACGTCCAAGCGTTCAGAAACAAGCATGAATGGTTGCGCGAACGGCCATTGATCGTCTACACCGGAGCGCTCGGAGCGGTCAACGGCGTCGAGTATCTGGTCCGGGCGGCCCGGCGGATGCGCGAGCTCGACCCCGAGATCCGGGTGCTCATAGTGGGGCACGGCAAGGAGTGGGAGCCGACGAAGGCGCTGGCGGCCGAGCTGGGGTTGCTCGACGGCACCGTACGCATGTGGGAGAAGGTGCCGAAGGCCGAGTTGCCGGTGATTCTGGGCGCCGCGACCATGTCGACCAGCTTCGTGCGGCCGATTCGCGCGCTGTGGGACAACTCCGCCAACAAGTTCTTCGACGCGCTCGCGGCCGGCCGGCCGATCGCCATCAACTACGGCGGTTGGCAGGCCGACCTGATCGACGAGACCGGCACCGGGCTCGTCCTCGATCCCACCGACACCGACGACGCGGCCGAGCAGTTCGTCAAGCACTGCCGGGACGAGTCCTGGCTGGCCCAGGCCCGCGTCGCGGCCCACCGGCTCGCCGTGGAGCAGTTCTCGCGCGACCTGCTGTTCGACCGCTTCGCCGAGGTCCTGGACCGGGTCGCCGCCACGAACAAACGGACCGCGGCCACGAGCGCTGCCGCCACAAACGAACAGGTCGCCGCCACAAACAAACAATCCGCAGCCACGAGCGCCGCCGCCACAAACGAACAGACCGCTGCCACAAGCGCTGCCGCCACGAGCGAACAGGCTGCCGCCACGAACAACCGGGCCGCCACCACAAGCACTGCCGCCACAAGCGAGCAGGTTGCCGCCGCCGAGAGCAGGAGTTGAGCGTGGAACTGCGCGAGTACGTCCGGGCGTGCCGGCGCCGATGGCTCTGGATCGTCGTGCCGGTGCTGTTGGCTGTGTGCGGGGCGACCGGCTTGGCTCTGACCCAGGAGCCGGCGTACCGGTCCTCGATGATCCTGTTCGTCACCACCGGAGCGGGCGACCCGGACGCCAAGGCGAGCCGCCTCAATTCGTACATCGCGCTGCTCACCGGGCCCCGGGTGGCACAGAACGTGGCGGCCAAGGTGGGTGCACCGACCACCGCCGAGCAGGTGCGGAAGAGCCTGTCGGCGGAGGTCCAGGCGGGCACCGACCTGCTGGTGGTCACGGCCAAGGACGCTTCGGCCGAGAAGAGCCGGACGATGGTCACCACCGCCACGTCGGCGCTGGTCGCCCTGGCCAAGAAGCTCGATCCGCCGGTCGCCACGGACGACGGGCCGCCGCCGCAGATCACCGTCGCCCAGGAGGCGGTGACGACCCAGGAACCGGGCACCCTCGTCCGCGACGTGGGCTTCTCGGCCGTGCTCGGGCTGCTCGTGGGCGCGGTCGCAGTCGCGGTGCGCGAGGCGACCGGCAAGACGATCGGCGAGGAGGACGACCTGCGGCGCCTCGGCATCGGCACGGTCGGGGTCATCTCGCTCAACGGACGCTGGGCGCGGTCGGGTCAGGCCGATTCGGCGCTGGCCGAGGCGTTCCGCCGGGTGCGCAGCCTGCTGCCCGAGACACCGGCCCGGGACGGTTCCCGCGGCACGGCGCTGATGCTGACCGCGGCCAACCCCAAGGAGGGCACGACCGCCGTCGCCTGCGGGCTGGCCATCGCGATCGCCGAGACCGGCGCCCGGGTGCTGCTGGTCGACGCCAATCTGCGCTCGCCCGGGGTGGGCCGCTATCTGGCCATGGACAACGGGCCCGGGCTGGCCGACGTGCTGACCGGGCGGGCGCGGGTGAGCGACGTGCTGCGCGACCCGCTGGACGGGCGCCTGACCGTGCTGCCACCCGGTGAGAAGCGGCTCGACCCGGGGCAGGTGCTGGCCTCGCCCACACTGGCCTCGACGATCCGCGAGCTGACCGGCCGCTTCGACGTCGTGCTGGTCGACGCGCCGCCGCTGCACGCGGTGGCCGACGCCGCCGTGCTGGGCAAGGTGACCGACGGCGCGCTGCTGGTGGTGCGGGCCAACCGGACCCGTACGGCCGACGTGCAGCGCTCGATCGACCTGCTCGGACGGATCGGCACCCAGCTGGTCGCCGCCGTCCTCAACGCCCTGCCCCGCCGTCTGCCCGACGAGCCGGCCCCGCCCCAGCCGCAGCGGCCCGCCCCGCTCGACAACGACAGCCTGGTCACCACCCTGCTGGGCCGGCGCGACCAGCCGGACGAGGCGCCACCGTCCCCGGCCAACCCGGTCAGCGGCCGGGCCATGGTGAAACAGCGGAAACCCGTGGCGAACGATTTCCAGCCACGGGGAACGGACGACGGCGCCACCACGCAGAAGATCGCCTTCACCCCCGTGGACGGCATCACCACCCAGCGGATCAAGCCGATCAACGGCAGCGACGTCATGAACGGCCGGACGCACACCGCAGACAACGGCCAAACACGCACCGCGGACAACGGCCAAGCACGCACCGCGGACAACGGCCAAACACGCACCGCGGACAACGGCCAAGCACGCACCGCGGACAACGGCCAGGCACGCGCCGCGGAGAACGGCCGGACGCGCGCCGCCGAGAAGGACGAGGACGCGACCGAGAAGCTGGGCGAGGATGAGTGAGCTCCAGGCGGAGCGCCCGGCAGTCACGGCCGTCGCCGAGCGGCGCACCGGCCCGGTTGCCTGGATAGGCGGGCAGCTGCGGGAGTCGTACGTGCAGCTGTTCGCCTCTCAGCTGCTGACCGGTGGCGTGGCCTTCGTGGCCAACATCCTGATGGTCCGGGCCCTCGCTCCCGCGCATCGCGGCGAGGTGGCGCTCATGCTTCAGGTGGTCTATCTGTCCACCCAGTTCATGCTGCTGGGCACCGAACGCAGCTTCGTGGCCGGTTACCACGAGATCAGGCCGGCCGCGGCCGTCAAGGCGTACGCGAAGCTCCTGATCATTCCCTGCGCGGCGGGCGTCGCCCTGGCCGCCGGCTACCAGGTCTTCGCGCCCGGCCGGTACAACCCTGGGCTGCTGGTCATCGGGCTGATCACGCTGTACACGCTGGTCGAAGTGGCCGGGCTGGCCACGCGGTCGATCGCGATCGCGGCCGGGCGGGTCGGCGACTTCCTGATCGCCCGGGTCGCCGAGGCGTTGCTGCTGCTCGGCCTGCTGGTCGTGCTGTACGTGCTCGACACCACCACCCCGGCGCTGTGGATCGTCGCCTACCTCGTGGCCGGCCTGCTCCCCACGGCTGCCTACATCGTCGTGTGGCTGCGCCGCCCGGCTCCGGCGGGGCCCGACCTGCCCGACCGCAACCGCCTCGTACGCCGGGAAGGTCTGGCCCTGTTCCCCGCCGCCATCTCGAACATGGCGATGCTGCGCACCGACCGCCTGGCGTTGCCGGCGCTCGCCTCGACCTCGGCGCTCGGCCTGTACGCCGCCGTGGCCACCATGACCGAGTTGCTGGCGTGGCCGATCCGGGCCTACGCCGACTCGCGGCTCGGCAAGTGGCGCCAGGCGCATCAGAACGGTGGCCTGGCGACCCGCCCGATCCTGCTCGCGGTCAGCCTCTACTGCCTGGTCGTGGCGCCGATCGCCGCGGGCCTGCTGTATCTGCTCATCGTGCCGGTCTTCGGCGCCGACTACGCCTCGGCCAAGGCGGTCGTCGTGCCGCTGGTCGCCGCGGCCGGCCTCTACGCCCTCTCGCGCGTCGTGCTCGGCCTGCTGATCGCCAAGGGCCGCGGCAGCCTCGTCTCGGCGGCCGAGATCACCGGCTTCGTGGTCAGCTTCGCCGGGTACGTGTCGCTCATCCCGCCCTTCGGCATCCTCGGCGCCGCCTACGGATCGCTCATCGGCTACGGCTCGTGCCTGCTCTTCGCGCTCGTCGCCAACCGTATGACAGGTGACCGCGGATGACCTGGCTGCGCACCCCGCGGGTCTTCCTGGCGCCCGGCCTGATCCTGATCCTGGTGGCGATCGGCGGGCGGTACACGCTCGACCGGGCCGGCTGGACCGATCTGGCGTGGGTCGACCTGCGCGTGGTGGGCCTGCTCGTCGCGCTGGCGGTGCTGGTGGTGGACATCGCCCGGCGCCCCCGCAGTTCCTTCGACGAGCGCTGTTCCTTCGGCGAGAGAAGGGAAGGCTGGCTCGTCGCCACGATGCTGTTCTTCCTGTTCCAGATCGCCTCGGGCCTGTGGGCGCCGGCGGCCTCGCGGGTCGGGCCGCAGACGCTCGACCTCGTGCTGCTGGGCGCGCTCGTCGTCGCTTTCTATCTGTACGCCGTGGGCGACCCCGACGCGGTCGTGCGCACGGCGTTCCTGCTCTTCTACGTGGCCGCGATCATCTTCGCGCTGGCCGCCCTCTTCATCAACGGCCCGGGCGACCAGGGCCGCTACTCGGCGTTCGG
This sequence comes from Paractinoplanes hotanensis, assembly GCF_023717965.1. Taxonomy (NCBI): domain Bacteria; kingdom Bacillati; phylum Actinomycetota; class Actinomycetes; order Micromonosporales; family Micromonosporaceae; genus Paractinoplanes; species Paractinoplanes hotanensis. The sequence goes on along the minus strand of NZ_JAMQOL010000020.1, from coordinate 61,035 downwards.
CGGCGGCCCCAACGTCTTCGTCCGCATCGAGATCCTCGGCATCATCAGCGCGGTGGCGCTGGCCCTGTTCACCCGCCGCCTGTTGCCGCTGCTGGCCACCCCGCTGTTCGGCCTGGCCGCCGTGCTCTCCGGTTCGCGAGCCGGCCTGCTCGCGGGAGCCGCCGTGGGAGCGTTCGCGCTCGTCAAGATCCGGCGCAGACTGCACCCCGGAGCGATCGCCGGCGCCCTAGGCTTCGTCACCGTCGCGGTGATCACGATCTGGGCGTTCGCGCCGCCCGCGTTCACCAACCTGTTCCAGGAACGCTTCGTCGAGCAGACCGTGCAGGACCGGTACCTGTCCGACCGGACGGACATCTGGGCCGCGGCGTGGCAGCTCGCGGTCGACCACCCGCTCGCGGGCGCCGGGCTCGACGGCTTCTACGGGCTGATCGGCGTCAACCAGTTCGTCGAGTACCCGCACAACTACGTGCTGGGGGTGGCGGCCGAGGGTGGCCTGATCGGCATCGGGTTGCTCACCGCGGCCGTGCTGCTGTGGACGGCGACCGTACATGGCGGCGGGCACCGCCCCCAGCTGACCGGCCTGGCCGTGGCGGCCGCCGTCTTCGTGGGTCTGAGCAGCCTGTTCTCCGGCGACTACTACGACTCACGCCTAGCCTGGATCTTCGGTGCGATGGCAGCGGCGGCGGCCACGGTGCCGGCCCGCGTACTCGAGGAGGTCCCGGCATGATCGCACGCGCTTCACGACGGGCGCTGCTGTTGGCGGCAGCCGGATCGGTTGCCGCCTGCACCACGCCCGAGGACGACACCACCGCGGCTCTCAGCCCGGTGCCGGCCTCGCCGGAGGCGGCGGTGACGGCGGCCGCGCTCAAGCCGGTCAGCCACTGGGCGGGCGTGTATCTGCGGGCGTGGGACTACACGGCCGAGGTCGGGCTGCCGCTGAGCCGGTCGGCCGACAGCTGGGACCACTACGGGTTCTCGTACACGGTCGACGCCGCCGTGGCGATGTTCCGGGCCACCGGCGAACGTCGTTACCTCGACCGCTCGCTGCAGTTCGTCGAGAACGTGACGGCCACCGCGAGCACGATGCGCGGCGGCTATCTGGGGTGGACGTCGGCCCGGGAGGACGGCGACGAGGTGCCGCTCTACGAGAGCTATTTCTGGCGGTACGGAACGGCCCTGCTCGTGGCCATGCGGGAAAACCCGGCAGTCTTCGGCGACCCGGCCTACCGATCCCGGTACGACCGGCTGCTCTCGTTCGCCGAGAAGCACATCTTCGAGAAGTGGCACTCGCGCGGGCCCGAGGACACGATCTATCGGGAACGCACCCACATGACGTCGCACTGGGCGCTCATCGCGCTCAACCTGTCGCGTGTCACCACCGACGCCGGCCGCAAACAGCGCTACCTGACCGTGGTGGCCGACGTCGACCAGCACGTGCCCGGGTACAACGGCGGGCTCCGGCAACAGATGCGCCGCAACCCGGTCGAGCCGACCGCGTACTTCTGGAGCGACGTGTGGGGCTCGGCGCAACGGCCGGGCCAGGACGTCAGCCATGGCAACGGGGTCATGGCGTACGTGGTGGAGGCCCGCGACCACGGCACCACCTGGACCGAGGCCGATCTGGCGGCGTTCTCGCGCCTGCTGCTCCGGGTCGTGTGGCCGGGGGGCACCACCTACAAGGCCTTTGTGGACGGTAGCGGCGCCGACAACGGGTGGTTCGCGGACGGCTTCGTGAAGCTCGGCCGCTCCGACCCCGGCGTGCAGCAGCGGCTGGAGAGCCACCGCGTCGTCAACGACCAGTTCGCCGCCAACATGGCGCTCAACGCCCGTTTGTTAGGAGCCAGGAAATGACCGCAGCGCTCGTGGGACCGGCGGCCCGGGAATGGAAGGAGGCCCTGCACCGCACCCGGCACGACACCTACCACCTGCCCGGTTACGTGACGCTGGACGCGGCGCTGTGCTCCGGCACCCCGGCCGCGTTCTGGTATTCCGACGGCAGCCGTCACCTGCTGCTGCCCCTCATTCTGCGCGAGATCCCCGGCACGGGTCTGCGGGATGCGCTTTCCCCGTACGGATATCCGGGCCCGATCAGCGACGCGATGCCCGGCGACCGCGACTTCTGGGAGCGCGCCTGCGCGGCCATGCTCGAGACGCTGCGCGACGAGGGCATCGTCACCGCCTTCGTCCGCATGCACCCGTTGCTGCCCGCGCCGCTGCCGCTGCTCGCCCGCTTCGGCACGATGGTGCACCACGGCGAGACCGTCTCGATGGACCTGACCGTCAGCCTCGACGAGATGTGGAAGCAGACCCGCAGCGACCACCGCAACCACATCAACCGCGCGCGGCGGGACGGCACCGAGGTCGTCTTCGACGACTGGGACCGGCTCGACGAGTGGGTCGCGGTCTACCACGACAACATGCGGCGGGTCGGCGCCTCCGACTACTACTTCTTCAGCCGCGAGCACCTGGCCGCCGTGCACGACGTGATGGGCGACCGGATGCACCTGGCCGTCGCGCTCGAGGACGGCGAAGTGGTCGGGGGCAACACGTTCTTCGAGCACCACGGCATCGCCACCGGCTACGTCTCGTCGACCCGGCGGGCGCCCAGGCGGTACGCCGACGAGTTGCTGTACGACGAGGTGCGGCGCTGGTGCAAGGCGCGCGGGGACACCGTCTTCCACCTCGGCGGGGGCAAGGGCGGCGAGCAGGACTCGCTGTTCTCGTACAAGGCCGGCTTCTCGCCGCGGCGGCATCTGTTCCACACCTGGCGCGTGGTGAGCGACCGGATGGCGTACGAGGACCTGGTCTCCGCCGCCGGCCGCGACACCGGCGCGTCCGGCACCTTCCCGCCCTACCGTTAGGAGCGAGCCATGCGGATCACTTGTGTCGGCGGCGGGCCCGCCGGACTGTACTTCGCGGTGCTGGCCAAGCTGGCCGACCCCGCGCACGAGGTCACCGTGCTGGAACGCAACCCACGCGGCGTCACGTACGGGTGGGGCGTGGTGTTCTGGGACGACCTGCTCGACGACCTGTACGCCTACGACCCGGTGAGCGCGCGGCAGATCTGGGACGCCGCCTGCCAGTGGGACGAGTACGAGGTGCGGGCGACCGGCAAATCCGTCACCCACCTGGCCGGCTACGGCTTCAGCCTGGGACGGCACAGGCTGTTGTCCCTGCTCGAAGCGCGGGCCGTCGCGCTGGGCGTGGACATCCGGTGGTCTGCCTCCGAGGTGGACATCCCGGAATCGGACCTGATCGTGGCGGCGGACGGCGCCGGCAGTTCGCTGCGATCGCTGGATTCCGGGCACTTCGGCACCTCGGTCGCGATGGGCGGCAACAAATACATCTGGCTGGGCACGCCGCACGTCTTCCGCACCTTCACGTTCGGCTTCGAACGCACTTCCGCCGGCTGGATCTGGTTCCACGCCTACCCGTTCGACTCGTCCACGAGCACGTTCATCGTCGAGTGCACGCCCGCGACGTGGGCCGCGCTGGAACTGGACCGGCTCGACGCCGCCGCCGGTTGCGCCCGCCTCGAGACCATCTTCGCCGCCCACCTGGACGGGCAGCGACTGGTCGACCACCGGGCCGACTCGGGCGGCACCGGCTGGACGAACTTCCGCCGGGTCACCAACGAGCGCTGGGACAACGGCAACGTGGTGCTGATGGGCGACGCCGCGCATACCACCCACTTCGCCATCGGCTCGGGCACCAAGCTGGCCATGCAGGATGCGATGGCGCTGGCCGACGCGCTCGCCGCCGGCGGTGAACTGGCCCCGGCCCTCGAGATGTACGAGCACCGCCGACGCGCCGCGCTGGCACCCCTGCAACGGGCCGCGCTGGCCAGCAGCGAATGGTTCGAGCGGCTGCCCGACTACGCCGGCCTGCCGTCGATCCGCTTCTCGTACGCGCTCTCCGACCGCCGCGGCGAGTATCCACTGTGGCGTTACCTGTTGCACCGTGGTACGCAGCAGGCGGTGCCTCGCGCTCTGCTCCGCCGGGCGTTGAGCGCACGCCGATGGACCAGGGCCCGCCGCCGCCCCGGCGTCGCCCCGACCGCGCCGCCCGCCCGGGCGGCGCCCCTACCCACGGGAGGCTGACTATGGCCGATGCCGCACTGCTGTCACCCCAGGACCCGGCATGGACGGAGGCGCTGAGCCGGGTCCGGCACGACATCTACCACGTTCCCGATTACGTGCGGCTCGACGCCGGTCTGACCGGCGGCACTCCGGTGGCTTTCCGATACTCCGAGGCGGGACGCGTCCTGCTGGTCCCCCTGCTGCTGAGGTCGGTTCCCGACACCGACCTGCAGGACGCGACCTCCCCGTACGGATATCCCGGCCCCGTCGGCAGCAACGACGCTGCCTTCTGGTCACGCGCGGCCGGCGCGATGACCGAGCTGCTCTGCACGCAGGGAATCGTGACCGTCTTCGCCCGCCTGCACCCGCTGCTGCCCCTGTTCCCGTCCTCCCTGGAGACGGCGGGAACGCTGGTCAATCACGGTGACACGGTGTCGATCGACCTGACGCTCAGCCTGGACGAGATCTGGTCGCAGACCCACCGCAGCCACCGCAACCAGATCAACAAGGCCAAGCGGGCCGGCGTGGAAGTCGTGTTCGACGACTGGTCGCTGTTCGGCGCGTGGATCGAGACCTACCACGCCACGATGCACCGCGTCAGCGCGTCCGAATTCTACTTCTTCAGCCCCGCGTTCTTCGACCGGTTGCGCACCGCCCTGCGCGACCATGTCCACCTCGCGGTCGCAGTGCTCGACGGCCGGGTGCTCGGCGGCAACCTCTTCTTCGAGTACGACGGCATGATGCACACCCATCTGCAGTCCACCGCCGACGCCCCCGTCCACTACGCCGACAAACTGCTCTACCACGAGGTACGAACATGGGGCCGCGCCCGCGGCAACACGGTCTACCACCTGGGCGGCGGCGTCGGCGGCGCGGCCGATTCCCTCTTCCGCTACAAGTCCCAGTTCGCCGCCGGCCGCCAGCCCTTCCACACGTGGCGCGTCATCGCCGACCCGCGGGCGTACGAAAAGCTGGCCGGCACCCCCACCCCCGATGCCCTCACCGGCCGATTCCCTCCCTACCGCTGATCCCCCCGCATCGCCGCTGACCCAGCGGTTCCCATCGCCCGCCGGCTCCGCCCCGAGCCGGCGGGCGCTCCCGCCCTCTGATGGCATGGGGACATGACTCAGCCCGCTTACATCGTCCTTCGCGAGACAGCCGACAACACCTGGCAACTGGTCGCCGAGGTCCCCCGACAGCCCGGCCTGCCGGCCCGCCGCGGCCGAGCCAAGGCCATCGAAGAGGCCCTCGGCCACCCACGCCCCGAGAACATCCGCTTCGCGGTCCTCGCCCGCAGCGAATGGCGCCTGGCCCTCGACTCATGAAGGCGCCGGTCGCCGGGCGGCTCGCCTTGGCGGTCGGGAGTCGCGTTCTGCCTTGGCGTTATTACCACGGTCTCTACGACACCTGATCGTCAGCGGGCGGCGCGCTCGTACTCCTCGCGCAGGATGCCCATCAGGATCTCGTCGTGGAAGGCCGAGCGGTGGTACGCGGCGGCGCGGCGGCGGCCCTCCTGGGTGAAGCCGGCCTTCTCGTAGACGTGGACGGCCCGGTCGTTGAACGCCCAGACCTGCAGCTCGACCTTGTTGGCGGCGAGTTCTTCGAACGCGTAGCGCACGGCCAGCCGGACAGCATCGGTGCCGTAGCCGCGGCCGGTGTGCGGCGAGCCGATGATGACGGCCAGCGTGGCGATCCTGGTTCGCGGCTTGAGGCCCCACAGGGTGAGGTGGCCGACCAGCTCGCCCTCGTGCGCCTCGATGCTGAAGCCCACGCCGTTCTCGTCCTTGTTGGCGCTCCAGGTGCGGAACATCTCCTCGAGGCCGCCGACCGGGCCCGGCACCAAACGGTTTTGCTGCAGCACCATGGTCTCGGGCTCGTTCCACCACCGCGCCAGCTGCGACAGGTCGTCGTCCCGCAGCGCGCGCAACCGTACGTGCCGGCCGTTGAACAAAGACGTGGCGTAGCCGTCCAGATCGGACATCGAGGGCCCCTTTCCGTCGCTCGGTCCGATCTTCACACGGACGGCCCCGACGTTCTCAGACGGTCCCGGCGCTCACTCAGACGGCCGCAGCGCTCAGTCAAACGGCCGCAGCGCTCACTCAGACAGCCCCGGCGCTCACTCAGACGGCCGCAACGCTCACTCAGACGACCGCGACGCCCTCTCGGATGGCCGCGGCCAGGCGGTGCAGGTCGGCCGGGCCGCAGCGGTGGTCCACCGGCAGCGTCAGGATGCGGGCGGCCAGGTCGGCGGCCTCGTCGTCGCCGCTCCAGAATCCGTCGCGGTCCTGCCGCCAGTGCACGGGCGCGAAAATGCCACTGGCCGCCAGGTGGCCCAGCAAGGTGTCCCGCGAGGCCTCGGTGTGGCTGACCAGTTGAACGCGGAACGGCGCACCGCCGGTCGGGGGTGCGCAAGCCTGAAGGCAGAGGAGGGTTTCCAGGGCTTGGGCGTTGTGGGTGGCCGTCGCGCGGATGCCCGGGATGTCGAGCAGCGGCAAGACGGTGGTGGTGAAGGGGCTGGGTGGGGCGTCGCTGCCCAGCAGCGCCTGCTCGCCCTGCTGCTGGAGGGCGCGGAACGTGTCCTTGGGGATCGGGCGGCCGTCCCGCCACGCGGCCTTCAGCAGCATGGCGGTCAGCTTCAGGTGGCTGCCCTCGTTCGCGGGGCCGCTGGGGGGCGGAACTTCGAGGCCGCGGGGCGACCAAAGCACGGCGCCGTCGGGGACGGGCAGCGTCTTTCGGAGCGAGGCCACGGCGTACGGCGCTGTGCTGTGCCTCGCCCACGGGCCGAAGGGGTCGTGGGAATGGTCCTCGAACACCGTCACGTCCGGGTGGGCGCCGATCCACTCGTGCCAGGCGGTGCCGTCCTCGCGTCCGAACAGGTTCTGGGCCAGCACAACGTCGCCGGGATCGGCGCGCAACGTCTCCCAGCGCGGCCCGCGGCCGTCGGGCAGGTGGCGGTACCAGGTCAGCGGCATGTCCTTGCCCAGTGCCTCGGCCACCCCCATGCAGAAGTACGACGGCACGTGCAGCCGGCCGGGCCGAGCCAGCCGGCGCAGCAGCGCGCTCATCGCCCCGCAGCCGGTCGCGAACAACTCGTGCCCGGCCGCGAACAACTCGTGCCCGGCCGTGAACCGCCCGCCCGGAAGCTGGCCACCCCGCTCCCCGTCGCGCAGGAGGGCCGGGTCCCAGTGAAATTCCGAGCCGATCTCAGAGGGAACGAGAGAGCCGCCCTCGGCGGGAACGGGAGAACCAGTCTGGGCGGGAACGGGAAAACCGGTCTCGGTGGGAACAGGAGAACCAGGCTCCGTCCGAATGGGAGAGCGCTGGGGCCGCGAAGAGCCGGCCTCAGGCCGCACGCTGCGCGTCCTGCGGCTGCTCGGCTTCGCGCGGTGCGGGAATGCCCAGTCGTACGGACGGCGCGTCGCCCGTACGGGCCCGGTCGATGTTGAGGGTGTCGACGTGCACGGGTGGCTCGCCGCGGCGCAGGTCGGCGAAGGTGCGCCAGATGATGCGCAGATCGAGGGCGGGCGACCAGTTGTCGACGTACCACCGGTCGAGGATGAACCGTTGCGGCCAGTCGATGTCGTCGCGGCCGTTGACCTGGGCCCAGCCGGTGATGCCGGGCTTCACCTCGAGGCGCCGGGCGTCCAGCGGCGAGTAGTTCGCCACCTGCGGCAGCACGTCGGGGCGGGGGCCGACCAGCAGCATCCGGCCGGTCAGCACGTTGAGCAGCTGGGGCAGTTCGTCGAGGGAGGTGCGGCGCAGGAACCGGCCGCACCGGGTGATGCGCGGGTCGTTCTCGACCAGGCCGAACGGGTCGTCGATGCCCAGCTTGGCGCTCATCGCCACCGAGTCGTGCACCATCGAGCGGAACTTGAGCATGCGGAACGGCCGCCCCCGCAGGCCGGCCCGGTCCTGCGCGAACAGGACGCCGGGGCCGTCGGCGATCCTGATCCAGAGCGCGATGCCCAGGATCACCGGCGACAACAGGATCAGGGCGACGGCGGCGGCCAGCTGATTCGAGAAATCCCAGAGAAGCTTCACATCGTCTCCACGTTCGGTCCGGTGAGGCGGTGGCGGGTGTCCAGCACGTAGGCGGCGTCCTCGACGAAGCCGAGGTCGAACAGGTCGTGGTCGGCGAGCAGCACGACGGCGTCAGCTTCGGCGACCTGCTCGGCCGTGAGGGCGACCCGCGTGACGCGGCGGTCGACCTGCGCGTCCTCGACCACGTGGGGATCGGCGGCCCGGACGTCGGCGCCCATGTCGAGCAGCAGCGACGCGACCCGGCGGGCCGGCGACTCACGGGCGTCGCCGCTGTTCTTCTTGTAGGCCAGGCCGAGCAGCAGGATCGTTGAGCCGTTGACCGGCTTGCGCCGCTCGTTCAGGGCCGCCACCAAACGCCGTACGACGTAGTCGGGCATGTGGTTGTTGATGTCGTTGGCCAGCTCGACGAAGCGGAAGCTCTGCCCGAGCGTGCGCTGCACCCGCCACGACAGGTAGGACGGATCGATCGGCAGGCAGTGGCCGCCCACCCCGGGCCCGGGCACGAAGCGCAGGTAGCCGAACGGCTTGGAGGACGCGGCGTCGATCGCCTCCCATACGTCGATGCCGAGGGCGTGCGCGAACACCGCCAGTTCGTTGACGAGCGCGATGTTCACGTGCCGGAACGTGTTCTCGAGCAGCTTGGCCAGCTCGGCCACGGCGGGATCGGAGACCGGCACGGTCTTGTCGACGACCGAGGCGTAGAACGCGTCGATTCGTTCCAGCGAGGCCGGGTTGATGCCGGAGACCACCTTGGGCGTGGTCGCCAGCGACCACTCCCGGTTGCCGGGGTCGATGCGCTCGGGGCTGTAACCCAGATAGAAGTCGGCCCCCGCGATCAGGCCGGAGCCCTCCTCGAGCAGCGGGGCCACCAGGTCGGTCGTGGTGCCCGGGTAGGTGGTCGACTCGAGGGCCACGGTCGCGCCGGGCCGCAGGTAGCGGGCGAGCGTACGGGCCGACTCCTCGATGTACTTGAGGTCGGGCGTGCCCTCGCGCAGCGGCGTCGGCACCGCGATGACCGCGACGTCGAACCCGGCGCACGACCGCGGGTCGGACGAGGGCTGGAACGTGCCCGCGTCGAGCAGCTCGCGCAGCTCGGCCGAGGCGACGTCGTCCACGTAGGACTCGCCCGCGGCGAGTCGCTTGATCCGATCGTCGTCGACGTCGAAGCCGACGACGCTGTGCCCGACCTGGGCCGCGCGGACGGCCAGCGGCAGCCCCACGTATCCCTGACCGACGATGACAACCCGCATGACGGCTCCTCAGCTGGCTTTCAAGAACTGACGGGCGACGGACAGCGCCGGGCTCTCGGCGAGCCAGCGCATGACAGCGATCAGCTCTTGCCGTTGCGCCGTCGGGATGAGCAGGGAGAGCGCGGCCCCGTCGAGGGGCGGCACGTACACCTGCGAGATGAGCGGATGGTTCGGGCGGCGGTCGGGCTCGTGGGCGCCGAACAGGCTCTCGTGCATCTTCTCGCCGGGCCGGAGTCCGGTGTAGACGATCGGGATGTGCCGGTCGGCCGCCTCGGCCAGGCGGCGGGCCACGTCGGCGATGCGCACCGGCTCCCCCATGTCGAGCACCAGCACCTCGCCCGCGCTGTCGAGGGCGCCGGCCTGCACGACCAGGCGGACCGCCTCCTGCACGGTCATGAAGTAGCGCGAGACCTCGGGGTCGGTGACGGTGATCGGGCCGCCCGACTCGACCTGGGCGGCGAACGCGGTGAGCACCGAGCCCCGGCTGCCCAGCACGTTGCCGAAGCGGACCGAGCAGAACGTGCCGTCGCCGGCCTCGTCGGCCGCGGCGGTCAGCCGTTCGGTGATGCGCTTGGAGTAGCCGAGCACGCTGCCCGGATCGGCGGCCTTGTCGGTCGAGATGTTCACGAGCCGCTCGACGCCGTGCCGCAGCGCGGTCTGCAGGATCTGGTAGGTGCCGATGATGTTGGTCTTGAGCGCCTCGGACGGGTGCATCTCGAGCAGCGGCAGGTGTTTGAGGGCGGCCGCGTGAAACACCACCTGGGGGCGGTGCTCGGCGAAGACCTCGTCGAGCCGCTGCTGGTCGCGGATGTCGGCGACGACCAGGTTGCGGTCGTCGAGCAGGCCGCGGCCGTCCATCGAGAGCTGGACGGCGTGCAGGCCGGACTCGTCGCGGTCGAGCATGACCAGGGCGGCCGGGTCGAAGCGGCTCAGCTGGCGGCACAACTCCGAGCCGATCGACCCACCCGCCCCGGTGACCAGGACCCGGCGGCCCGTCAGATAGCCGGCGATCGCGGCCAGGTCGATGCCGATCTCGCGCCGGCCCAGCAGGTCGGCGTGGCTGACCGGGCGGATGTCGCCGACGCTGACCGTGCGGCCGAACAACTCGACCACCGGCGGCACGACCTTGACCTCGACGCCGGCCGCGCCGGCCCGGTCGGTCAGCTCGCGCACCAGGTCGGCGCCGGCGCTGGGGATCGCGATGAGCACGACGTCGGCCTCGAAGCGGCGCACCACGTCGGCCAGCGCGCGGCGGGTGCCGGCCACCGGCACACCCATGATCTGCAACGTGCGCTTGGCCGGGTCGTCGTCGAGCAGGGCGACCGGGACGTACGGGCTGGCGGGATCGCGCAGCATCGCCCGGACGACCTGGGTGGCGCCCTCGCCGGCGCCCATCACGACGACGCGGCCGCCCTGGGCCGGTGAGGGCCGCAGGCGTTGGTCGCGGGTCAGCCGTACGGCATAACGCACGCCCGCAGCGAGCACGAGCGCGATGAGGCCGGCCGCGATGATGGCCGACCGCGGCACGAGGCGGCCGAGCAGTGTGTCGAGGAGAAACAGGGCCGGTGTGGTGACCGCCGCGGTTTTGGCCAGCGCCGCGATCTCCTCGAAGCAGCCGTACGCCCATCGCCCGGTGTAGAGGCCGAGGCGCAGCCCGACCGCCGTGTGGACGACGGCGCCGACCGCCGAGAGGACGAGCACCCCGCTCAGCGAGACCTCGGCCAGGTCACCGTCGTGGCGCAGCACCGCGGCGATCAGCAAGGCGAAGGCAAGGGCGAGAGCGTCGACGCCGGCCCGGGCGGAGCGGCCGAACAGGATCGTGTTGGTCAGTCCCACGCCCGGCCATCGGCCCCCCGCGTCTTCGGCCCCATCGGGCGGAGCCGCGCTCCTCAGCTGCATGCTTTCCTCCTTGCGCACGACATCCCGCATTTCCCGCTCGTGGCCGGGAAATGGGCGTCAGGAAAGTGGCGGAATATGATCCGAAGTGTTTCTTCGCCTGCGGCCTTGAGATTGCCAGGCACGGTGAAGTGAATACAGTAGCTATTGTCATGCGGCGTGTGAGGACTTCTCATGTTTCTCGTGACATGCGTCGTGAGCAGCTCAGTTACTCAGGACAGAACATGAGTTTGGCTCTTGTTACGCATGACATTTGCGCCTGTCGCGCGGTGAATAAGATCTGCGACTGTCCATTCCAGAGCGCGCAATCGTATTGCCGACAATGACACCACGGGAGTGGAAAAATGGCGCGGGTGCTGCATGTGATCAGCGCCCAGGCCGGCGACGGCGCCGAACACCAGCTGCGACTGCTGATCCGCCACCTGCCGCAGCAGAGCGAGGTGGTCACGTTGTCCCCGCCCGGGCCGGTGCTCGCCGCCATGCGGGCCGGCGGCACGGTCGTGCACCAACTCGTCAGCACCCACGACATCGACCTGACCGCGATCCGCCGGCTGCGGCGGATCGCGCTGCTCGGCCGCTTCGACGTCGTGCACACCCATCTGTTCCGGGCCGGCGTGCAGGGGCGGCTGGCGGCCTGGCTCGCCGGGGTCGCGCGCATCGTCGGCACGGAGTACCACCTCGACGACGGCCGGCGCGCCGGCGCGTTCTACCGGGCCGGCGAACGCCTCGGCCAGGTCACCATCGCGGTGTCCGCGGCCATCGCCGACCGGCTGCGCCGTCGTGGAGTGCCGGACGACCGCCTCGTCGTCGTGCCCAAGGGCCTCGACTCGGAGGAGTTCCGGTTCGACCCCGGACTGCGGGCGTCGGCCCGTGCCCGGCTGCGCATCGCCCCGGACACCCCGGTGATCGGCGGGCTCGGCCGGCTCGAACCCCGCCGCCGGTTCGACATGCTGATCCGGGCGGTGGGCGAGGTGCCGGGCGCGGTGCTGCTGCTCGTGGGCGACGGCTCGGCCCGGCACGCGCTGGAACGGCTCGCGGCCATCGAGGGCGTCGCCGACCGGGTGCACTTCGCCGGACCGGTGCGGCACGCCCGCGAGATGCTGTGCGCGATGGACGTCTTCGCTTCACCGGGCCGCGAGACGTTCGGGCTGGCCGTGCTCGAGGCGATCGCGGCCGGGTTGCCCGCGCTCTACGCCGCCTGCGTGCCGCTGGAGGGGGTGGCCGTCGACGGCGCCCGGCGGCTGACCGCCCACGACCCCGAGTCGTTGCCGCGGGGGCTGCGAGCCGAGGTGCTCTGCCTGGCCGAGCGGTCCGGGGGCCGGCTCGCGGCGCGGTCGGCGGGCGAGCGGTACGACGCCGGGCGGGTGGCGGCCGAGGTCGGCGCGCTCTACGACCGTACGGCCGGCTCTGTCTGACGCCGCACCCTCGGCGCGGCTATGAACGTACGGCTGGCTCGGCCTGACGCCGTCGCCTGGAGGCCTGTTGCAGGGCCAGCCAGCCCAGCCCGGCGCCGAGCGTGTTCGCGATCAGGTCGTTCGTGTCGGCCCAGCGGGCGCCGTTCAGGAAGAGGAGCATCAGCAACTGGGCCGTCTCGATGGTGAGGCTGATCAGGAAGCCGGTCAGCACCACCCGCTTGCCGTCCCGCACCCCGAACACGACGCGCAGCGCCGCGGCCAGGGGCAGCATCATGAGGATGTTGAGCACAAAATCGTCGACCCGCATGGTGACGTACGGGATCACCAGGATCCGGAACAACTCGGGCTCACCCGCGCCGGGACCCCAGGTCAGCCGGAGCGGCAACATGGTCGCGCCCAGCACGGCAACCGCGTACCAGCCCGCCAGCCACCACGAGACGAGCCGCCCCCGGGTCAGTTCGCCCCGGCGCCGCAACACGAGCGCCGCGACGATCATGAGCGCGACCCCGAGCGGAATCATGACCGGCAGCGCGGGTATCTCGACATGACCAGTTGGCACCGGACCAACACTACGTCCGGCCCCCCAGCGGGCGCTCCCTAACGAAGCCAGCCGTCCTTACGGGCGATCCGGATCGCGTCGAGCCGGTTGCGCGCGCCGGTCTTCGAGATGATCGCCGAGAGGTAGTTACGGACCGTGCCGCCGGAGAGGAAGAGCCGCTTGGCGATCTCTTTGACCGGCTCGCCCTCGGCCGCGAGCCCGAGCACCTCGAGTTCGCGCGTGGTCAGACCCTTGTCGGTGAGCAGGGAGGCGGTCTGCAACCGCGCCGAGACCACCCGTTCGCCGCCCGCGAGCCGCCGGACCGAGTCGGCCAGCAGCGCGGCCGACGCGTCCTGAGGCAGGAAGTTGAGCGGACCGGACCGGTGGCGGGGCGGCAGCATGCCCCGTTTTCTGGGATCGCAGAGCAGCAGCAGCGCGCACGACGGATTCGAGGAGCGCACGGCATTGGCTACCGGCAGCACCTGACTCACCATGTACTGCGTGTCGATCACGATCACGCCGGGCCACATCTCGGCCGCGACACGCGGCAGGTCGAGGCCGAACGGGAGCGTGCCGATGAAATGCATGTCGGGGTTCGACTCGAGCAGGGCACGAACGGGGACGCCGAAGTATCCCTCGTCTCTGGCCACCGCAACACGGATCACCACATCACCTCGCCGATGGACGCCAGCACCCGTGCCCGGATCGGTGGATCCGGCAGGCACCCCGGAAAGCTCTTTCCCTGTGTACCCCTGCGTGTCTATTCGGAGCATCCACGACTTCGGATGGGTCGCGGCCGCGAAAATCTTGGAGAAATGTCGAACCAGCCAGGTCATCGCCCGTCTGCGCCACGGGGTATCCGAGCCCCGGCGCCTCCCCACCGTAACGTCTTCGTCACATAACGGATACCTGCCTGTCCGATCAAACGACCTAAGTGAAGCCCTTTTCCTGAGCGGGACTCCATCGACAGCCGCCCTCTATAGAGGACTCAACCTTTTCGGTCCCGGGAGGCGTTGAGCGCAGCATGTCATCACACTCACCGGCGGACGACGGCTTCCGCGCCTTCGTCGAGCAGCAGTGGGGGCCGCTCGTGCGGGTCGCCTACCTGCTGACCGGCGACCGCGGCTACGCCGAGGACCTGGTCCAGGCCGCTCTGGAGAAGACCCATCGCAAATGGGCCCGCGTCTCGCGGATGGAGGCGCCGGTCGCCTACGTGCGCAAGGCGATGGTGAACACCGCGACCTCGTGGCGTCGCCGCCGGCGGGTCAGTGAGGTGCCGCTGCTGGTCACCGACTCCCCCGCGGCCGACGCGTACGGGTCGGTCGAACAGCGGCAGCAGGTGGTGGCCGCGCTGCGGACCCTGCCGCCACGGATGCGCGCGGTGCTGGTGCTGCGCTACTTCGCCGACCTCGGCGAGGCGGAGGTCGCCGACCTGCTGGGCTGCTCGGTCGGCACTATCAAGAGCCAGGCCTCGCGGGGGCTCGACCGGCTGCGTACGCACCTCAACCCCGTACCGGAAAGGACGCGAGCATGAACGTGAACACCGAATCCGTGCTGAAAGACGCGCTCGCCGCCGAAGCGGACATGGTGGACGTGCCGGAGGATCCGTGGGCGGGCTTCGAACGGCGCGAACGCACCCACAAGCGCCGGCGGCGAACCGCCATCGCCGGTGTGGTGGTCGCACTGGCCGCAGCGGGCGGCGTGCAGGCCGGCGTGGTGCCCCTGCCCGGCTGGGTGCCCGCCATCCAGGTCGCCGGCTTCAACGCGGTGCTCGGCGACGGGCCGGTCCGCGGATCGCTCGCCGGCGACAAAACGTTCCTCGATGGCCTCCGGCGGGAGATCAAGGACATTGAGGGCCCGGGCGAGACGTGGCGCGTGGCCGACCGCCAGGCGATCAGGTTCGTGTACGCGGCCGACGTTGGCGACGAGCGGCTCGTGCTGGCGCTCGTGCCGCTGCGGTTCGGCTTCCTCGAGGACAGGGCGCTGGTCTGGTATGTCGGCGAGGCGGGCGCGCCGGCCACGGAACTGCTGGAGAGCGGCCGGGTCGACGGCGGCGAGCCCGTGGTGACCTACAGCCAGACGAGGTCGGACGGGCCGGGCATTCTGGTCGTGGTCGGTCCCGTCGGATCCACCGTCTCGGTGAGCCAGGGCTTCCGCTACACGCCCGAGGGCACCGTCGAGCACGGTCCGGCCCAGCAGCAACCGGCCGACACCGGGCTGGCCGAGATGACCCTGCCCCCGGCGCCCACACCGCCCGAGACCAAGGCCACCGTCACCCTGGGACCGGACGTGATCTACGAGGGCGGAGTCGGCGGCGGTTGGGCGGGCAACGCCTACGACCCGCACGAGGTGAGCGAGGCGATGGTCACGGCGGCCCTCGGCGACCGTACGTTCGACCGGGCCACGCTGCAGAGCTGGATCACCGGCGCGATCCGGGACGCCCGGGTCACGGCAGCCGGCACGGCAATCACCCTCCGCTGGACGGGAACGGTCAACCAGCAGCCGGCGGCGCTCCTGACGATCCAGCCGAAGGGCGGCGGAGTGCTGGCCTACGCGTACCACGGCGCCGCCGACTCGTACCGCCAGGACCTGCGGCTGCTGCTGCCGGTGAAGGGGGCGGCCGAGCGGCCGATCGCCTGGCGGCTGCGGGCCGACGGCAAGGACGACCGGACGGACCAGGTGGTCGTCACCGCGCCGTCCGGAGCGCACAAGGTGACCCTGGAGATCGGCGGAGCGGCACCGGCGCCGGTCACACTCGACGCGACCGGCGCCGCCGTCGTCGCGGTTCCGCCCTTCGCCGCGGCGCAGGTCACGGCGTACGGGAAGAATGGGGTCGTACTGGGAACGACGCCCGTGCCGCCGTTCGAGACGTCCAGCGGCGGCCTGCCGGGCGACACCCCCCTGACCCGGGTCGTGGGCTAGCGCTCGGGTGCACCATCCGCTTCGGACCGTGAAGAGAGCGCGGCCCTCGCCTTCCGGCGCCGGGCCGCGCTCACGACCTCGTCATCGACGAACCCGGCGGTTAGCGGGGCACGACCTTTTCGACCGCCCACTGGCGCCAGTTGTCGAGGCGGTGCTGCACCTGCGCCAGCTGGTCGGCGACCGGGCCGGGGCCGGTGGAGCCGGGGGTGGTGCGGGAGGCCAGGGCCGACTCGACTGTGAGCACCTGGCGCACCGACGGGTCGAGGTGCTCGCTGACCGTCTTGAGGTCGTCGTCGGTCAGGTCTTCCAGCTCGCACTCGCGCACCGAGCACAGCGCCACCAGCTTGCCGGTGATCTCGTGCGCCTCACGGAACGGGACGTTCCTGCGGACCAGCCAGTCGGCGACCTCGGTGGCCAGCGAGAAGCCGACCGGCGCGGACGCGGCGAGCCGGTCGACCCGGACGGTCATGGTCGAGACCATGCCGGCCAGCGCGGGCAGCAGGAGTTCGAGGGTCTCGATCGCGTCGAAGACCGGCTCCTTGTCCTCCTGCATGTCGCGGTCGTAGGTGAGCGGCAGGCCCTTGAGCATGGTCAGCACCGTGACCAGCCCGCCGATCAGCCGGCCGCTCTTGCCCCGGGCCAGCTCGGCGATGTCCGCGTTCTTCTTCTGCGGCATGATCGACGAACCGGTGGCGAACGCGTCGTCGAGCTCGACCCAGCCGAACTCGGTCGACGTCCAGAGCACCACCTCTTCGCCCAGACGCGAGAGGTGCACGCCGATCAGCGCGGTGATGAACAGGAACTCGGCCACGAAGTCGCGGTCGGCCACGGCGTCCATCGAGTTGGGCGCGGGCGCGGTGAAGCCCAGCTCCTTCGCGACGGCGGCCGGGTCGAGCGGCAGCGACGAGCCGGCCAGCGCACCGCTGCCGAGCGGCGAGACGGCCGTACGGACGTCCCAGTCCCGCATCCGGTCGAGGTCGCGCAGCAGCGGCTGCACGTGGGCGAGCAGCCAGTGCCCGAACGCGACCGGCTGCGCGTGCTGCAGGTGGGTCATGCCGGGTGCGGGCGTGTCGACGTTGCGGGCCGCCTGCTCGGTGAGCGCGTCGGCCAGCTCGACCAGCGCCACGGCCACCCCGCGGGCGTGGTCGCGCAGATAGAGCCGCAGGTCGGTGGCGACCTGGTCGTTGCGCGAGCGACCGGCGCGCAGCTTGCCGCCGAGGGCGCCGAGGCGTTCGAGCAGACCGCGTTCGAGGGCGGTGTGCACGTCCTCGTCGTCTATGGTCGGCCGGAACTCGCCGGACGCGCAGGCCGCCTCGAGGTCGTCCAGGGCGGCCAGCATCTGGCCCAGTTCGTCGGGGTCGAGCAGCCCGGCTGCCGCGAGCACCCGGGCGTGGGCCCGCGAGCCGGCGATGTCGTAGGGGGCGAGGCGCCAGTCGAACTGGACGCTCACCGAAAGACGGGCCAGGGCGTCGGCCGGGCCGCCGGAGAACCGGCCACCCCACAAAGAAGTCTTGTCACTCATCGGGGCTCAGTCTGCCAGGCGCGCGTCACGGGCCGACGCCATGCGCGACGGCAAGCCCCAGAGCTGCACGAAACCCTTGGCCAGGGACTGGTCGAACGTGTCGCCGGTGTCGTACGTGGCCAGGCCGAAGTCGTACAGGCTGGCCTCGGAACGCCGGCCGGTGACCGTGGCCCGGCCCCCGTGCAGGGTGAGGCGCACCTCGCCCGACACGTGCGTCTGACTGTCGTCGATGAACGCGTCCAGTGACTGCTTCAGCGGCGAGAACCAGAGCCCGTCGTACACCAGCTCACCCCAGCGCTGGTCGACCGAGCGCTTGAAGCGGGCCAGGTCGCGCTCGACGGTCACGTTCTCGAGTTCCTGGTGGGCCGCGATCAGCGCGATCGCGCCCGGCGCCTCGTAGACCTCGCGGCTCTTGATGCCGACCAGACGGTCCTCCACCATGTCGAGGCGACCGACACCCTGCGCGCCGGCCCGGCGGTTCAGCTCGGTGATCGCCTGGAACGGGGTGACCGTCTCGCCGTCGAGGGCGACCGGGTTGCCCTGGTCGAAGGTGATGACCACCTCGTCGGGGTCGCGGGCGACGGCCGGGTCCTGGGTGTAGGAGTAGATGTCCTCGATCGGGGCGTTCCAGATGTCCTCGAGGAAGCCCGTCTCGACCGCGCGGCCCCACAGGTTCTGGTCGATCGAGTAGGGCGACTTGTGCGACACGTCGATCGGCAGGCCCTTCTCCTCGGCCAGCGCGATCGCCTTGTCGCGGGTCCAGGCGAAGTCGCGGGCCGGGGCGACCACCTTGAGGCCGGGGGCCAGCGCGCCGATGCCGACCTCGAAGCGCACCTGGTCGTTGCCCTTGCCGGTGCAGCCGTGCGAGACCACTGTGCCGCCGTGCTGCTCGGCCGCCTGGACCAGGTGCCGGACGATCAGCGGGCGGCTGAGCGCCGAGACCAGCGGGTAGCGGTCCATGTAGAGGGCGTTGGCGCGCAGGGCGGGCAGGCAGAAGTCGGCGGCGAACTCCTCGCGGGCGTCCACCACGATGCTCTCGGCGGCCCCGCAGTCGAGCGCGCGCTGCCGGATGACCTCCATGTTCTCGCCACCCTGGCCGACGTCGAGCGCGACCGCGATGACCTCACCGCCGACCTGGTCGGCGAGATAGGGAATGGCCACGGAGGTGTCGAGCCCCCCGGAATAGGCAAGAACGACCCGCTCGCTCACGGGAGGCTCCTCTCAGAAGTGTCGGTACTCGGCGTTCGGCTTGTCGGAGTTGTGGCCGGCCCAGTCGGCGAGCTTGGCCGCCAGCGCCTTGCCGCCGGTGGCGTCGCGGGAGACGACGAGGATCGTGTCGTCGCCGGCGATCGTGCCGACGACGTCGGTCAGGCCGGCCCGGTCGAGCGCGCTGGCCAGGAAGTGCGCGGCGCCCGGCGGTGTGCGCAGCACGGCGATGTTGGCGCTGAAGTCGACGCCGGTGAGCAGTTCACGCAGCAGTCGCAGCAGCCGGGCCGGGCCCTGCTCGGTCGTCTCGCGCAGGGGGCGCTTGCCGTCCTCGGGGATCAGGTAGGCGCCGCTGACCTTGACCGCGCCCAGCTCCTCCAGATCGCGCGAGAGGGTGGCCTGGGTGACCTGCACACCCTCGCCGGCCAGCAGGTCGGCCAGTTCGGTCTGCGAGCGGATCGCCTTGTCCCGGATCAGTTCCACGATCCGGGCGTGCCGCCCCGCACGGGTCACCGGCCCGGTCACTGCGAATTCACCCCCAGCAGCCAGGCCAGCAGCGCCTTCTGGGCGTGCAACCGATTCTCGGCCTGGTCGAAGACGGCACTGTGCGGGCCGTCCATGACGTCGTCGGTGATCTCTTCGCCGCGGTGCGCGGGCAGGCAGTGCAGCACGATCGCGTCGCTCGACGCCGTCGCCAGCAGCTTCTCGTTGACCTGGTAGGGCCAGAACGGGGTGCGCCGGTCGCGCCCGTCGTCCTCCTGGCCCATCGAGGTCCACGTGTCGGTGGCCAGCACGTCGACGCCGTCGGCGGCCTCGAACGGGTCGCGCAGCACCTCGACCGAGCCGCCCGTCCAGGCGGCGATCTCGGCGGCCCGCGACACCACCGCCGGCGCCGGGTCGAAGCCGGACGGGCCGGCCACCCGGACGTGCATGCCGGCGGTCGCGCCGGCCAGCAGGTAGGAGTGCGCCATGTTGTTGGCCGCGTCGCCCACGTAGGCCAGCTTCCGGCCCCGGGCCGAGCCGAGCCGCTCGCGGATCGTGAGCAGGTCGGCCAGCAGCTGGCAAGGGTGGAAGCCGTCGGTGAGCGCGTTGATCACGGGGACGTTGACGCCGGAGGCCAGCTCGGTCAGGCGCTCGTCGCCGGTCGTCCGGAAGACCATCGCGGCCACGTAGCGCGAGACCACCCGGCCGGCGTCGCTGAGCGACTCGCCCCGGCCGAAGTGGGTCGCGTGAGTGTCGACGATCATCGGCTGGCCGCCCAGCTCGGCGATGCCCGCCTCGAACGAAAGCCGGGTGCGCAGGCTGACCTTGTCGAAGAACACGGCGACCGACCGCGGGCCCTGGAGCGGCGTGTACTTGAACCGGTCGGCCTTCATCTCGGCCGCGAGCTCGATCACCTCGTTCTGCTCGTCGGGCGAAAGATCGTCGTCACGCAGGAAGTGGCGGGTCACAGCGCACCGCCCAGGGCCGCGATGAGGGCGTCGGCCTGCTCGGTGCTGATGATCAGCGGCGGGGCGAGGCGGATGACGTCGGGCTGCGGGGCGTTCACGAGGAAACCGGCCTCCTTGAGGGCGGCGGCGACGCGGGCCGACTCGGGCTCGTTGAGCACGATCCCCAGCAGCAGGCCGGCGCCGCGCACGTGCTTGATCAGTGGATGGTCGAGGCCCTCGATGCCTCGGCGCAGCTGCTCGCCGACCCGCTTGACGTGGTCGAGCAGGCCCTCGCCGGCGATCGTGCGGATCACCGCGAGGCCGGCCGCGCAGGAGACCGGGTTGCCGCCGAACGTGGTGCCGTGCGAGCCGGGGGTCAGCATCTCGGCGGCCCGGCCGAAGGCAACGCAGGCGCCGATGGGTAGGCCACCGCCGAGGCCCTTGGCCAGGGTGATGATGTCGGGCTCGACGCCCTCGCTCTGGTGGTGGAACCAGTGGCCGGTGCGGCCGATGCCGGTCTGCACCTCGTCGAGCACGAGCAGCGCACCCTTGGCCGTGCAGATCTCGCGGGCCCCGGCCAGGTAGCCGGCCGGCGGCACGACGACGCCGTTCTCGCCCTGGATCGGCTCGAGGATCACCATGGCGGTCTCGTCGGTGACCGCCGCCGCCAGGGCCGGCAGATCACCGAACGGGATGTGGGTCACCGCCCCCGGCAGCGGCCGGAAGGGGTCAGCCTTGGCCGGCTGGCCGGTCAGCGCGAGCGCGCCCATGGTGCGCCCGTGGAACGCGCCGTCGGTGGCCACGACGTGGGTGCGGCCGGTAAGGCGGGAGATCTTGAAGGCGGCCTCGTTGGCCTCGGCGCCCGAGTTGGTGAACACGACCCGCCCGGCCCGGCCGGCCAGCGCCAGCAGCAGTTCGGCCAGCGCGACCGGCGGCTCGGCCACGTAGAAGTTGGAGACGTGGCCCAGTTGCTGGATCTGCTGGGTGACGGCGGCGACCACGGCCGGGTGGGCGTGGCCGAGCGCGTTGACCGCGATGCCGCCCAGGAAGTCGACGTACTGCTTGCCGTCGTCGGCGGTCAGAACGGCGCCCTCACCGCGCACCAGGGCGGCCTGCGGGGTGCCGTAGTTGTTCATCCCGGCTTGGGACCACCGTTCGATGAGCGAGCTCATGAGGGGACCACCATCGTTCCGATTCCTTCCGGGGTGAAGACTTCGAGCAGGGTCGAGTGGGCGATGCGGCCGTCGATGACGTGGGCCGCGGGCACTCCGCCACGGACCGCGCGCAGGCAGGCCTCCATCTTGGGCGCCATGCCCGACTCGAGCCCGGGCAGCAGCTTGGCCAGCCCGTCGGCGTCGATCTCGGTGACCAGCGAGGACGTGTCGGGCCAGTCGGTGTAGAGGCCGGGGACGTCGGTGAGCACCACCAGCTTGTGCGCGCCCAGAGCCTCGGCCAGCGCGGCGGCCGCGGTGTCGGCGTTCACGTTGTGCACCACGCCGTCGACGTCGGGTGCGACGCTGGCGATGACCGGGATGCGGCCGGCCGCGATGAGATCGTCGACGGCCGACGTGTCGACCCGGTCGACGTCGCCGACCAGGCCGATGTCGACGGTCTCGCCGTCGACGACAGCGCCCCGGCGGACGGCGGTGAACAGGTGGGCGTCCTCGCCGGAGAGCCCGACGGCGAGCGGGCCGTGGCGGTTGATGAGCCCGACCAGCTCGCGGCCGACCTGACCGGTCAGCACCATGCGGACGACCTCCATCGCCTCGGGCGTGGTGACCCGCAGGCCGCCGCGGAACTCGCTCTCGATGCCGAAGCGGTCGAGCATGCGGCTGATCTGCGGGCCGCCGCCGTGCACGACCACCGGGCGGATGCCTGCGTAGCGCAGGAAGGCCATGTCGGCCGCGAACGCCTGCTGGAGCTCCGGCCTGATCATGGCGTTGCCGCCGTACTTGATGACGATCGTCGAGCCGTGGAAGCGCTCCAGCCAGGGCAGCGCCTCGATCAGCACCTCGGCCTTCTCGACCGGAGACGTCATGACGAGTACGCCGAGTTCTCGTGCACGTAGGCGTGGGACAGATCCGTGGTCCAGATCGTCGCCTCCATCTCGCCCTCGCGCAGGTTGACCGTGATCTTCACGTCGCGGCCGCCGAGGTCGACCTTGGAGCGGTCGTCGGCGGCCGCCCCGCCCTTGCAGATCCACACGTCGTTGATCGCCACGTCGACCCGGTCGGGCTCGAAGCGCGCCGCCGTCGTGCCCACCGCGGCCAGGATGCGGCCCCAGTTGGGGTCGTTGCCGAACAGGGCCGTCTTGACGAGGTTGTTGCGGGCGACCGTGCGGCCCACCTCGACCGCGTCGGCCTCGCTGGCCGCGCCCTTCACCTCGATGGCGATGTGTTTGGTGGCGCCCTCGGCGTCGGCGATGAGCTGCTGGGCCAGGTTGTGGCAGACCTCGGTGACGGCGGCGGTCAGCTCTTCGGGCGAGGGCTGCACGTCGGAGGCGCCGCTGGCCAGCAGCAGAACCGTGTCGTTGGTGGACATGCAGCCGTCGGCGTCGATCCGGTCGAAGGTGAGCCGGGTCGCCTCGCGCAGCGCGGCGTCGAGCACGTCGTTGCCCGCGCTCGCGTCGGTGGTGAGGACCACGAGCATCGTGGCCAGGGCCGGGGCCAGCATGCCGGCGCCCTTGGCGATGCCGCCGACCGACCAGCCGTCACCCTCGACGACCGCGTTCTTGGCCACGGTGTCGGTCGTCATGATCGCCTCGGCCGCCTTCGGGCCGCCGTCGGCCTTCAGCTCTTTCGCCGCGGCTGCCACGCCGGGCAGCAGCTTCTGCATCGGCAGCAGCTCGCCGATCAGACCGGTCGAGCAGACAGCCACGTCACCGGCCCCGATCAGCTGGGGCTTGGGACCGCCGCGAAGCACCGTCGCGGTGTGCTCGGCGGTGGCGTGGGTGTCGCGGAAGCCCTGCGTGCCGGTGCAGGCGTTGGCGCCGCCCGAGTTGAGCACGACCGCTCGCACGACGCCGCCCTTGAGCACCTGCTGACTCCAGAGCACGGGCGCCGCCTTGACGCGGTTGCCGGTGAAGACGCCGGCGGCGGTGAAGTCGGGGCCGTCGTTGACGACCAGGGCGACGTCGGGACTTCCGGAGGGCTTGAGGCCGGCGGCGACGCCGGAGGCCCGGAAGCCCTTGGGGTGGGTGACGGTCACGGTGCGACTCCGAATACGGACAGGCCCATCGTTTCGGGCAGGCCGGACATGAGGTTGGCGCACTGCACCGCCTGGCCGGCGGCGCCCTTGCCGAGGTTGTCGAGCGCGCTGACCACCACGATGCGACCGGAGTCGACGTCGACGGTGGCCTGCAGGTGGCAGGAGTTGGAGCCGGCGGTCGCGGCCGTGCGCGGCCACGAACCCTCGGGCAGGACGTGGACGAAGGGCTCGTCGGCGTACGCGGCGGCCAGAACCGCACGCGGGTCGCCCGTCGCCGAGGTGGCGAAACGCGCTGTGACCGTGGCGAGGATGCCGCGCGGCATGGGGGCGAGCACGGGCGTCATCGACAGCGACGTCGCGCCGCTCGCCTGCTTGATCTCGGGGACGTGCTGGTGGGCGCCGACCTTGTAGGGCGAGAGGTCGCCCATGATCTCGCTGGCCAGCAGATTCACCTTGGCCGAGCGGCCCGCGCCGGACGTGCCGGAGGACGCCACCACGACCACGTCGGCCGGGTCGGCGAGCCCGGAGGCGATGAGCGGGGCCAGCGCGAGTGTGATGGTGGCCGCATAACACCCTGTATTCGCCACCCGGTCGGAGGCGGCGATCAGCTCGCGCCGGCCGGGCAGCTCGGGGAGCCCGTAGGTCCACGTGCCGGCGTGCGCGCCGCCGTAGTACCGCTCCCACAGCGCGGCGTCCTGAAGCCGGAAGTCGGCGCCCAGGTCGACCACCTTGACCGACTCGGGCAGCTGGGCCGCGAGCGCCGCCGACTGCCCGTGCGGCAGGGCGAGAAACACCAGGTCGGCCTCGCTCAGGCCGGCCGCGTCGGTCGCGGTGAGCGTGAGGTCGAGGCCGGCCAGCTGGGGGTGCACGGCGGTGACGTGCGACCCGGCCTGTGAGTGTGCCGTGGCGGCCACGAGGTCGAACTCGGGATGCCCGGCGAGCAGGCGCAGCAACTCGCCCCCGGCATATCCACTTGCTCCGGCGACTGCGACCCGGATTCCCATACCAACCTCCGCATGACTATGCAGAGGACCGTATCAAGCCGCCCGCGACGGGGGCAACCAGGTTCACCCGCGAGTCGCCGGCCACATCGTGGCGGCCCACTGCGACGCGGCCGAGGGCTCGGTCCACAACGCCCTGCGCGAGCTGCGTGACGCACACCTCGTCAGCACCCGTCATGGCCGCATAACCGTGTGGGACCCGCAACGCCTGCGCGCAGCCACCCGCCCCCGAAACCCGATCGGTGGTAAGACTGGCGGATGGCTGACAAGACAATCATCGCCCTTCGCGAGGCCGCCGAGGCGTACGCCGAGGCTGTCCGCACCACGCAGCGGTTCTTCGACCGGCTCGAGGACACGACCGACCCGTCCGCGCTGGTCGAGTACGCGACGCTGGTCGAGCGGGAGAAAGAGGCGGCCGAGGCCCGGCTCGACGCGATCGAGGCAGCCGGCATCGAGACGCCGAGCATCGACGAGAGCGATCCAGACAACTAAGTGAACAGTTCCGGAACCGGGGCGGGCTCCCGTAACCGGTTCCGTCCTGGAAGACTCCGGGTTGTTCGTGTTTCGATGACCGTGCCACCGCGGTCGTGACGACCGGAGGCGCACGTGCCCGCAGACATCCCGTACCGGGATGAGTCCCTGACCGTCGACGAACGTGTCGACGACCTGCTGAGCAGGATGACTCTGCCCGAAAAGGTGGGTCAGATGCTGCAGCTGGATGCCCGGGGCGACGTGAAAGAGATCGTCAGCGAGAAGCTGGCGGGCTCGATCCTGCACACCTCGCCGGCCAAGATGCTCGAGGCGATCGACCTCGTCGCCAAGACCCGGCTGCAGATCCCGCTGCTCACCGCGGAGGACTGCATCCACGGCCACTCGTTCTGGCCGGGAGCGACGATCTTCCCGACCCAGCTCGGCATGGCCGCGAGCTGGGACGCCGACCTGATCGAACGGGTCGCCCGGGTCACCGCCGTCGAGGTGGCCGCCACCGGCATCCACTGGACCTTCTCTCCCGTCCTGTGCATCACGCGTGACCTGCGCTGGGGCCGGGTCGACGAGACGTTCGGCGAGGACCCGTTCCTGATCGGCGAGTTCGGCTCGGCGATGATCCGCGGCTACCAGGGCGGCGGCCTCGACGACCCGACCGCGATCCTGGCCACCGCCAAGCACTTCGCCGGCTACTCCGAGACCCAGGGCGGCCGCGACGCCAGCGAGGCCGACATCAGCCCGCGCAAGCTGCGCTCCTGGTTCCTGCCGCCGTTCGAGCGGGTCGCCAAGGAAGGGTGCCGGGTCTTCATGCTCGGCTACCAGTCGATGGACGGCGTGCCCATCACGGCCAACAAGTGGCTGCTCAACGATGTTCTCAAACAAGAGTGGGGCTTCACCGGCACCCTCGTCACCGACTGGGACAACGTCGGGCGCATGGTCTGGGAACAGAAGGTCTGCGCCGACTACGCCGAGGCCGCCGCGGTCGCCGTGCAGGCCGGCAACGACCTGGTCATGGTCACTCCCGGCTTCTTCGAGGGCGCTCAGGAGGCGGTCGAGCGCGGCCTGCTCCGCGAGGAGGAGATCGACCAGGCCGTACGCCGGATCCTGCGCCTCAAGTTCGAGCTGGGTCTCTTCGAGAACCCGCGCGCCCCCGACCCGGCCCGCCAGCGGGAAGTGATCGGCGCGGCCGAGCACGCCGAGCTCAACCTCGAGGTCGCCCGCCGCTCGCTGGTCCTGCTCAAGAACGACGGCGTGCTGCCGGTCGAACCGGCCGGCAAGTTCCGCCGCATCGCCGTCGTCGGCCCCAACGCCGACAGCGTCTCG
This sequence comes from Paractinoplanes hotanensis, assembly GCF_023717965.1. NCBI lineage: Bacteria > Bacillati > Actinomycetota > Actinomycetes > Micromonosporales > Micromonosporaceae > Paractinoplanes > Paractinoplanes hotanensis. The sequence goes on along the minus strand of NZ_JAMQOL010000020.1, from coordinate 34,719 downwards.
GCCCAGCTCGGCGACTGGGCCGGCGACTCGGGCCAGGTCGACTGGATGCCCGACGGCCACCCGCGCGAGCTGACCGAGACGGTGCTCGACGGCTTCCGCGCCGTCGCCCCGGCCAACTGGGTGATCGAGCACGCCCGCGGCGCCGACATCGAGCGCCTGGTGCCCGACCCCGAGGGCGCCACCTACCCCGACGGCCAGCCGCGCCCGCCGATCTCGGTCGGCGCCCCGATCGACCACCACCTGATCGACGTGGCCCGCGACAAGGCGGTCCGCTCGGACTACGCGGTGGTCGTGGTGGGCGACACGGTCAACCTGACCGGCGAGCACAAGTCGACGGCCACGCTCGAGCTCCAGGGCGGCCAGATCGCGCTGCTCGACGCCATCGCCGCCACCAAGACCCCGATGATCGTCGTGCTGGTCAACTCGAAGCCCACGGTTCTGCCGCCGTCGGCCCTGGGCGCGGCGGCGATCATCCAGGCCTTCAACCCGGGCATGCGGGGCGGCCGGGCGATCGCCGAGCTGATCCTCGGCCACATCGAGCCGAGCGGCCGGCTGCCGCTGTCGGTGGCGCGGCACGTCGGCCAGCAGCCGGTCTACTACAACACCATCCGCGGTCAGCACGGCAGCCGCTACGCCGACCTCACGCAGGATCCGCTGTTCGCCTTCGGCGAGGGCCTGAGCTACACGACCTTGACATACGGGGATCTGACGGTCACCACGCCGTCGGTGCCGGCCGACGAGGTCGTGCGGGCGACGGTCACCCTCACCAACAGCGGCGCCCGGCCCGCGCTCGAGACCGTGCAGGCGTACATCAGCGACCTGGTCACCTCGGTGACCTGGGCCGGTCGCGAGCTCAAGGCGTACCGCCAGGTCGAGGTGCCGGCCGGTGAGACCGTCACCGTCGAGCTCGAACTGCCGGCGTCGGCGTGCTCGCTGGTCACCGCGGACGGCCGGCGCATCGTCGAGCCGGGCGACTTCGAGCTGCTGGTCGGGCCGAGCTCCCGCGAGCGCGACCTGCTGCGGGCGCCGTTCCGGATCGTCCGTCCATGACCTGGTGAGCGGCCGCCGGGGGCTTAAGCAGAGACGGCGTTGACACCGGCTGGCATCGTCGGCCGGGTGCCGATCATCACCCGCCGCCGCCTGCTCCGCCTCTCGGTCCTGGCCGTCGTCCTCGCCGTCGCCGCCGGCGGGCTGACCTCCGCCGGCGGCGAGTTGTGGACCCGGGCCGCCGCCCAGGGCCACGTCTACCGCGAGGCCGACGTGCCGGCGGCGCCGGTCGCGTTGGTGCTCGGATCCGAGGTGTACGCCGACGGTTCGCCCTCGCCGTTCCTGGCCGCCCGCCTCGACATCGCCCAGCGCCTGCTCGAAGCGGGCAAGGTCAAGGCGATCCTGCTCTCCGGCGACCACAGCCGCTGGGAGTACGACGAGCCCGGCTCGATGGAGGTCTACCTGGTCGCCCGCGGCGTGCCGGCGTCGCGGATCGCCCTCGACTACGCCGGCTTCGACACCTACGACTCGTGCGCCCGGGCCGGCCGCGTCTTCGGCGTCCGCCAGGCCATCGTCGTCACCCAGACCTACCACCTCGACCGCGCGGTGGCCCTGTGCCGCAGCCAGGGCATCGACGCCACCGGCGTCGGCGACGACACGGTCAAGATCTACGAAGACCCCTGGCGCAACTCGGTGATCCGCGAACGCGGCGCCGTGGTCAAGGCCGTCACCGACGTCATCTCCCACCGCGACCCGGTCTTCCTCGGCCGCCCGGAAACCACGGTTCACGAAGCGCTGAGCGCCTCCTGACGCCACGGCGGGTTCCGCCGGCGTGCCGGGCACCATAGCGTGGCCGCATGGCGGGGGATGATGGGCGGCGGCCCGAGCTGGACGCTGTCCGGCTTGTGGTCGTGCTGGGGCTGGTGTTCTTTCACAGTGCGCTCGTGTTCGACGAGCGCGACGACTTCTACGTCAAGAACGCGGAGACCACCGAGGCGGTCACCTGGCTGGCCGGGCTGGGGGTGGTGTGGGCGATGCCGGCGCTGTTCCTGATCGCGGGGTTCGGGGCGTGGCACTCCTTGCGGCGGCGAGGCGGCGGAGGTTTCGTACGGGAAAGGTTGTTGCGCCTCGGGGTGCCGCTGGTCTTCGCGACGCTGACCATCGTTCCGGTGCCGCAGTGGTTGCGGTTGAAGGCGGCCGACCCCGGCTACAACGAGTCGTACCCCCGGTTCCTGCTCGACTTCTTCGACGTCCATCTGAGCCTGTCGAACTTTCCGTTCCTGGTGCGGGGCGAGCTCTTCGAGACCGGACACCTCTGGTTCGTGGTGCTGCTGCTGGCGTTCTCGCTCATGCTGGCCGCGGTGGCCAGGTGGCTGCCGGCCTCGCGGCTGGGCTTCGTGTCGCGCCGGGGCGCGCTGCTCGCGCTTCCGGCGATTCCGCTGATGGTTGTCGGGGCGCTGCTGGGCATGGAGGAGGCGTTCGCGGGCTGGAGCCGGTGGGCGTACCTGCTGCTCTTCCTGTACGGCTTCGTCCTGGCGGCTGACGACCGATTCCGTACGGCGATGCGCCGCGACGCCAAGCCGGCCGCGATCATCGGTCTTGTGCTGTTCGCCGCCTCCGGCGGCCTGCTGGCCACGGCCGGCGGCGAGCCGTTCACCGACATGACCGCCCACGCGATCGCGGCCCGGATCGTCTTCGCCGCGGCCGGCTGGTGCTGGCTGGTGGCCATTCTCGGCCTGCTCGACCGCGGCCCTCGCACCGGCTCCGCACGCGACAGGAAGTACGGTTACCTGGCCGCCGCGGCCCTGCCGCTCTACGTCCTGCACCAGCCGATCGTCGTCACGGTCGCCTACTTCGCGGTGCGGTGGAACGCCCCGATGGCGGTCAAATATCTGGCCATCGTCGCGATCTCGTTCGCCGTCCTGTTCGCCGTCTACGACCTGCTGGTCCGGCGCACCGCAGCGACCCGCTTCCTGTTCGGCATGCGCTGACCCTACGCCGCCTGACGTTGCCAGTTGCGCAAGACGAAGCGGTCGAAGCAGAGGTCGGTCGCACCATCATGAGCCGACTCCGACCCGGGCGCACCAAGACATAGATGGACGTGGACATCTGCGCCTCGGGAGACCAGAGTGGACGGCATGGCCAAGTCGAGTCGGCGTGCGTTTCTGACGGTGTCCGCGGCTGCTGCGGCAGCGCCACTGGTTGCGACGGGTGAGGCTCGGGCGGGCACAGCTCCCTCGGGCGAGCTGAAGGCGATCCTGCGGGCGATCGAGCCGCGCCGGATCGAGGCGATCGTCCGGAAGCTCGTCTCGTTCGGCACCCGGCACACCCTCAGCAGCCAGGACGATCCGGTGCGGGGCATCGGGGCGGCGCGCGACTGGATCTTCGCCGAGATGCAGCGGTACGCGGCGACCTCCGGCGGGCGGATGACGGTGGAGCTGCAGTCGTTCGTGCAGCCGGTCTCGCCGCGCATCCCGGCCCCGACGACGATCACCAACGTGATCGCGACGCTGCGCGGCAGCGTCACGCCGGAGCGGATCTACGTGGTGACCGGTCACTACGACTCGCGGGTGACCGACGTGATGGACGCGGTGAAGGACGCACCCGGCGCCGACGACGACGCGTCCGGCGTGGCCGTGGCCGTGGAGCTGGCCCGCGTGCTCGCCACCCGCCGGCCCGAGGCGACCATCGTCTTCGCCGCCGTCGCGGGCGAGGAACAGGGCCTCTACGGTTCCGACCACATGGCGCAGGCCTACAAGGACCGGGGCGCCGACGTGCAGGCGATGTTCAGCAACGACATCGTGGGCACCGGCGACGCCCACGACGGCACCCGTCCCGCGAACCGGACAGTGCGGCTGTTCGTCGAGGGCGTGCCCACCTCGGAGACGACCGCCGAGGCGACCGTCCGCAAGAGCGTCGGCGGCGAGAACGACGGGCCGTCGCGGCAACTGGGCCGGTTCGTCAAGGACGTCGAGCCCGGCGGCACCGACGTCCGCGTGATCTGGCGGCGCGACCGCTATCTGCGCGGGAGTGACCACATCTCGTTCCTGTTGCGCGGCTACCCGGCGGCCCGTTTCACCGAGCCGCGCGAGAACTTCGCCCACGAGCACCAGGACGTCCGCGTCGAGAACGGGATCCAGTACGGCGATCTGGCCGAGTACTGCGACTTCGACTACATCGCCCGGGTCGCTCGGGTGAACGCGGCCGCGCTGTGGTCGCTGGCGCAGGCCCCGGGCACACCGCGGGGCGTGGTCATCGACACCACCCAGCTCACCAACGCCACCACGCTGCGCTGGCAGCTCGGCGCCGAGCCCGACCTGGCCGGCTACGAGGTGGTCTGGCGCGAGACGACCGCCGCCGACTGGCAGCATTCGCGGGCCGTGGGCAAGGTCAGCGAGGTGACCATCGACCTCTCCAAGGACAACGTCTTCTTCGGCGTACGGGCGGTGGACGCCGACGGGCACCGCAGTCCGGCCGCCGCACCTCGCCCGTCCAGCTGATTTCGCAATCCCGTCAGCGGACACACGGGGTGGTTCCCCGGTGCGACGATGATGACCATGACCTTGGATCACACGGTCCGGCTGCGCTTCGGGGACCAGTCGCGCGCCGCGGCGACACATACCAACCTTTCCGCCGTACGCCTCGACGGTCCCGTCCTGTGGATCGCGGGCGACGAGACGGCGACCGTGGAACGGCTGGTCGCCGACGACCCGGCCCGGCCCACGGAGTTCGGCGACGAGACGACGTACCGTCTGGGCGATTTCATCAGCCTGCCGGGCACCGACATCGAGGAGGAGGCCGACGTCGAGGGGCTGGCCCGGTCGGGGCCGTTCCTGTGGGCGATCGGCTCGCACAGCCTGCGCCGCAAGCAGATCAAGGAGCGGCACGAGGGGGTGAAGGCGCTGAAGCGGCTGGCGCGCATCGAGGGGCAGGAGAACCGCCAGATTCTCCTGCGGCTCCCGATCGCCGACGTGGACGGGCTGCCCACCCCCGTACGAGAAATCGAAATCGACGGCGAGAAGCACTACGCCGCCGCCCTGGGTGGCCAGGACGACCTGCGCCGCCTGCTTCGCCGCGACGAGCACCTGGCGCCGTTCCTGCCGATCCCGGGCAAGGACAACGGGCTCGACATCGAGGGCATCGCGGTCAGCGGCGACCGGATCTACCTGGGCCTGCGCGGGCCGGTGCTGCGCGGCTGGGCGTTCGTGCTCGAGCTGCGGCCCTACATCGACCCCGACGAGCCCGACCGGCTGCGGCTGCACGAGTTCGCGGACGGCTTCACCTACCGCAAGCACGTGCTGAAGCTCGACGGCCTGGGCGTCCGCGACCTCTGCCCCGACGGCGACGACCTGCTGATCCTGGCCGGCCCGACGATGGACCTGGACGGCCCGGTGCGGGTCTACCGCTGGCACGGCGCCGCCCGGTCCGAGCAGCCGACCATCGTGCGGGGCGACCTGATCAGCCGGGTGCTCGAACTGACGTACGGCGAGGGCGACGACCACGCGGAAGGCCTCAGCAACTACGGCGAAGACCGCCTGCTGGTCGTCTACGACAGCCCCGCCGCAGTCCGCCTGACCGACGACGACGCCGTGATAGCCGACGTCGTCCGCCTACCGGACGGCAGAGTCAACAGGACCGGCCGCGGCTCCCTCGCCGGCCAACGTGCCGAAGCCGACGAATGAGGATTCGATCCCTCACGCTAGGCGCCTGCTCTTCGTCACTCCTGTCGTCCATTCGCCACGCCGGCCCGGCCTGTTCGCGCCGACGCCTGTCAGAAGAAGCCCGGAGCCTCGACCGGAAGCCCCTCCGCTCGAGCGACCTCGATCATCCGTTTGTCGTAGGTGATCAGCGTGTCCAGCGAATCGCCGAGAACCTGCGCGCTGGCCACGTGGATGGCATCGAGCGTCCGGAGGGCGCCCGGGAGCTGGGCCGCCGCATCGCGGACCTCTTCGGTCAGCAGAATCTCGGTGAAGCGGCCGACGAGGTCACGCATGAGGCTGGGGTAGTCGCCGATACGGTCCATGGTGCGGACGGTCTCGACGAAGCCGAGGGTACTTGTGGCCATCGGCATTCCCGGCCGCGCGCTCAGGAACTGGCGCAGTTCCCCGGCATAGGTCCGCCTCGAAAGAAGGGTGACGAGGGCGGACGCATCCAGATAGATCAACGGTCGTCCTCGGCTCGGGCGTCCAGCAGGGTGTCGAGCGGTGAGATGTCGGCTGGAACGTCGTAGGACGGTATCTGGTCGAGGTCGGCTGTCGTGGTGGCCTTGAGCCGGATCAGCCCCTTGGCGACCAGGGGAGAATAGCGGCCCAGACCACTCGCCCCAGGCAACAGCACAGCGATGACCTTGCCGTGGCGAGTCACCTCGATCGTCTCGCCCTGCTCGACGCGATTGAACATCGCGCTCGGGTTATAGGAGAACTCCCGGACGGAAACCGAACTCATCGACGACCTCCTCGGTCATATCCCTGCACCCAGCAATGTACCTACACCCGGCGAAGTGTAGGTACATGTTAGTCCGGTCACTCGCGGGCGGCCAGCAGGGTCACCTACCGCAAGCACGTGCTGAAGCTCGACGGCCTGGGCGTCCGCGACCTCTGCCCCGACGGCGACGACCTGCTGATCCTGGCCGGCCCGACGATGGACCTGGACGGCCCGGTGCGGGTCTACCGCTGGCACGGCGCCGCCCGGTCCGAGCAGCCGACCATCGTGCGGGGCGACCTGATCAGCCGGGTGCTCGAACTGACGTACGGCGAGGGCGACGACCACGCGGAAGGCCTCAGCAACTACGGCGAAGACCGCCTGCTGGTCGTCTACGACAGCCCCGCCGCAGTCCGCCTGACCGACGACGACGCCGTGATAGCCGACGTCGTCCGCCTACCGTGAGGATCAGACGCGGCGTACGACCAGCCCGGGCTTGACATCGGCGGCGGCTCCGAGCGCCGTGATGTCGCCCGGATCGCTGGTGAAGACGATGGCGCCATGTGCCAAGGCAACGGTGACCACCGTGGCGTCTACGACGTCGCGGGTTCCCGCTTTGCCGCACAGCACACCTGCGGCCTTCGCCGTCTCGAGTCCGACCGGCACAACCTCACAGCTGTGCAGGAACTTGCCGAGGCGCACCTGGCGCCGGGCGTCACGCCACGCCTGAGCCACGACCACGGCCGGGACGAGCAGGCGACGCCCCTCTTCCAGGGCGAGGTGATGGATCATCACCCGGGCCGCCGCGCCGCTCTCGCGCAACGCCTCCAGCGGCCGCACCCGGGCTGCCCGCCGCGCCGCGACCAGCACACCGGCCACCGCGAGCAGGATGCCGGTGCCGAACGAGACGCCGAGGATCCACATCCGCCACTCGCCGGTGAACCCCGGCGGCACGAACTCGAACCGGCGCATGAGCCACGTCTGCACCGCCATCACCCCCAGCCCCGCCGGCACGCCGATCCCGGCGCCGGTCAGGCCCAGCAGCAACGCCTCACCCAGCAACAGCCGGCGTACCTGACCGCGGCTGCCGCCGACCAGCCGCAGCAGGGCCAGGTCGCGGCGGCGCTGGTCGACGGTGAAGGCGAACGTCGAACTGATGACGAAGCCGGCCAGGAAGACGGATCCGCCCAGCACGACGCCCAGCATCGGCACCGCGGCATCATCCGAGCTCTGCCCCGCGGCTGAGATCAGCAGCAGCAGCGAGGACTGCACGAGCGCCACCCCGAGAGCCACCGACAGCAGCGCACCCACGAACAGCGTCCAACGTTCGGCCAGTCCGGCCCGGCTCATCCCCAGCATCTCAGCGTTCCCAGGCCGCGAGCCGGTCGGCCACCCCGCGCGCGTCGGCGCCGGCCAGCCGGTCGACCACCCGGCCGTCACGCAGGAAGACCACCGCGTCGGCCCGGGCCGCGGCGCCGGGGTCGTGCGTGACCATCACGATGCTCTGCCCGGCGTCGGCCATCGCGCGCAGCAGGTCGAGCACCGTACGGGCGGCCGTGGAATCGAGGGCGCCGGTGGGCTCGTCGGCGAAGAGCACCTCGGGGCCGGTCACCATGGCCCGCGCGATCGCCACCCGCTGCTGCTGCCCGCCGGACAACTCGCGGGGCTTGTGCCGGGCGCGGTCGGCCAGGCCGACGGCGTCGAGCGTCGCGCGGACAACCGACCGGGACGGGCGCTTGCCGGCCAGCCGCAGCGGCAGCGCCACATTCTGCTCGGCGGTCAGCGCGCCGATGAGGTTGAAACTCTGGAAGACGAACCCGATCCGGGTGCGCCGCAACGCGGTCAGGTCGGCGTCGCCGGCCGAGGTCAGATCGGTATCGCCGAGCAGCACCCGCCCGCTGTCGACCCGCTCGAGCCCGGCCGCGCAGTGCAGCAGCGTCGACTTGCCCGAACCGGACGGACCCATCACCGCCGTCCAGCCGCCGGGCGGGAAATCGAGCGTCACGTCGTCGACGGCCCGGACCGCCGCCGGCCCCCGGCCGAACACCCGGCTGACCCCGTGCAGCGCCACTGCGGCCGGGGCCATCGTCATAGTCGTCATGCTGTGAAACGCTATTTTCGCGGCTGCCATGAGTCGCTACGGCCAACCACCCAGTTCGGGGTGGTGCTAGCACCTCTACCGCCTTGAGTGCGGCTACTCAGGTCCCGGGCCCCCGCCGGTTCATAGGGTCGTATCCATGTCAACGAGACGAAAGCTCGCCTGGGCGGGCGGCATTCTGGTGCTGGGCGCGGCGGTCACGTTCTTTCTGGTACGGGACCCGCTGAGCCGGCCGGGCAGTCATCAGGTCGAGGTGTACGCGCTGGACGACGCCATCTCGGGCGAGACCCAGGACCCGCCCGGCTTCCTGGGCCGGGCCCTGGGCATGTGCGACGCCGACACCTATTACGCCGAGGACGGCGACAAGAAGCTGTGCCTCGTACTCAACGGGCCGCTCGGCACCGTGGAGGCATCCCGCAAGAACGGCCGGGTCACCGTCGCCGCGGCCGACGTGCCCAAACTGCGGCAGCTCGCGGCCGAGGACACCCAGACGACCACCCTGGTGCTGATGACCGACGGCCCGGCCGCCCTGATCCCGGTCGCGGGCCTCACCGACGGGCAGCCGGCGAGCGCCGCCGCACTCAGCTAACGCCGGCCCAGCGCCGGGCCGAGGTGGGTGGCGATGTCGGTGAGGATCTGGACGTAGTCGTCGTGTTCGAAGCTGAACGGCAAGGCGAACGCCACCTCGTCGACCTCGCGGAACGCGGCGTGGGCAAGCAACTGCCCGGCGATCTCGGCGGAGCTGCCGACAAAATCGCGTGCGAACAGCATGCGGGCCGGGCCCTGTGGCTCACGGGTGCGGGGGGTGCGCTTCTCGGCGTACGCCTGATATTTGGCCCTCTGCTCCGAAGTCGCCGAATCGGTGGGAATGACGACCAGGCCCTGGGACACGCGGGCCTGGTCGCCCAGCGGGTGATGCCCGCGGAAGGCGCGGATGTGCGACAGCTGGATCTCGGCGAAGTCGCCGGCCTCCTCGGCCTTGACCACGCTGCTGGTCAGGAAGTTCATGCCGTGCTCGCCGGCCCACTGCGCCGACCGCAGGCTGGCCCCGCCGTACCACATCCGGTCGATCAGGCCGGGCGAGTGCGGCTCGACCCGCTCCGAGAATTCCTCGACGACGCCCTGCCGGCCGCTGAAGTCGCTGGCCTGATCGCCGCGGACGAAACCGAGCAGCCGCTCGACCCGGCGGTAGCTGAAATCCTCGGCGTCGGCGGTATCGGGGTAGAGCGCTTCCTGCACGGTGTCGAAGTTCATCGGCGGGCCGACGCTGATCCCCGGGTTGAGCCGCCCGCCGGAAAGCAGGTCGACGGTCGCGAGGTCCTCGGCCAGGCGCAGCGGATTCTCCCAGCCGAGCGGGATCACGGCCGTGCCGAGCTCGATCTTCGACGTACGCTGCGAGGCCGCCGCCAGCACGGCCACGGGCGACGAGATGCCGTACTGAAGGTGCCGGTGCCGCACCCAGGCGCTGTCGAAGCCGAGCTGCTCCCCCAGCTGAATGATCCCGAGCGTGGACTCGTGGCCCGACCGCGGATCGTCCCGCTCGAAGAGCCCGATGGTCAGGAACCCGAGTTTCCGCAGAGGTCGCGCAGTCACCCACTCACCCTGCCACGAACGATCGTCCCCAGGGCCGTGACGTTGCTGTCACCGTGCTCTGCCGTACGGTCGGCGGATGACGATCTCGGGAAGCGCGCTGGTGACGGGGGCCTCGCGTGGGCTCGGCGCACACCTCTGCCGGCGGTTGGCGGCGGACGGGTGGGCGGTGGCGGTCAACTACCGGTCCGACGGTGCCGGCGCGGCCAAGGTGGTGGCCGACATCGAGGGCGCGGGCGGGCGGGCCGCTGCTTTCCAGGCCGACGTGACCGACGAGGACGAGGTCGCCCGGCTGGTGGCCGAAGTCGAGCTCGCGCTCGGGCCCGTACAGGTGGTGGTGGCCAACGCAACCGGCCCGCAGCCGGAGGTCAAGGCCGAGGAGACCACCTGGCAGGACCACCTCGACCAGCTGACCTTCTTCGTGAAGAGCCCGACCCTGCTGCTGCGGGCCACGTTGCCCCACATGCGACGGCTGGGTGGTGGGCGCTTCATCCACATCGGCTCCGACATGGTGGAACGGGCGCTGCCGGGGTTCTCGGCCTACAACGCGGCCAAGGGGGCGCAACTCGTTCTGGCCCGCACCTGGGCGCGCGAGCTGGGCGCCGACAACGTGACGGTCAATGTGGTCGCGCCGGGCTGGATCCCGGTGGAGCGGCACGGGGCGCTCACCGAGGCCGACACTGCGGGGTACGTGGCCGAGGTGCCGCTGCGCCGGATCGGCACCCCGCAGGAGATCGCCGACGTGGTTGCCTTCGTGGCGTCCGACGCGTCCCGCTTCGTGACCGGCGAGCGGATCACGGTCAACGGCGGTTTCACCACCGATTAGCCGGTTGATCTGCGGGAGTGCTGATCACTGTGGTGGGGTCGCTCCGCCTTCGGCACTCCGGTCGAGATCGGCCGTCAGTCCAGGTGGCTTGCCCGGGTACAGTCGAGGCGCCGTCGGAAAACCGCCCATTCGAGGGGGTGCTGGCGACCATGAAGTGGTTCCTGCTGTTTGTGCTGCTGGTGATCGTGGTGGCGGTCGTCGTCGCCGCTCGGCAGCGCGGCGAGGGGCGGCGGCCCGGGCCAACGGGATCGGACGCCGGCCGGTCGCGCACCGTGAAGTGTTTGCGATGCCACGGCGCCGGCTGGATCGGCCGGGAACCCGAGCGGACCCTCAACTTCACCGGCGACGGCTTCGAGGACAGGCACGCGCCGGCCACCATGTGCTCCGCCTGCGGCGGCACCGGAATCGTCGAGGGGCGATGACGAGCCGGCCGGTCGTGCTGCGGCACGGGAGACACCAGAACGACACGAGCCGGGCCCGTCGCCGGGCCCGGCTCGATGCGACCTATGCTTACGCGCCGCGGAGGGTGGCTCCGTAGCGGGCGGACACCGCCGCCACGGCTGCGTCGCGGGCCGAGAGCGTCTCCTCGGTGGTGAGCGTGCGGTCGGGGGCGCGGAATGTCAGCTTGTAGGCGAGCGACTTCTTGTCCACCCCCAGCTGGTCCGACTCGTACAGGTCGAACAGCGACACCGACTCGAGCAACTCGCCCGCCCCGCCGGCGAGCGTCTGCTGGACGGCAGCGGCCGGCACGTCGCGGTCGACGATCAGCGCCACGTCGATCAGGGCCGGCGGGAACGACGAGATCCGCCGGGCCTGGGTGACCGGGGGCAGCGGCAGCGCGTCCAGGTCGAGCTCGGCCACGCTGGTGCGCTTGGGCAGCTCGTACGCGGAGACGACGGCCGGGTGCAGCTCGCCCGCGTGACCGACCACGGCGCCGTCGACGGCGATCGCCGCGCAGCGGCCCGGGTGCCACGGCGCGAGTTCGGCCGCGCTCACACCGATCCGGTCGGGGGTGACGCCGGCCGCGGACAGCGCGATCCGGACGGCTTCGACCGCGTCGGCCCAGGACGCGGGCCGGCCCGCGCCCCACCAACCGGCCGGCTCGGCGTCGCCGGTCAGCGCGACCGCCAGGTGCCAGGGCTGGTCGGGCACGATCGCGTTGGCGGCGTCCCACTCGTCGCCGGTCGGGCGGCGGTCGACACCCATCGCCGGCGGGGCGACCTGGGCCAGGCGCGGCAGGAACACCGTGCCCGTCTCGAACAGCGCCAGGTCGCGGTGGCCCCGGCCCAGGTTGCGCTTGAGCGTGCCCAGCAGGGTGGGCAGCAGCGACGTGCGCAGCAGCGGCTCCTGCTCGGAGAGCGGGTTGGTGAGCCGCACGGCGCTGCGCCGCGGGTCGTCGGCCGGGTAGCCGAGCTGGTCGGCCGCCGCCGGCGCCACGAACGGGTACGACAAGACCTCGACGTAGCCGTTCTCGGCCAGCGCCCGGCCCACCGTCCGCCGTCGCCGCTGCTGCGGGGTGATGCCGCTGCCGCCACGGGCCGGGGGCAGCAGCGAGGGAATGTCGTTGTAGCCGCCGAGCCGGGCCACCTCTTCGACCAGGTCGATCGGGGCCTGCAGGTCGGGACGCCAGGTCGGCGGAGTGACCTCGAGCGGGGACACGCCGGTGACCGTGCAGCCGACCTGGGAGAGCAGGGCGGTCACCTGCTCGGTGTCGTAGGCCAGCCCGATCCGGCGCCCGGGCAGAGCCGGGTCGAGCGCGATCGGGGCCGGGGCGACCACGTGATCGAGGTCGAGCACCCGCTCGTCGGCCGTGCCGCCGGCGTGCCCGGTCAGGATCTGCACCGCCCGCTCGAGCGCGACCAGGGTGAGCTGCGGGTCGACGCCGCGCTCCCACCGCTTGGCGGCCTCGCTGAACAGCTTGTGGCGGCGGGCCGTGCGGCCGACCATCACCGGGTCCCAGTGGGCGGCCTCGAGCAGCACGTCGACCGTGCCGGGCTGCCACTCGCTGGTCTCGCCGCCCATGACCGCGGCCAGCGAGATCGGGCCGGTGTCGTCGCAGATGACCATGTCTTCGGCGTCGAGCACGCGGGCCACGCCGTCGAGCGTGGTCAGCTTCTCGCCGGGCCGGGCGCGGCGCACGACCAGGCCGCCGCTGAGCCGGTTGAGGTCGAAGACGTGCATCGGCTGGCCGAGCTCGAGCATCAGGTAGTTGGTGATGTCGACGGGCAGCGAGATGGCCCGGATGCCCGCCGCGATCAGGCGCTTCTGCATCCAGTCGGGAGACTGCGCGTCCGGGTCGATGCCGCGCACCACCCGCGCCGAGAACCGGTCGCAGCCGACGGTGTCCTCGAGCGTCACCTCGTACGGGACCTCGGCCGTGGCCCCGGGCGCGGTGACCAGGGAGGCCGGGTCGGTGTAGGCGGCCGAGAACGCGTACGAGAGCTCTCGGGCCATGCCACGCAGGCTCATCTCGTAGCCGCGGTCGGGCGTGATCTCGACCTCGACCAGCACCTCGGACAGCCCCACCACGGGACGCGCGTCGGTCCCCGGCTCGGCGGCGCCCGGCGGCAGCACGATGATGCCCGAGTGGTCACCGCTCAGCCCCAGCTCGGCCGCCGAGCAGATCATGCCGTTCGAATTGCGGCCGTACGTCTTCCGGGCGCCGATCTTGAAACCGCCGGGCAGCTCGCCGCCCGGCAGGATGACCGGGACCAGGTCGCCCTCGCTGAAGTTGCGGGCGCCGCAGACGATCTCCTGCGGCTCGGCCCGGCCCACGTCGACGGTGGTGAAACGGATCGGCTTCTTGAACCCGGTGAGCTCTTCGATGGTGAGCACCCGGCCCACCACGAGGTCGCCGGTGACGGTGGCGGCCTGGTCGACGATCGACTCGACCTCCATGCCAGCGTTGGTCAGGGCGTCGTCGAGTTCCTGGGCGGTGAGGCCGGCCGGCAGCTCGACGAATTCCCGCAGCCACGACAGTGACGTCTTCATGCTGAGCCTCCTGGGCGTGGACTCGTGGCCCTCGTGCCGATCTGACGGGGAGCGCGCATCTCGCGCTCGGTGCGCTCGCTCACGCCGATCAGACCTCCATTCCGAAGTTCGCGGTGAACCGCACGTCGCCCTCGACCATGTCGCGCATGTCGCTGACGCCGTTGCGGAACATCAGGGTGCGCTCGACGCCCATGCCGAACGCGAAGCCCGAGTAGCGCTCGGGGTCGATGCCGGCGGCCACCAGCACCTTGGGGTTGACCATGCCGCAGCCGCCCCACTCGACCCAGCGCGGGCCGTCTCGGTGCTGGGCGAACCAGACGTCGAACTCGGCCGACGGCTCGGTGAACGGGAAGTAGTGCGGCCGCCAGCGGGTGCGCGCGTCGGGGCCGAACATCGCCCTGGCGAAGTGGTCGAGCGTGCCGCGCAGGTGGGCCATGGTGATGCCCTCGTCGACGACCAGGCCCTCGATCTGGTGGAAGACCGGGCTGTGGGTCGCGTCCAGCTCGTCGGAGCGGTAGGCGCGGCCGGGGCTGACCACATAGATCGGCGGTTGCCGGGTGAGCATCGTGCGCACCTGGCCGGGCGAGGTGTGCGTGCGCATCACCAGGCCGGGCAGGTCGACGTAGAACGTGTCCATCGACCCGCGGACGGCGTTGTCGGGCCCGATGTTGAGGGCGTCGAAGTTGGCCCACTCCAGTTCGAGCTCGGGGCCCTCGACGATGTCGTAGCCCATGCCGGCGAACAGGTCGCCCATGTGCTCCATCAACGTGGTCAGCGGGTGGCGGGCGCCGCGCGGGCGCCTGTCCCACGGCAGGGTGACGTCGACCCGCTCCTCGACGAGCACGCGGGCGGCGCGCTCGATCTCGAGTTCGGCTTGGCGTGAGTCGTACGCGCCCTGCACGGACTGCCGGGCCAGATTGACGCGCTTGCCGGCGTCGGACTTGGCGGCCGGCGGCAGCGAGCCGATCTCACGCCGGGCCAGCGAGACGGGCCCGCGGTCGCCGAGGTGGACGGACTTCAGCGCGGCCAGCTCGTCCAGGTCGGACGCGGCGTCGAAGGCCTTGCGGGCGTCGTCGACGGCGGCCTCGAGCGCGGCCGGGTCGAGCAGGGCGGCCTGCTTGGGGTCGTACGGATCGTTGCGGTAGGACATGGTCTCCCTCACCTGCTGAGCCCTCTAACGCTCAACCAGACGGCAGTGTACGGAGGCACGGCTGGGCCGCAGCCCGCCGGTCAGGGAGTTGAGGGTGTGTCAGACCCGCGGCCCGCGACCAGCGGGCCGGCTAAACAGCGATGAGAGTCCTGGCACGGGTTGAATCATACCCGTCAGGCCGGACGCTCGGCGACGGTGATACCGGCGTGGCCCGGGATGGGCGAATCCATCGTCGTCAGTGCCACCCCGGCCGCTTCGAGCGGGATCACCGAGCCGACCAGGCGCCCCGGATCGAGGCGGCCCCGGGCGACCAGGTCGATCATCGGCGGGTAGTCGGCGGCGGCCATGCCGTGCGAGCCGACAACGTGCAGCTCGCGGGCGACCACCAGGTCCCAGGGCAGCGGCGCGCGGGCGTCGGCCCCGAGCATGAGGCCGACCTGCACGTGCCGGCCGCCGCGGCGCAGGCTGCGCACCGAGGCATCGGCGGTGGCGGCCGAGCCGTAGGCGTCGATCGCGATGTGCGCCCGCTGGTCGATCTCGTGCACGATCACCGCGCCCAGCGCGGCGGCCATCGAGTTGGCCGCGGGCGACGGGTCGACGGCGAGCACCTCCAGGCCCAGCGCGGTCGCGATCATGATGGCCGACAGGCCGACGCCGCCGCAGCCGTAGACCGCCACCACGGCGTCGTCGGGCACCGGCCCGTGCCCGGTCAGCGCCCGGAACGCGGTGGCGAAGCGGCAGCCCAGCGCGGCCGCGGCGACGAAGCCGACGCTGTCGGGCAGGCGCACCAGATTGGTGTCGGCGGCCCGCACGACGACCCGCTCGGCGAACGACCCGGCGTGGGTGAAGCCGGGCTGGGTCTGGTCGGGGCAGATCTGGGCCCGGCCCGTCACGCAGAACTCGCAGCGGCCGCAGCCGTTGACGAAGGGCGCGGTCACCCGGTCGCCCAGGGCGAAGCCGCGGACGGACGGGCCGATCGCGACGACCTCGCCCGCGAACTCGTGCCCGGGGATGTGCGGCAGCGGCACCGGGTCGTGCCCGCGCCAGGCGTGCCAGTCGGAGCGGCACAGCCCGGTCGCCCGCACCTCGATCACGGCGCCGTCGGCCGGGCAGACGGGCTCGGGCACCACGGCGACCCGCGGCGGCGCCCCGACGGCGTCGTAGACGATGGCCCGCATCAGCGTTGCGCCCGGGCCGACGCGTACAGGCAGACGGCGGCGGCCGCGGCCAGGTTCAGGCTCTCGGCCCCGCCGTAGATGGGCACGCGCACCTGCCGGTCGGCCGCGTCGAGCAGCGCCGGGGGCAGGCCGTGGGCCTCCGACCCGAACAGCCACGCGGTGGGGGCGGCGAGGACGCCGTCGTCGGCCAGGGTGTCGAGGTCGTCGGCGCCGTAGCCGCTGGTGGCGAGCACCTGCAGACCGGCTTCACGCAGCGGTGTCACGACGTCGAGCGGGGAACGGACCACATCTACATGAAACAACGACCCGGCCGACGCGCGGACGCATTTCCCGTTGTACGGGTCCACAGCATCACCCGCGAACACGACCGCACCCGCTCCGGCCGCGTCCGCCGTGCGCAGGATCGTGCCCGCGTTGCCCGGGTCACGGACCTCCGCCACCACGGCGACGAGCCGCGGCTTCTTGCCCAGCGCCTCCTTCAGCGGCACGTCCACCTGCTCGCACACGGCTACGAGACCCTGCGGCTGCACCGTCTCGGCCAGCGCCGCCAGCCCGTCGTCGCTCACGAGCGACACCACCTCTGCGTGTGCGATCAGGTCGGCATACCGCTCGGCCGCGTCGTCGGTGGCGAACAGCTCGACCACCACGCCCGCGGCCAGCGCCTCACGCACCGCCTGCGGCCCCTCGGCAAGAAACCGCCCGCTCTGATCGCGATCGCGGCGCCGCTGCAGCTTCCGCGCGGCGGCGACTCGGGGGGTACGGGAGGTGAACGTCATCAGCCGATCCAGTCCTGGTCTTGGGTTGAGCGCAACCACTTACGCACGCCGCCGGTGTGGGGTTCGCGTTCTGGACGCGCCAGCGGCCAGCGAAGCCCGCGCCGGTCCCCGCGGGAGCGACGGTCCGCACCCACCACCCAGCGGGGACATCCAGAATTTGATCTTGCTCGGTCGACCCGCATATGCCAACAGGCGCCTCCCGGGACTCGGGAGACGCCTGCCGAAAGACTTCCTTACGCGGCTTGGGCGGCGGCGCCACCCGTGCCCTCAGCGGCAACAGCCGCCTTGGCCACCTCGACGATGGCCGCGAAAGCCGCGGCATCGTTCACCGCAAGGTCAGCAAGGATCTTGCGGTCGACCTCGATCTCAGCCAGACGAAGACCCTGGATGAGGCGGTTGTAGGTCAGGCCGTTGGCCCGGGCGCCCGCGTTGATGCGCGTGATCCACAGCTGGCGGAAGTCGCCCTTGCGGTCACGGCGGTCGCGGTACGCGTACTGCATCGAGTGCAGCATCTGCTCCTTGGCCTTGCGGTAAAGGCGGGAGCGCTGACCGCGGTATCCGCTGGCGGTCTCCAGCAACGTGCGACGCTTCTTCTGGGCGTTCACTGCCCGCTTGACGCGTGCCATTTCGGTACTCCTAACAGGGGAACGGGTGTGGCGCGCGTCAGCGGCCGAGAAGCTTCTTGACTCGCGGAAGGTCGGCCTCGGCGATGACGACGG
Organism: Paractinoplanes hotanensis; assembly: GCF_023717965.1. Lineage (NCBI taxonomy): Bacteria > Bacillati > Actinomycetota > Actinomycetes > Micromonosporales > Micromonosporaceae > Paractinoplanes > Paractinoplanes hotanensis. The sequence goes on along the minus strand of NZ_JAMQOL010000020.1, from coordinate 16,983 downwards.
TGCCGGTCATGCGCCGGGTGACGTGCGAGGACTTGCCCTCGAGGAGGTGGCGCTTGCCGGCCTTCTCGCGGACGATCTTGCCCTTACCGGTGACCTTCACCCGCTTGCCGGTGCCGGTGTGGGGCTTGAACTTAGGCACTTGGAGCCTCTTTCTGATCTTTCCGCACGTCAGGGGGCCCACTGGCCCCCCGATGCGTGTGGAAAAGCTGTCTATTCTGCGGTGGTGGTGGAAGTCTCGGCCTCGACCGGAGCTTCGCCTTCGCGAGGCTCGCGGGCGGGCTTGGCGGCGCCGGCGACGGCGGCCACGGCCGCGGCCTTGGTCGCCCGATGCGGGGCCAGCACCATGATCATGTTTCGGCCGTCCTGCTTCGGGCTGGCTTCCACGAATCCCAGCTCCGAGATCTCTTCGCTGAGCCTGCGCAAGAGCCGGAATCCCAGCTCGGGGCGGCTCTGCTCGCGACCGCGGAACATGATCGTCACCTTGACCTTGTCGCCCGCCTTGAGGAACCGCACCACGTGACCCTTCTTGGTCTCGTAGTCGTGCGGGTCGATCTTCGGGCGGAGCTTCATTTCCTTGATGACGGTCTGCTGCTGGTTGCGCCGCGCTTCGCGTGCCTTCAGTGCGCTCTCGTACTTGAACTTGCCGAAGTCCATGAGCTTGCACACCGGCGGCCGCGCCATGGGAGCAACCTCGACCAGATCCAGATCGACATCCGCGGCCAGCTGCAGGGCGCGCTCGAGCGGGACGATGCCCACCTGCTCACCCTCAGGGCCGACCAATCGGACCTCACGAGCACGGATCTGTTCGTTAACGCGTGGTTCGACGCTGATGGGGCCTCCTCAGAACGGTTACCTTGTCTGCCAATGTCGGTCGGCCCCGCACCCCTTGACAACAAGGTGCCGGGAAAGCAGAAGGCCCCGCACGCGCTTTCGCGCATGCCAGGGCCCGCTCGACCGGTCATCGACGCCCGTGAGGACGCGCCCCGGACACCGGATCACTCCGACGCCCAGGTGACCGGACCCGGCCTTCGTGTCGAAGGCGGCGGGTGGGAACCAGCGGGCTCCTCTTTCGCGCTCGCATCCGAGGATGCGGGCGTGGTCGACGGCGTCCACTCTACCAGGTTGCAGCCTTCAGTCGGGTCGGGGGTGGTGGGACGGATTGTCACGCGTCGACGGCCGCCGCGTGCAGCTTGCGCAGGGTGCGCACGCCGTCGACGGCGTAGTCCTTGTCGGCGGCCTGGAGGGCGTGCACCGAGATCTGCTCGTCGTCGAGCAGCTCGAGCTGGGCCCACGGCGAGTTCCGGTCGAAGCGCACCTTGCGCACCACCGACCAGGGCAGGTCGTAGCCGCCGACGACGTTGCGCACGCGGATGTGCTCGGCGTCGGCGATCACCCGGGGGCGCAGGAAGGCCAGCACGCCGAGCCCGATCAGGATGCCGAGCCCGATCATGGCGGCCTGGTCGCCGCGCTGGAACGACCCGGAGTTGTCGAACCCGGCCGACCCCTTGAGGCCGAAGCTCAGCACGGTGAAGAGCCCGGCCACGGCGACCGCGATCGGAATGGCCACCCAACGAATCTTCTTCGGGCGGTACGTCACGGTCTGCTCATCCACGACGGTCAGGCTACCCATCACAGCCGACAATTCGCGATGTCGGTGACCAGGATGGCCCGGGCGCCCAGCTCGTAGAGCTCGTCCATGATCTTGTGGACGTCGGACCGCGGCACCATCGCCTGCACGGCCACCCAGCCCTCCCGGTGCAGCGGCGAGACCGTCGGCGACTCGATGCCGGGGGTCAGGGCGGTGGCCTGGTCGAGCAGGTCGGCCCGGACGTCGTAGGCCAGCATGACGTAGCTGCGGGCGACCAGCACGCCCTGCAGCCGGCGGACGAGCTGGGCGGCGCCGGCGTTGTCGCGTTCGGCCCGCCCGATCAGGATGGCCGACGAACGCAGCAGCGGCTCGCCCAGCGTGACCAGGCCGGCCTGACGCAGTGTGGCGCCGGTCTCGACCACGTCGGCGATCAGGTCGGCCACGCCCAGCCGCACCGCGTTCTCGACCGCGCCGTCGAGCCGCACGACGTCGGCCTTGAGCTCGTGCTCGGCCAGGTAGCGCTCGACCACCCCGGGGTACGCGGTGGCGATGCGCTTGCCGCCGATCTCGTCGGCCGACGTGATCGAACCGGACGGGGCGGCCCAGCGGAAGGTGGCGCCGCCGAAGTTGAGGTCGAGCACTTCGGACGCCGGGACGCCGGAGTCGACCAGCAGGTCGCGCCCGGTGATGCCGAGGTCGAGGTCGCCCGAGCCGACGTACGTGGCGATGTCGCGCGGCCGCAGGTAGAAGAACTCGACGTTGTTGGCCTCGTCGCGGCAGATCAGGTCTTTGGGGTCGGTGCGCTGACGGTAACCCGCGTCACGCAGCATCTGGGAGGCGGGCTGGGACAGGGTCCCCTTGTTGGGGACGGCGATGCGCAGCATGACAGGACGTGCTCCTTCGTCTGGGGGATCACCAAAGAGTCAGCACGTCACAGATGTCGATAGACGTCCTTCAGCTCGAGGCCGGTCGCGATCATCAGGACCTGGGCCTGGTAGAGCAGCTGGGAGATCTCCTCGGCGGCCCGCTCGGGGCCCTCGTGCTCGGCGGCCATCCAGGACTCGGCCGCCTCTTCGACGACCTTCTTCCCGATGAAGTGGACTCCGCGCTCCAATGCCGCGACGGTGGACGAACCGGGGGTTCGTTCCGCCGCCTTCGCCTGGAGCTCGGCGAACAACTCTTCGAACGTCTTCACGGGGAGCATTTTGCCAACTCGTCACGGGATGGCGACGAACACCCCCAGCAGGTGAGACGTGTTCTAGGCTCCCGGGCATGGTCAGCCGATTCACCCTTCTCACCACCGGCGGCGCCGTTCTCGCGCTCGCCGCCCTCGCGGGCTGCTCGCCCGTTGAGGAGAACGCCTCCCCCGCAGCCTCGGCGAGCGCCTCCGGGGACGTTTGCCCTGCTGGAGCCCTTGCCACCAAGACCGCCGGCAAGTTGACGATCGGCACCGACACGCCGGCCTACGAGCCGTGGTATTCCGACAACGACCCGAAGAACGGCAAGGGCTTCGAGTCCGCCGTCGCGTACCAGGTCGCCCAACGGCTGGGATACTCGCAGGACAACGTGATCTGGACCTCTGTGACGTTCAACAACGCCATCGCGCCCGGTCCGAAGGCCTACGACTTCGACATCAACCAGTTCTCGATCACCCCCGAACGGCGCAACGCCGTGGACTTCTCGTCGCCGTACTACCTGGTCCGGCAGACGGTGATCACCACCAAGGGCTCGAAGATCGCGGGCGCGAAGTCGCTGGCCGACCTGCGGAGCGCCAAGCTCGGGGCCCAGGTCGGCACGACGAGCTATCAGGCGGTCACCGACCTGATCAAGCCGAGCACCCAGCCGTCCGTCTTCAACAACAACGACGACGCCAAGGCCGCCCTGGTCAACGGCACCGTCGACGGCATCGTGGTCGACCTGCCGACCGCGTTCTACATGACCGGGGCCGAGCTCGACAACGGCGTCATCGTCGGCCAGCTGCCCCAGGTGGGCGTGCCCGAGCAGTTCGGCCTGGTGCTCGACAAGGGCTCGGCGCTGACCGGCTGTGTGAGCACGGCGGTCGACCAGCTGCGGCAGGACGGCACTCTGGCCGTGCTGGAGAAGACCTGGCTGGCCGGCAGCGACGGAGCTCCCGAACTCCAGTGAGCCCCACGCCCTACCAGACAAGCACCGTCCAGCAGGACCGGATCTCCTTCCGCCGCCGGAAGGCGGTCCGGTCCGTGCTGCTCGCGGCGCTCTCCACCGCGATCGTCGGCACGCTGCTGGGCGTGCTGGTCACCGGCGCGCCCGGGTGGGACCGGGTGCGCCAGTCGTTCTTCGACCCGCGCATCGCCCGCGAGTGGCTGCCCGAGATCCTCGAAGGACTGTGGCTCAACGTACGCATGCTCGTGTTCTGCGCGCTCGCGGCGCTGGCGCTGGGCCTGCTCATCGCGGTGCTGCGCACGCTGCGGGGTCCGGTGTTCTTCCCGGTCCGGGCGCTCGCCACCCTCTACACGTACTCGTTCCGCGGTCTTCCTTTGATCATCGTGATCTACCTGATGGCCTTCGGCATCCCGGGCCTGCGGCTGCAGGGCACCCCGAGCGTCACCGTGCTCGGCGGGGCGGCCATCGTGATCACGTACGGGGCCTACCTGGCCGAGGTGTTCCGGGCCGGCATCGAGTCGGTGCACCCGAGCCAGATCGCCGCGGCGCGCTCGCTCGGGCTCACCTACCGGCAGTCGATGCGTTTCGTGGTGCTGCCTCAGGCGGTCCGCCGGGTGGCGCCGCCGCTGCTCAACGACACCGTCGCCCTGCAGAAGGACGTGGGGCTGATCTCGTTGGCCGGGCCGATCGACGCGATCCGGGCGGCACAGATCGGCGTGGCTCAGACGGCGAACTTCACCCCGTACGTGGTCGCCGGCGTGCTTTTCGTGCTGCTGGCCCTGCCGCTGATCGGCATCACCGACTGGGTGACGCTGCGGGCGGCCCGACGGCAGAACGCGGGGACCTGAGATGGTGCTGTCCTGCACGGACGTCCGGAAGACGTTCGGCGCCAATGTGGTGCTCGACGGGCTCACCCTCGACGTCGGCGAGCACGAGGTGGTGGCGCTGATCGGCGCCTCCGGTTCGGGCAAGTCGACGCTGCTGCGCTGCGTGAACCTGCTGGCCGAGATCGACGACGGCGTGATCCGCCTGGACGGTGCGGACATCACCGATCCGCGGGTGGACCCCGACTCGGTCCGCCAGAAGATCGGCCTGGTCTTCCAGTCGTACAACCTGTTCCCGCACATGACCGTGCTCGACAACATCACGCTGGCCCCGGTACGCGTGCACAAGCGCGCCGCCGCCGCGGCGCGCGAGCAGGCGATGGAGTGGCTGAACCGGGTCGGCCTGGCCGACAAGTCGGCTAGCTACCCGGACAAGCTCTCGGGCGGCCAGCAGCAACGCGTGGCGATCGTACGGGCCCTGATCAACAGCCCGCGCCTGCTGCTGCTGGACGAGGTGACCTCCGCGCTCGACCCCGAACTGGTCGGCGAGGTGCTCACGATGATCCGCGACCTCAAGGGCGAGGGCATGACCATGGTGCTGGCCACGCACGAGATGGGCTTCGCGCGGCAGGTCGCCGACCGGGTGGCGTTCCTCGACAAGGGCCGCGTCCTCGAACAGGGCCCCCCGGAACAGGTGCTCGGCGATCCGGTGGAGGCCCGCACCCGCCAGTTCCTGGCCCGCATCATCGAGGCCGGCCGCCTCTGAGAACATGGCCCGGCCCGGCTCACCACGCTGGTGACGGGCAGCGCGCCGATCAGGCGGAACACCCGCCTGACGAACTGACCGGTCCGGGCGCCTCGGCGCCCGGACCGCGCTGTCAGTTCTTGGCCAGGTCGCGCAGCACCAGGGCGGCGTCGAGCACGGCCACCGTGGACTGCCAGCCCTTGTCCTCGATCGAATCCTCCAAGCCGGCCCGGTCGCGGGCCTGCCCCATGCTGTGAACGGTCAGCACGCCGTGGCCGACCGGGGTCCGCTCGTCGAGCGCGACCCGGGTCAGCCCGGAGGTCACGGACTCGTTCACGTACGCGTAGTGGTCGGTCTCGCCCTTGATCACCACGCCCAGGGCGACCACGGCGTCACACGTACGGGCGAGCGCCTGCGCCACCACCGGCAGCTCGACCGAGCCCGCCACCCGGGTCACCACGACGTCCGTGACGCCGCACTCCGCGGCCGCCGCCCGGGCCCGTTCGATCATGTGGTCGATCAGGTCGGAGTGCCAGCGCGCGCCGACGATGCCGAGCCGCAGCCCGGCCGCGTCGACCGTCTCCATCTTCGGATCACCGAAACCGGCCATGTCGCCCCCTCGTAGAAGTCCATCGTCACCCGCGACAGGCGGGAAATCAGCCCAACGCCTCGAACAGGTGCCCCATGCGGTCCCGCTTGGTCCGCAGGTAGTGCACGTTCTCGGGGTGCAGCCGCACCGGCAGCGCCTCGCGACCCGTGATGGTCAGCCCGTAGCCTTCCAGACCGGCCCGCTTGGCCGGGTTGTTGGTGAGCAGCCGCATGGAGCGCACCCCCAGGTCGTACAGGATCTGGGCGCCCGTGCCGTAGTCGCGGGCGTCGGCCGGCAGGCCCAGCTCGAGGTTGGCGTCGACCGTGTCGAAGCCGCGGTCCTGCAGCTGGTAGGCCTGCAGCTTGTGCAGCAGACCGATCCCCCGGCCCTCGTGCCCGCGCATGTAGAGCACGACGCCCCGGCCCGTCTCGGCCACCCGCTGGAGGGCAGCGTCGAGCTGCGGGCCGCAGTCGCAGCGGTGCGAGCCGAAGACGTCCCCGGTCAGGCACTCCGAGTGGACCCGGACCAGCACGTCCTCGCCGTCACCGAGGTCGCCGTAGACGAGGGCGACGTGCTCGCCGTCGTCGGTCAGCGCCCGGTAGCCGACCGCGGTGAACACGCCGTGCTCGGTGGGCAGCCGCGTCTCGACGACCCGCTCGACCTGGGTCTCGTGGCGCCGGCGGTAGGCGATCAGCTCGGTGATGGTGATCAGCGCCAGATCGTGCTCGGCCGCGAACTTCTCGAGGTCGGGGCGGCGCTGCATGGTGCCGTCGTCGTTCACCATCTCGCACAGCACGCCCGCGGGCCGGAGGCCGGCCAGCACGGACAGGTCGATCGCGGCCTCGGTGTGCCCGGGGCGGCGCAGCACGCCGCCCGCCTTGGCCCGCAGCGGCACGACGTGGCCGGGGCGGGAGAGGTCGGTCGGCTGGGTCTCGGGTGCGGACAGCAGGCGGATGGTACGGGCCCGGTCGGCGGCCGAGATGCCGGTGGCCACGCCCTCGCGGGCGTCGACCGTCACCGCGTACGCCGTGCCCCGTGCGTCCTGGTTGGTGTGGAACATGGGCGGGAGGTCGAGGCGGTCGGCCTCGTCCTCGGTGATCGGCACGCAGATGTAGCCCGAGGTGTAGCGCACCATGAAGGCGACCAGCTCGGGCGTGGCCTTCTCGGCGGCGAAGATCAGGTCGCCCTCGTTCTCGCGGTCCTCGTTGTCGACCACGATCACGGCGCGGCCGGCGGCGATGTCCGCGATCGCCCGCTCGACGGCGGCGAAGGACTCAGACATGACGATCTCCCAGCATCTTCTCGACGTACTTGGCGATCACATCGACTTCGAGGTTCACCGGGTCGCCGACGTCCTTGGCGCCCAGCACGGTCAGCTTCGAGGTGGTCGGGATCATGCCGACGCTGAACGTCTCGTCGTCGACGGCCATGACGGTCAGCGAGACCCCGTCGACGGTGATCGAACCCTTCTCGACCACGTACTTCGCCAGCTCGGCGGGGAGCGAGAAGCGCACGACCTCCCAGTCGGCCGCGGGCTCACGGGCGGCGATGCGCGCGACACCGTCGACGTGGCCCTGCACGAGGTGACCGCCGAGGCGGCTCCCCAGGGCGGCCGCACGCTCCAGGTTCACCTGGCTGCCCACCTCGAGCGCGCCGAGCGAGGAGCGGCGCAGCGTCTCGCCCATCACGTCGGCGGTGAAGACGCCGTCGACGTTGTCGATCACGGTGAGACAGACGCCGTTGACCGAGATCGAGTCGCCGTGCCGGGCGTCCGACGTGACCAGCGGTCCGCGGATCTTCAAGACCGCGGAGTCGCTGCCGTCGTCGGTCAGGCTTTCGACGTGACCGAGTTCTTCGACGATGCCGGTGAACATGAGGCTGCTCCTGAATCCGGTTAGGGCCGGTGGGTGGGACGGTCGGCTGGCTTCTGGCCGAGCGATGCGGTGAAGCGCAGGTCGGGACCGATCTGCGTGATGTCCTTGAGGTCGAGTTCCAACGCGTCGGCGATGGTGCCGATTCCGGCCTCGACCAGAGCCGGCTTGCCGGCCCCGAGCAGTTTGGGCGCCACGTAGCCGATGACCTGGTCGACCAGGCCCGCCTCGAGGAAAGCGCCGGCCAGGGTGGGCCCGCCCTCGAGCAGCACCGAGCGCACGCCGCGGCCGAAGAGGGCGGCGAGCAGCGCGGACAGGTCGACCCGGCCGTCGGGCCCGGCGCCGAGCTCCCGCGTGGTGGCGATCCAGGTGGGTGCGGCGGCGTCGTTGACGCGCGCCTTCTCCGGCGTACGGCCGTCCGAGTCGACGACCACGCGGAGCGGCTGCTTGATGGCGAGGCTGCCGTCGCGCAGGTCGCGCACGGTGAGCTGGGGATCGTCGGCGATGACGGTGCCCACGCCGGCCACGATCGCGTCGACCGTGCTGCGCAGCACGTGCACGTCGGAGCGGGCCGGAGCCGAGGTGATCCACTGGCTCGTGCCGTCGGCGGCGGCCGAGCGCCCGTCCAGCGTGGCGGCGAACTTCCAGGTCACGTACGGGCGGCCGCGGCGCACGGCGGTCAGCCAGGCGACGTTGCCCTCGGCCGCCTCGAGGCGGCGGACGCCCGTCTCGACCTGCACCCCCGCGGCGCGCAGGGTCACCGCGCCGCCGGCCGCGACCGGGGTCGGGTCGTCGACCGCGATCACCACTCGCTCGACGCCGGCGTTGATCAGGGCCTGGCTACAGGGGCCGGTGCGACCCGTGTGGTTGCAGGGTTCGAGGGTGACGACGGCGGTGCCGCCGCGGGCGCGGTCGCCGGCCTGGGCCAGGGCGACGATCTCGGCGTGCGGCCCGCCGGCGTAGGCGTGGAAGCCCTCGCCGACGACCTCGCAGTCGGAGTCGAGCAGGATGCAGCCGACCACCGGGTTGGGGCTGGTCGTGCCGAGTCCGCGGGCGGCCAGCGCGATCGCGCGCCGCATCGCCTCGTCCTCGGTCACCATCGGTGTCTTCCTCTCGCGCGGTGCGATCACGCGCGGGCAGGAAAAGGCAGAAAACGCCGAAATCGGGCACGAGGGTACGCTTCGCGTACCCCGGCCGAGGGCTGGGCAGCCCTCGTTCCGATGCCGACGCGCTGTCTCCCATCCGGACTGTCTGACCAGGCGGTGCCTGATCAACCGTCGGCCCTGGAGTCTCACCAGGTCCACCGTCCGTCGCAGAACGACGTCCGGGTCGCGGGCTTACCGAAAGTCAGAAACTTCTGACCATCGGATCACCGCCGGTTCGGAATTTCACCGAGTCCCGCCAGCGCGTGGTGGGTCACCCCCGAGTTTTACACGACTCCGGGACTTTGCCACCCCCCGGCGAGCCATGTCACAGGTGCTTAACTTGAACGCACAACACGGGCCCCACCCGCGACCTCAGGCTTCGGCCCCGTCTGCCCGCCGGCGGTCGATCGCCACGTAGGAGCCGGGCTGCGACTTGGCAACCTTTTTCATCTCGGAGGCCACGCCGATGACCACTCGCGGGTCGGTGAAGCGGCGCCCCTCGAGGGTGGCCTGGGCGACACCGATCGAGAGAGTCACCAAGGCGGCACGGTTCTTGTTGCCGCGGCGGTCGGGCACCTCGATGTAGCCGCGCTTGGCGTCCACGTCGTCGTAGAGCTGGTCGGCCGTCTGCTCGAAGTCGGTGACCGTGCGCTTGGTCAGCGGGAGCACCTGGTCGGGCGTGCAGATGAAGACGAAGTCGTCGCCGCCGATGTGGCCCAGGAAGATCGAGGGCTTGCCGACCGAGGCCACCGCGCGGTGCAGGCTGCGGGCGAGAGCGCCGATGAACTCGTCGCCGCGGTCGAAGCCGTACACGTCGTTGACGCTCTTGAACCGGTCGATGTCGATGTAGCCCACCGAGTATTCGCCGCCGGCTTTCATGCGGTCGGCGATCTCACGCCGGACCCGGGCGTTGCCGGGCAGGCCGGTCAGCGGCGAGACCTCGCGGAACTCCTTGTTGCGGCGCAGCGTCGAGGACACGCGTGCGATCAGCTCGGCCGTGTCGAACGGCTTGACCAGATAGTCGTCGACGCCGGCGGTCAGGCCGACCACCTTGTCGACGGTCATGCTCTTGGCGGTCAGCATGATCACCGGGAGGGCCGAGGTGAGCGGCTCGGCGCGCAGCCGGCGGGTCAGCTCGACGCCGTCCATGCGCGGCATCATCCAGTCGACCACGGCCAGGTCGGGGCGCTGGGTCTCCATCAGCTCGAGCGCGTCCTCACCGTCGCGGGCGCGGATCACCTCGTAGCCGTGCATCTTGAGGTTGAACTCGACAAAACTCGCGATGTCCTGATCGTCGTCGACGACCAGGATCAGGTCGGGACGGTCCTCAGGCTCGGGACCGAGATCATCGTGCTGGGGATCAGCGACCCCTGTGCTCATCCCGCTCCTTCCACGAGGGCTCGCAGCTTGCCGATGGCCTCGGCCGGGTCGTGCGCGCCGTAGACCGCCGTGCCCGCCACGAACGCGTCGGCGCCGGCCTCGGCCGCCCGCTCGATGGTGTCGGCCGCGATGCCGCCGTCGACCTCGAGGCGCACCTCGAGACTGTCAGCATCGATGCGGCGGCGCACCTCGCGCACCTTGTCGAGCATCTCGGGCAGGAACTTCTGCCCGCCGAAACCGGCCTTGATGGTCATGATGAGCAAAGTGTCCACATGAGGCAAGAGGTCGAGGTAGGGCTCGACCGCGGTGTCGCGGTCGATGGCCAGGCCGGCCTTGGCCCCGGCGGCCCGCAGAGTCTTGGCCAGCGCGACCGGATCGTCGGTGGCCTCGGCGTGGAACGTGACGTTGTGGGCGCCGGCCTCGGCGTAGCCGGGAGCCCAGCGCTCGGGATCGGTGATCATCAGATGGACGTCGAACGGGATGGACGTCGCCTTGCGCAGACTCTGCACGACCGGCAGGCCGATCGTCAGATTGGGCACGAAGTGGTTGTCCATGACATCGACGTGCACCCAGTCGGCGGCGCCCTCGATCGCGTGCACCGCGTCGGCGAGGCGGGCGAAATCGGCGGCCAGGATGCTGGGGGCGATGATCGGCGATGGTGTCACGGCAGAAAGTCTATGACTTCCGCGGCGCTCGCTCGTCCCGCCTGTGGATAACCCCGGCCGTCACGCCAGGCCGAGCCCGGGCGGAACCAACCGATAGAGTGACGCCCCTTGACCCGACCGGGACGGGAGAACGACATGCGGCGATGGGTGGCGGCCCTGGCCGGCGTCCTCACGCTCGCCCTGGCCGGCTGTTCCGACCTGCCCAGCGGGGTCGACGGCGACCTGACGAACGGCTGGCCGGCCCCGCCCGCGGCGCAGCAGTTCCGTCCGGCCGCCGCGCAGTGCCATCCCGACGTGGTCGAACAGGGCACGATCGACGACTACGCGCCGGTCGCGTGCCGGGGCCCGCACGTGGCCGAGACGGTCGCGATCGCCGATCTGCCCGATCTGCCGGCCGGGCAGCGGAAGGGCCGCGCGTTCCGGGAGTGCTCGAAGCGCGTCACCACGTTCCTCGGCGGCGACTGGCGCACCGGCTGGCTGGTGTTGCAGCCCGTGCTGCCCAGCCCGCGGGCGTGGGCCGGCGGCGCCCGGTGGTACCGCTGCGATCTGGTCGAGACGTCCCCGGTCGACGGCGACCTGGTGCGCCGCTCGGGCAGCCTGAAGGGCGCGCTGGCCGGCTCGGGCAAGGTCCGCATGACGTGCGCCGACCCGTCGGTCGTCGGCGAGCGGGTCGCCGCGATGCGCCCGGTCGCCTGCGCCAAGGCGCACACCGCCGAGTTCGCCGGCATCTTCGAGAGCAAGCGCGCCTCGGCGGCCGCGCTGACCGCCGGCGAGATGGAGAAGGGCTGCCACCGCACGATCGCCAAGTTCACCGGCATCCCCGACAACGGCAGCGTGCGCAACCGGGTGGGCTGGCTCGGCTTCCCGCCCGACGACGCCTCGTGGAAGCTCGGCGACCGCGCGGTCCGCTGCTTCCTCTGGCTCAACGGCGAGCGGATGACCGGCACCTACAAGAATGCCGGCACCCGCAAGCTGAAGATCCACTACGTCTACCGCTAGCTGGTGCGGCGCAGCACCGCCAGGAACATGGCGTCGGTGCCGTGGCGGTGCGGCCACAGTTGCACCGTCGGGCCGTTGCCGAGGCCCGGCATGCCCGGCGGCAGCAGCGGGCGGGCGTCCACGAAGTCGACGTCGACGCCGCTGCGCCGCGAGCCCTCGGTCACCGTCACCTGGGTCTCGACCATGTGCGGAGAGCACGTCACATACGCGACAACGCCGCCCGGGCGTACTGCCCGCAGGGCCGCCACCAGCAGTTCCCGCTGGAGCTTGGTCAGCGGCGGCAGGTCGGCCGGCTGACGGCGCCAGCGCGACTCGGGGCGGCGCCGCAGCGAGCCCAGGCCGGTGCAGGGCGCGTCGACCAGCACGCGGTCGAAACCCCCCTCGGGCAGGCCGGTTTCGCGGCCCACCGAACGGCCGTCGATCGGCAGGACGGTCACCGGCATGCCCTTGGTGGCCTGCTCGACCAGCCGGGCCCGGTGCTCGGCGACCTCGACGGCAGTCACCTCGGCGCCCCGTGCGGCGGCGATCGAGCCCATCAGCCCGGCCTTGCCGCCGGGGCCGGCGCACAGGTCGAGCCAGCGGGTGTCCTGCCCCTCGAGCGGGGCGGCCAGCAGCGCCGCGGCGACCAGCTGACTGCCCTCGTCCTGCACGTGGGCGCGACCGTCGTGGATCGCGGCCAGCTCGCGCGGGGAGCCGCCGTTGAGATACACCGCGTACGGCGAGAAGGCCCCGGGCACGCCGCCGACCTCATCGGCCAGTTCGACCGCGTCGACCCGGCCGGGCCGGGCGCACAGGTGCACGACGGGGGGCTGATTGTCCTCGATGAGCAGGCGCGTGGTGTCGGCCAGGTCGCCGCCGAGCGACTCGGCGAACGACCGGATCACCCACTCCGGGTGGTTGTGGTGCACGGCGAGGTTGCCGATCGGGTTCTCGTCGTACGACGGCGCCAGCTTCTCGAGCCACTTGTCGAGCGGCGTCTCGGCGATCGTGCGCAGCACCGCGTTGGCGAACCCGGCCGCGCCGGGAGCGACCGAACGCACCAGGTCGACGGTCTGGCTGACGGCGGCGAAGGCGGGCACCCGCGTGTGCAGCAGCTGATAGGCGCCCAGCCGCAGCGCGTCGCGGGCCGGCGGGTCGATGCGGGACACCTCGCGCCCGGCGGCGTCGGCCACGATCAGATCGAGGGTGCCGAGCGTGCGCAGCGTGCCGTAGGTCAGCTCGGTCGCGAACGCCGCGTCCCGGCCGTCGAGCCGCATGTCGCGCAGGATCTCGGACAACACCAGATTGGCGTACGCGTCGTCGCGGTGCACCGCCGCGATGGCCTCGTAGGCGGCCTGACGAGCCGGGTCGGACGGCGGCCGGCCGGCCCGCGGGCCCCGGCCCGTACGCGCGTCGCGGTCGTAACCCGGCCCGCCGGGTCGCCGCGGACGCCCCGAGCCGTGCGGCCGGTCTGCCTTGTGATCAGTCACTGAAGCTTCTCTCCGGGCTGGCTGCCCCGTACTGCGCTGTGCCTGGTCACTGAAGTTTTTCTCCCGGCTGGACGCGCAGGCCGCGCGCCCAGTCGGTGGCGGCCATGGGCTTCTTGCCCGCGGCCCGCACCTCACCGAGCGCGACCGGCGTGGTGGCCGTGCCGACCAGCACCTGGGTGCGCTCGACGAGCAGGTCGCCCGGCGCGAGGGCGGGCGCGTTGGCCACCGGCCGCACCGGGCCGAGCTTGAGCCGGTCGTCGCGCAGCGTCGTCCACGCGCCGGGGGCGGGCGTGCACGCGCGAATGCGCCGGTCGACCGCAAACGCCGGGTCGCTCCAGCGGATGCGCGCGTCGTCGACCGTCAGCTTGGGCGCGAGCGAGATGCCGTCGGCCGGCTGGATGTGCGCCCGGGCCGTGCCGGCCTCGATCGCGTCGAGCACGGCCACGAGCAGGCCGGCGCCCTCGGTGGCGAGCCGTTCGAGCAGGTCGCCGGAGGTGTCGGTGGGTCGGATGGCCTCGGTCAGGGTGCCGTAGACCGGGCCGGTGTCGAGCCCGGCCTCGAGTTCGAACACGCTCGCGCCGGTCACCTCGTCCCCGTGCAGCACGGCGTGCTGCACCGGGGCGGCGCCGCGCCAGGCAGGCAGCAGCGAGAAGTGCAGGTTGACCCAGCCGTGCTTGGGGATCTCGAGAGCGCTCGGGGGCACCAGGGCCCCGTACGCCACCACCGGCACACAGTCGGGCGCGAGCGCCCGCAGCCGCTCCTGAAATTCGGGCTCGCGCGGACGTTCCGGGGTGAGCACCTCGATGCCGCGCTCGTCGGCCCAGGCGGCGACGGGCGAGCGCACGAGGCGACGGCCGCGGCCGGCCGGGGCGTCGGGCCGGGTGACCACGGCCAGCAGTTCGTGCCCCGAAGCCGCGATGGCGTCGAGGCTGGGCACCGCGACGGCCGGCGTGCCGGCGAAGATCAGGCGCAACCCGCTCACCGCCCCAGACCGAACAGGCCCCGGCCGTGCGGGCTCGCCTTGATCGTGGGTGGCTTGCCGGCGTCGTACCACTCGGCCGAGCGGATCTGCTTCATCGCGTCCTTACGGGCGGCGGCGTCCAGCCGGTCGAGGAACAGCACGCCGTCGAGGTGGTCGGTCTCGTGCTGCACACAGCGCGACATCAGACCGGTGCCGACGATCTGGATCGGGTCGCCGTGCTCGTTGAAGCCGGCGGCCACGACGTTCTGGCGGCGCTTGGTGTCGATGTAGATGCCCGGGATCGACAGGCAGCCCTCGGGCCCGTCCTGCTCCTCGTCGTCGGGGAACGACAGCACCGGGTTGACGATGTGGCCGACCACGTCGTCCACGTCGAAGGTGAAGACGCGCAGGCCGACGCCGATCTGCGGGGCGGCCAGGCCGGCGCCGCCCTCGTCGAGCATGCTGTCGGTCAGGTCCTTGACCAGGGTGCGCAGTTCCTTGTCGAAGTCGACGACGAGGTCGGCCGGCGTCCGGAGCACCGGATCGCCGAACAGACGGATGGACTGGACGGTCACGCGGGCAGACTCCTGACATCTCGGCTCAGCACCTGACCAGTCTACGGAGTGCTCTTTCCGGTCTGCCGAGTGCCGAGCGTCACGGGCAGCGACGACCACCCGCGCAGGTTCATCCGGGGCCGGCGGGTGGGTCGCTGCGCGAGGGCGAGCTCGGGGAAGCGGCGCAGCAGGGCGGGCAGAGCGATCTGCGCTTCCAGGCGCGCGAGGGGTGCGCCCAGGCAGTAGTGAGCGCCGGCCCCGAAGGAGAGCGGGGCGAGGTCCGTACGGAAGGGGTCGAACTTGTCGGGGTCGGGAAACCGCGCCGGGTCGCGGTTGGCCGCGCCGAGCAACAGCACCAGCTCGGCGTCGGCCGGAAGCTCGGCGCCACCGACCACAGTCGGGCGCGACGTGTACCGCTCGGTCAATTGCACCGGCGACTCGATGCGAAGCACTTCCTCCACGTACGCCGGAGCCAGTTCCGGATCCTGCCGGAGTTGCTTCGCGTACGCGGGATGGTCGAGCAGCAGCACGATGCCGTTGCCCAGCAGGTTGGTCGTGGTCTCGAAGCCGGCCACCAGCAGCAGCACGAGGTTGCCCATCAGCTCCTCGCCGGTGAGCTGCTCGCCGCCCGCGTCGTGCGCCGCGGCCAGGGCGGTGACCAGGTCGTCGGCCGGCTCGGCGCGGCGCCGGGCCACCAGGTGGGTGAAGTACTCCTCGAGTTCGAGCGCGGCCTCGTGGGCGCGGCGGCGATCCTCCTCTGTCCAGCGCACCTCGAGCACGGCGGTCAGCGCCTCGGCCAGGCGGCGGAAGCGGCCCCGGTCGGCCGCGGGCACACCGAGCAGGGCGGTGATCACCCCGATCGGGAGCGGATAGGTGAGATGGCTCACCAGGTCGGTCTCCCCCGGCGGCAGCGCGTCGAGGATCTCGTCGACCTGCGTGGCGATGACCTCGCGCAGCGCGGAGACCCGCCGTGCCGTGAAGACGCCCGCGGCCAGGCGGCGCATGCGCGTGTGCTGAGGCGCGTTGGTGCGCAGCATCGAATCGGCGAAGAGCGCGACGGCCCGGTTGTCCCGCCAGTCGGACCACTGCGCGTCCAGGCGCTTGGCGTCGTAGGCCTCCATGGCGGGGTCGCGCAGGACGGCGGCGACAGCGGCATAACCCGAGACGAAGTAGTAACCGCCGGAAACCCGCAGCACAGGGCCGTGACGGTGCAGGGCGGCGTAGGCGGGAACGGGCTCATGATTACCGCGCGGGTCGAGCAGCATGGCCACGGCCTTGCCCGCGTCCATCGCCCCGCCATCGATCGTCGTCACGCGTACGTTCTACCGCGCGCCGTCCATCCGGGAAATGTCGGAGGCGCCGGGCACAATGTTCGGCGATGGCAACGAAGAGTGCGCGCAACGAACGGGAACCGGCCGAGCGGCTTCCCGTGGCTCGCGTCTGCGTCGACGTCCCGCTCCCCCACCTCGACCGGCCGTTCGACTATCTGGTCGCCGCCACCGACGACGAGGCGGCCCAACCGGGCGTACGGGTGAAGGTTCGTTTCGCGGGCCAACTTATGAGCGGCTTCCTGCTCGAGCGCGCCGAATCCTCGCCCCACGGCGGCAAGCTCGCCTACCTCGACAAGATCGTCTCGCCCGAGCAGGTTCTCGACCCCGAGGTGGCTCAGCTCGCCCGGGCCGTGGCCGACCGCTACGCCGGCAACCTCAGCGACGTCCTCCGCCTGGCCGTCCCCCCACGCCACGCCCGGGTCGAGGCCCAGCCCCCCCAAGCGTCCCCGGGCACAGCCACGCCGTCCGACGAACCCGCCGTCACCACTTCGCCCCACTCCGATGTGCCTGCCGAACTTTCCGCGGGCGGGCCTACCGCACCCTCCGCAGGCGCGCCCTCCGCACCCTCCGCAGGCGCACCCTCCGCAGGCGGGCTTTCTGCCCCCGAGCCCGACGCGGAGTCGTCCGGCGAGCTCGCCCCATCGACCACCCGCGACCTCGACGCGGTGTCCGCTCGAGCGCCCGAATCGGCGCCGTCGGGCGAGTCCGCCCCGCCGACAT
>NZ_JAMQOL010000002.1:0-115236 GCF_023717965.1 Paractinoplanes hotanensis | reverse complement strand
TAGCCTGCTGCCCTCGCCACCGTTTGGATAGTGTCGCCACGCTCACGCGGTTCCACCGGACGTGCTGCCGCGTAGCCTGCTGCCCTCGCCACCGTTTGGATAGTGTCGCCACGCTCACGCGGTTCCACCGGACGTGCTGCCGCGTAGCCAGCTGTCCTCGTCGCCGACTTGGACAGTCGGCTGCGTCAGTTCGCACCGCGTGAAGTCCCCGGACCAACGACGAACTAAAGCCGGACCAACGACGAACCGAAGCATGTAGCCGAAGGTGTCGTCCGTAACTGGCGGCTCCCGAGCAGGCCAGCCCTCGGAAGGGCCGCCGGAGTTACGGGCGATAGTTCTGAGCAGGGGCTGAGTGCGCTCGACCCGGTTGGTCCGGCTGCTAACGTGCTTGGCACGGTCGGCCCTCGCTGCGTGTCGGGCTCGCCGGGATTGAGCACGAACAGATCGCCCGGAGCCGGCCGAGCGCGGGAGGCAGCATGTCGTTCACCGACGAGGAGATCGCCTACCTGCGGTCTCAGCCCTTGGCCCGGTTGGCGACCGCCGGCCCGGAGGGTCAGCCCGACGTCATGCCGGTCGCGTTCGAGTACGACGGATCGGTCTTCTGGATCGGCGGCTCGGGCGAATCCGTCCTGGCCACCCGCAAGTTCGTCAACGTCCGGTCCGGCCACCGGCGGATCGCGCTGGTCGTCGACGACATGGTCTCCTTCGACCCGTTCATCGCCCGCGGCATCCGGGTGTACGGCGACGCCGACGGCCCGGTCGAGCGGACCGGCATGACCGGGCCCGGCTTCTATCTGCGGATAGCTCCGCGTATCTCCTGGAGCTGGAACATGGCGGGCGTACCGGTCGGCGCCACCTGGTACGAATCCAGGCGCGCCGAACACCGGCCGAACCGCAATGGCTGAACCCCTCCATGACGACTGGCGCGTCCTCTATCGCGTCGTAGCGGCGCATTTCCGCACCGAGTCGTTCGCGCAGGGCGTCGCTCTCGTCGAGCGCATCGGCCGGCTGGCCACCGAGAATCCCCCGCGCGTCGACCTGCGCCCGGCCGGCGTCACCGTGACCCTGGTGCGTCGCGACGCCGAGCTGGCCCGCGGCATCTCCGCCGCCGCGGCCGGCCTGGGCCTGACCGCTGACCCGTCCGCCGTCCAACTGGTCGACGTCACGATCGACGCGCTGGCCACCCCGGCGGTGCTCGCCTTCTGGCGCGCGCTGCTCGGCTACCGCCAGTTCGGCGACGACTTCCTGGGCGATCCGCACGGCCGCGGCCCCGGTTTCGGCGTCCAGCCGCTCGACTCGCCACGCCCGCAACGCAACCGCGTCCACATCGACGTGGCCGTTCCCGAGGATCAGGCAGAAGCCCGGATAGCGGCCGCGCTGGCCGCCGGCGGCCGCCTGGTCTCCGACGCGCACGCCCCGAAGTGGTGGGTGCTGGCCGACCCCGAGGGCAACGAGGCTTGCATAGCCACCCCACGCGGCCGCGACTGAGCAACCCGGGAGATGGAGGCGCTCCCGGGGCTCAGCCGGCTTCCGGGGCGCGCGTGGTCAGCGCTGCTTGGATGATGCGGACGGCTTCGGTGGTGTCGATGCCGAGGCGGGTGATGAGGGCGGCATACTCCGCGGCGGCGTGGCGGGCCTGTTCGCGCCCCTGCTCGCCGGCTGCGGTCACGAACGAGCCGGCCGAGCCGCGGGTCTCGATCAGCCCCGCCTCCTCCAGCTCACGGTAGGCCCGGCCGACCGTGTTGACCGCGAGGCCGAGGTCCGCGGCCAGGCGGCGGATGGTCGGCAGCCGGGTGCCCACGGCCAGCGTGCGTTCCTGGATCTGCCCGGCCAGTTGGGCGCGGAGCTGCTCGAACGGTGGGACGGGGGAGGCCGAGTCGATGACGATCATGCGGTTCACGGGGCGGTGCGGCCGTGCTGGGCGGCCAGGGCGTTCCGTACGTCCCCGGCCGTGATCAGGGCGAGCGCGATGACGCTCAGGATCACGAAGGCGAGCCAGCCCGTGTTCCACGGGTCGAGCCCGGTGTCGAAGACCGACACGACCGGCAGCGACCACACCACGGTCGGCAGGCCCACCCCGCGGGCGTCCTCGACGCGCATGAGGAAGTCGGCCTTCAGGGAGCTCTCGTCGTCGGCCACCACCGGGTGGGTGAGCACATGGCGCAGTTGGACGGCCGTGCCGGCGGCGACCCCGCACAGCCCGATGAGCATGATGACCGCCGAGTACCTCGCGACGCCGTCCCGCATGATCAGGGCCGCGATCGCCAGCACGGCCGCGCCCGCGTACGTGATCGCCAGCAACGCGGCCCGCGGAACGCCGAGCACGGTTCGCCAGCCGGGCCGGACGGAGTGGGTCGCCCGTCGCGGCAACTCCGCGGCCGCCTGTTGATCGACCCGTCGCACCCACCGGTCCAGCAGCGACAGGCCCAGCACCAGCCCGGCCACCAGTGCCGTCAGCACCACCAGCGCCCACCGCTGCTGCGTCCCGAACCCGTCGTCCCCCGGGCGGAGCGGCAAGGCAGAGACATAGACGAGGGCAGTCCCACAGAGGAACACTGCCGGCAGAATGGCCGCGGCCAGCCGCGTGCGTCGACGGACCGTCAGGCGCGCCGAGAGCATCGGAGTCGGCGTGACGTCGGCCAGGCCGTGCCCGGCCAACCACAGGCGGGCTATCTCGAGCTGCGTCGGACGCACCTTCCTCGGCATGGCAGCCTCCCAGCTTGTCGTAAGTGTTGTCTCACCATGTTGGGACAACACTTGCGACAAGTCAATGGGTGAAGCGCACGCCGAACCGTGCGACGGAACGCGGCCAAGGTCGTCCCGACCCCGGGCGGGTGGGCCGGTCGGGTGGTTGGGGGTCAGCGGCGCAGGGAGTCGAGGAGGCGGGTGGCTCGGTTGCCGGGGTGGGCGGTCAGGCGATCGAGCAGCACCTGGGTGTCTTCCGTCCAGTCGGGGCCGGGGACGAGGATCTTGCTGGGCGGCACCTCGTCGGGGCCGGTTGGCGTGGCGGCGCGGACGCGGGTGTGGGTGATGCCCTGGGCCAGCAGGGTCTCGCCGCCGCCGTAGTGGGGTTGGGCGGCGTACGCCAGGTGGGGATAGGCGGCGGCCACCTCGTGGGTGACCAGCATCGCCAGCAGGACGTCGTCGGTACGGGTGGGGCGGTTCTCGCGGCGGGCCTGTTCGTCGGCCTCCAGGCGGGTCCAGAGCACGGGACGGGCGGCGTGGTTCACCTTGCGTGCCAGCACCGAGAAGAGCAGGCGGTCCTGGAAGCCGCGGCCCCGGTAGCGGGTGCGGCCCAGCAGGGCGTCGCGGGCGGGGCGAAGTTCGGGCGCGACCCGGTCGGCGCGTTGCGGTCGGTGGCCGTCGAGGGCAGCCTGGCGGACTTCGTCCGGGTTGACGCCGCAGTCGCGGATGACGGCCGACGCCTCGGCGGCGGGGTCGTCGACCAACGCGGCCAGCAAGGCCGCCGGGGAGTCCTGAGCTTCGCGGAGCGCGTCGGCTGCGGCCGCCGAGACAGGCAGGGAGCGACCGTCGGTGCCGCGGACGTGCGCGTGCTCGCCGGACGGACCGAGGACCGGGCCGGCGTCCGGCTCGATGACACGCCCGGCGTCGGGTTCGGCCGATGGGCGTCCAGGCGTACGTAGCACCGTGAGAATCACCGTCGACGAGATGTCGAACGCGTCGAGCAGCGGTTTCACTCCCTTGTCGTACGCCAGCGAGAACAACAGCGGCCCGGTGCCGATGGGTCCGTCGGCGGCCCCGCGCGCCCGGCCCAGCGTGTGGGTCAGTTTGTCGCCGATCATGATTTCCATGAGGACCACGGTAAGGATTCGGCGCGGGCCGGCCATCGGGCCCAGGACGGAGACGGGCCCCTGCCCCAGGGCATAGGTCAGCGCTTGCGGCGGCGCAGCAGGACGTCGGCCGTCCAGGCCAGCAGGCCCACGCCGAAGACGGCGGCCAGCCAGCCCGCGACCTCGATGACGACGATGAGGGCGGTCACGGCCAGCATGGCCACGCGGGCCACGACCGCGGCCGGGCGGCCGCGGCGGGTGCCGGTCACGGGCTGTACGGCGAGTCGGGCGGCCAGCTCGCCGAACTGGCGGGCCTCGCGCAACCGGGCCTCGCCGTCCTGCACGAGGATGCCGTCGCACAGGTCCCGAACGCCCGGAGTCTCGCGCACGTGGGCGGTGACCGCGTCATAGACCTCGGGGCTTTCGACCGTGCCGGTCAGGATGGCCACGCCGTTCTGCACCTGGACGGCCAGGGGCTGGCGGCGGTAGCGCTCGTCGGCGGCCAGGGACTCGGCCAGCCGGCGGGCGAGTTCCCGGTCGGCGTCGTCGGGCTCCATGGCGACCTCCTCAGCGTTTGTCGTCGGCGCCGGCCAGGTCGTCGACCACCAGCAGGTCGGCCCGGGCCTGGCCGGCTCGGTAGGCGGCCCGGCCGATCATGTGGGCGGCCACGGGCGCCGTGGCCATCGAGAACACCGCTACCAGCAGCAGCGTGGTGATACTGACGGCCTCGCGCAGGCGCAGCGCGCAGCCGATCAGCGCCAGCAGCAGGCCCAGCACCTGTGGCTTGGTGGCGGCGTGCATGCGGGACAGCAGGTCGGGGAAGCGGATAAGCGCCACCCCGGCCGACAGGCTGAGCAGGGCGCCCAGCACGAGGCAGGCCCCGGCGATCACGTCCAGCACGCCGCTCATCGCACTTCCTCCGCGGGCACTTCCTCCGCGGGCCGGTCGAGTAGGTCGCGGCCGGGCGGGCTGAGTGAGTCCCCGCGGTCCGGGGGCTCGGGTGGGCGCCGGTTCAGGGCTTCCGGGACGCCCAGGGAGTCGGGCCGGTCGACCGATTCGGCCTGGTAGTCCGGGCTGGGCCGGTCCGCGTCGCGGCCGCTGGCCGGGTCGGCGGCGGCCTGGCGGCGGATGGCGAACCGGGCCACGCTGACCGCGCCGGTGAAGCCGAGGATCGACAGCACCGCGAGCACGGGCAGGGCGGTCGCGTCGCGGGAGAACGCGGCCTCGGCGGCGATGGACATGACGATCACGGCCAGGAGCACGTCGGTGGCGACTATCCGGTCCAGGATGGACGGGCCGTGGACGATTCGGATCAGGGCGAGGACAGCGCCCCCGGCCAGCAGCACGGTGACGACGATGGCGATGGCCGTCATGCGGGCGCCTCCTCGAGAATGCGTCGTTCGGCGGGTGATCCGAAGGCTCGGACGAGCCGGCGTTCCAGGTCGAGCACGTCCTGTTTGAACTGCTCGGCCTCCTCGGCCGACTCGACGCCCAGCACGTGCACGTACAGCACGCCGCGCCGGCGGTCGACGTCGACGATCAGGCTGCCGGGCACCAGCGACAGGGCCTCGGCGGTCATGGTCAGGTTCAGGTCGGAGGGCGCCCGCAGGGTGACGGCGACGATCGCGCTGCGGGGCACGTGCCCGAACCGGAAGGCCAGCGAGACCACCTGGAAGCTGGCGACGACCATGTCGAGCGCGAACCGGCCGGCGAACCGCAGCACGCCCAGCGCCTGGATCCGCCCGGCGTAGGTGACCGCCGGCAGCGGGAACACCACCAGCACCACGACCGCGATCACCAGCCCGCCGACGATGGTCAGCGCGCTGAACGACCCCCACAGCAGCACCCAGATGACGGTCAGCCCGAGCGCGGCGACGCACCTGTCCCGCCACCGTCCCCGCGTCACGGCGCACCTCCGCCGAACACTGCCCGCACGTAGTAGGCACGTTCCATCAGGGACGAGGCGGCGCCGTCGGAGACCTCGAACAGCGGACCGGCCACGACCGTGAGCGCGATGCCGAAGACGACCAGGGCCATCGTCGGCGCCACCATGAGCCGCGGGAGCAGCGAGCCCGAGGCCGGCGGCACGGACGCGGGCGGGGTGCGCCAGAAGGCGAGGTTCCACACGCGCGCCACCGCGTAGAGGGTCAGCAGGCTGGTCAGGATGCCACCGCCGACGAGCAGCCAGGCCAGCAGCCCGCCGTCGGCCACGCCCGCCTGCACCAGCCCCAGCTTGCCGATGAAGCCGCTGAACGGCGGGATCCCGGCCAGGTTCAACGCCGGCACGAGGAACAGCACGGCGAGTACGGGGGACAGCTTGGCCAGCCCGCCCAGTTTGTCGAGGGCCGTGCTGCCGCCGCGCTTCTCGATCAGGCCGGCCGCCAGGAACAGCGTGGTCTGGACGGTGATGTGGTGGACCACGTAGAAGATCGCGCTGGCCAGCCCGAGCTGCGTGGCCAAGCCCACCCCGAAGAGCAGGTAGCCGATGTGGCTGACCAGAGTGAACGACAGCAGCCGCTTGATGTCCGACTGCGCCACCGCGCCCAGGATCCCGATCACCATGGTGAGCAGGCCCAGGACAAGCAGCACGGCGGCGGCCCGGCCGCCGGGGAACAGCAGCGTCTCGGTGCGGATGATCGCGTACACCCCGACCTTGGTCAGCAGGCCCGCGAACACCGCCGTGACGGGGGCGGGCGCGGTCGGATAGCTGTCCGGCAGCCATGAGGACAGCGGGAACACCGCGGCCTTGATGCCGAACGCGAGCAGGAGCATGCCCTGCAGGATCAGCCGCAGGCCGTCGGGCAGCGCGTCCAGCCGCTCGACCAGCTGGGCCAGGTTGAGCGTGCCGGTGGCCGCGTAGATGAGGCCGATCGCGGTCAGGAAGATGACCGACGAGAGCAACGAGACCACGACGTACGTCGAACCGGCGCGGATCCTGTTCTCGGTGCCCCCGATGGTCAGCAGCACGTAACTGGCCACCAGCAGGATCTCGAACCCGACGTACAGGTTGAACAGGTCGCCGGCGAGGAACGCGTTGGTCACGCCGGCCGTCAGGATCAGATAGGTCGGGTGGTAGACCGAGAGCGGCGTCTCCTCGTGGCCGTCGGCCATGCCCTGCCCGATCGAATAGACCAGCACGCACAGGGTCACCGCCGAGGAGACCACGAGCATCAGCGCGGCCAGCTGGTCGGCGATGAGCACGATCCCCAGCGGCGCCGACCAGCCGCCGACGGCGACGACCAGCGGTCCGTTCGTGGTCGAGATCCAGAGCAGGGCGCACGAGACCAGCACGGTGGCGGTCAGCACGGTGAGGCTGACCGTCCGCTGCGCGCGGGGCTTCCCCGCCATCATCAGCGTCAGCGCGGCCCCGAACAGGGGCATCACGACGGGCAGGGGGACCAGGAAGCTCATCGCGCGGCCTCGTGGTGGTCGGTGTCGTCCGTCCCGGAACCCTCGTCCCGCTCGGCCAGCCGCATGATCCGCTGGTCCTCGACGTCGTCCTGCACCTCGTCGTGGCCGGACATGGCCCAGCTGCGATAGGCCAGGGCGAGCAGGAACGCGGTCATGCCGAGCGTGATGACGATGGCCGTGAGGATCATGATCTGGGGCAGCGGGTCGGCCATCTCCTCGTCGGACGCGCCGACGATCGGCGGGGCGCCGGCCTTGCCGCCCAGCAGGATCAACAGGTTCACACCGTTGCCGAGCAGGATCATTCCCATCAGCACACGGGTCAGGCTGCGCTCCAGCACCATCGAGACCCCGGCCGCGAAGAGCACGCCGATCACCACGACGTAGACCAGATTCGGAGTCATGCTGAGCCTCCTGTGGTATGCCCTCCTGGCCGTACGGGCGCTCCGCTGACTCCGGTGCAGTCGCTCATACCGGCTCCCTCTGTCGTTCGATCGCCCGTCGTTCCGTCCGCGCCGCGACCTCGTGCTGGCGGTCCAGCTCGGCGCCGAGGCTGCGCAGGATCTCCAGCACCAGCGCCACCACGATCAGGTAGACGCCGATGTCGAAGAAGGCCGACGTGGCGAAGTGGATGTGACCGAGCACCGGCAGGTGGAGGTCGAGCAGCGCGCTCTGCAGCACCTCGCCCCCGGCCACCAGGGCCGCCGCTCCGGTGCCGACCGCGGTCAGCAGGCCCGCCCCGAGCAGCAGGCCGGCGTCGACCGGCGCCGCCGCGTTCAGCTCGCGCCGCCCGCCGGCCAGGTAGCGGGTGGTCAGCGCCAGCCCGGCCACCAGGCCGCCGGCGAAGCCGCCGCCGGGCGCGTTGTGCCCGCTGAAGAGCAGGTAGATCGAGAACAGCACGATCGTGTGGAACAGCAGGCGTGCCACCACCTGCAGGATGATCGACTGGCGGCGGGCCTCGGGGTTGTCCCCGGCCCGCAGCCAGGGTCCGGGCTCCTGCACCTGTTGGTCGAGGTTGCCGTTGCCCTGTTCGGCCCGGCGGCGCTGCAGGGCGCCGGAGCGCCGGAAAATCAGCGACGCCACCCCGGTCGCGGCCACCACGAGCACCGAGATCTCGCCCATGGTGTCCCAGGCCCGGATGTCGACCAGCGCCACGTTCACGATGTTGTGGCCACCGCCGTACGAGACCGCGGGTTCCGCGAAGTCGACCGAGATCGGCGTCGCGATCCGGCCGCCGACCGCCACGTACGCCATGCCCGCGGCCACCAGACCGGTCGCCGCCGCGAGGGTCGTGCGCATGACGCGGCTGGCCCGCAGTGGCCGGGCCGAGAAGCGGACCGGCAGGCGGCGCAGCACCAGCACGAACATGACGATCGTGACCGTCTCGACCAGGAACTGGGTCAGCGCCAGGTCGGGCGCGCCGTGCAGCACGAACATGACGGCCACGCCGTAGCCGGACACCCCGAGCAGGATCATCGCCGTCAGCCGGCGTCGCGACCGGGCCGCGATCAGCGCCGAGCTGACCACCACGGCGCCCGCCACGAGTTGCAGCGGCGTGTCCCACAGCCGCAGACCGCTGGGCCAGGGCGCGACGAACACCAGTGTGCCCGCGCCGAACAGCACCAGGACGACGAGGATGACGCCGAGCGAGAACGGCAGTGACCCGCGCTGGGTGGCCCCGGTGACCTCGACGGCGGCCCGGTCGACGGAGGACATCAGCCACTTGTAGACGGTTTCGGCGGCGGGCAGGCGACGGCCCGGCCACGGGCGGCCCCGCAGATGCACGGCGAAGATGGCGCCGCCGGTCGCGAGGACGGCCGCCGAGAGCAACAACGGCAGCCCGAACCCGTGCCACAGCGCGAGATGCTCCGTCTCGCCGGGAAATTGCGACGCGTACGGAGTGAGAACCCCGTCCAGCCACGAGGCGGCGATGCCCACGCCGAGCCCGGCCAGAGCCAGCAGCCCGGCCGGTGCCAGGAAGGCGAACCCGGGCCGTGGCGTCTGCAGTGGAGCGACCCCGGGCTTGCCCGCGAACGCGCCCCAGAGGAACCGCAACCCGTACGCCACGGTCAGCGCCGAGCCGGCGACGAGGGCGAGCAGCACCAACCGGCCGGTCGTGCCGCCGTGCTCGAACGCCGCGAACAGCGTCTCCTTGCCCACGAACCCGGCCAGCGGCGGCACACCCGCCATCGAGGCGACGGCCAGCCCGGCGATGACCGCGAGCACCGGCATCCGCCCGCCCAGCCCGCTCAGCTCGCGCAGATCGCGGGTGCCGGCCAGCCGGTCGACGATGCCGACGACCAGGAACAGGGCCGCCTTGAACAGGGCGTGCGCGAGCAGCAGGGCGGCTCCGGCGAGCGCGGCGGCCCGGCACCCGGCCCCGAGCGCGATGGTCAGCAGGCCCAGCTGACTCACCGTGCCGTACGCCAGAAGCAGCTTCAGATCGTGCTGGCGCATGGCGTTCCAGCCGCCGAGCAGCATCGTGATGATCCCGGCCACGAGCGCGACCGGCCGCCAGGGCTCGGCCAGAGCCAGCAGCGGGCCGAGCAGGCCCAGCAGGAAGACGCCGGCCTTCACCATCGAGGCCGCGTGCAGGTAGGCCGACGCGGGAGTGGGCGCGGCCATCGCGGCCGGCAGCCAGAAGCTGAACGGGAAGATGGCCGACTTGCTGAGCGCCCCGGCCAGAATCAGCACCGCCGCGGTCGCACTGCCCGCGGGCAACGGCCCCTCGACGATCTCCGACCAGCGGTACGTACCCGCGCCGTGCCCGAGCAGGACGAAGCCGACCAGCATGGCCAGCCCGCCCGCGGTGGTCACGACCAGGGCCTGCATGGCCGCGCGGCGCCCGGCCGAGTGCTCGCCCGAGTGCCCGATCAGCAGGTACGAGAAGACGGTGGTGAGTTCCCAGAACACGTACAGCAGAAGCAGGTCGTCCGAGACGACCAGGCCGGTCATCGCGGTGGCGAAACCGAGGAAGATGCCCGCGAACCGGCCCAGGCCCGGGTCGCCCTCTTGGAAGTAGCGGGCGCAGTACGCCAGCACGACCGCGCCGATGCCGCTGACGATCAGCATCATCAGCCACGACAGCGGGCCCATCCGCAGGGCCAGGTCCATGCCCAGGTGCGGCACCCAGGGGTATGTCTCGACGACCGGCGGCGTCCGGGTCGCGGTCCACACGAAGGTTCCGGCCGGCACGAGCGCCAGGCCGTAGAGAGCGCGGTTGCCGGCGTGACGGATCGCCACCGGGGCCAGCATCGCGGCCGCGGCGTGCAGGATCAGGACGACGAGCAGCATCACGGCTCGATCAGCCCGGCCCGGATCGCGTACCGGGTCAGTTCCTGCCGGTCCTTGAGGCCCAGCTTGGCCAGGATGTTGGAGCGGTGGCGCTCGACGGTCTTGACGCTGATGTAGAGCAGCTCGGCGATGTCCTTCGTCGAGTGGCCCTCGGCGACCAGCTTCAGCACTTCCTCCTCGCGTTCGGTGACAGGCCGCTCGGGGATCTCGGCGCCGGTGCGGGCGCGCTCCAGGTATTCGCGGATCAGCGCGGTCTCCGCCCCCGGGTACAGGAACGGCTCGTCGCGTATGGCCGCGTGGCAGGCCTCGACGAGGTCGCGGTCGGCGGCCGACTTGAGCACGTAACCGGCCGCCCCGACCCGCAGCGCCTCGAAGAAGAACTGCTCGTTGTCGTACATGGTCAGGATGAGGATGCGCAGCTCCGGGTGGCTGCGGCTGAGCTCGCGGGCGGCCTGCAGGCCGGTCATCCGCGGCATCGCGATGTCGAGCACGGCCAGGTCGGGCGGGTCGGCGGCGGCCAGCGCCAGCGCCTCGGCGCCGTCGGCCGCCTCGCCGATCACCTCGAGGTCGGGCTCGCTGTCGAGAATGAGGCGGACCCCGCGCCGCACGAGGGCGTGGTCGTCGGCCAGCAGGATGCGGATCATGCGGGCACCGTCAGCTGGACCGAGGTGCCGCCGGACGTCCCGGACTCCACAGACAGGTCGGCACCGATCAGCAACGCGCGTTCGCGCATGCCGCGGATGCCCGCCCCCTCGGGCGCGCCCCGCAGTCCGCGGCCGTCGTCGCGCACGCACAGGCGGACGCCGCCGTCCTTCCGCTGGGCCAGCACCAGGTCGACGTGCTGGGCGGCCGCATGCCGGGCGGCGTTGGTCAGGCTTTCCTGGGCGACCCGGTAGAGCACCAGTTCGACCTCCTTCGGCAGGACGGGCAGATCGGAGCCGACCTGACGGCGCACGGCCAGGCCGGCCGTCGTGAACTCGCCGGCCAGCGCGCGCAGAGCACTGGCCAGGCCGAGTTCCTCGAGGACGCCGGGGCGCAGCCGGCGGGCGATGCGGCGGATCTCGTCGAGGCTGTTGCGGGTGCTCTCCTGCACCTGCAACAGCTGGCCACGCACGGGCTCGGGCGACGCCTGGGCGACCCGCTTGAGGTCGAGCAGCACGGCGGTCAGCGTCTGCCCGATCTCGTCGTGCAGTTCCTGAGCGATGCGGTGGCGTTCAGCCTCCTGGGCTGAGAGCGCGCGCCCGGCGCTGGACGCCCGTTCGGTCTCCAGTCGTTCCAGCATCGCGTTGAACGCCGTGATCAGCTGGGCGATCTCGCCCTGGCCGCGGGCCGCCAGCCGGGTGCCCGGGCGCAGCAGGTCGATCGTGGTCATCACGCGGGTGAGCCGGGCCAGCGGCGACAGTCCCACGCGCAGCATCACCGCGTTGGCCACCAGCGTCACCGCCGTGCCGGCCAGGATGATGAGCGCCTCGGCCAGCCGGGCCGTCGCCGAGACGGTCACCGGGGCGAAGAGCAGCACGAGGGCCGCGACGGTGAGAACCGCCGCGTTCAACGAGAAGATGCGCCAGAACAGCGACACGCGGGCTCACCCGATCCCTGGAAGGAAAACGCTTCCTCCCGACCCTGCCTGGCCCGGGCCGGGTCTGCCATCGGGTCTGACACCCACATCGGGTGTTCAGGTCACGTGAGCCGCACCACGCGGGGCAGGGGTGACGGATGGGGCGCGAGCGCGGGGCGGCGGCGGTATTCCTGCGGGCTGACGCCCCGTTCGCGCTTGAACGCCGTGCTCAGAGCGAAGGCGCTGCCGTAGCCGACGCGCCGGGCCACCGCCTCCAGCGTCGCGTCGTCCTGGCGCATCAGGTCGGCGGCCAGGGTTAGCCGCCAGCCGGTGAGATAGGCCATCGGGGACTCGCCCACCACGTCGGTGAAGCGTCGCGCCAGCGAGGCCCGGGAGACACCCGTGCGCGCGGCCAGGGAGGCGACGGTCCACGCGTACGAGGGGTCGTCGTGAATGAGGCGCAGGGCCGGCCCGACCACGGCGTCGGTCTGCGCCCGCTGCCAGCCCGGGGCGGCGTCGTCCGGAGTGGCCAGCCACGAGCGCAGCACCGAGACCAGCACCAGGTCGAGCAGCCGGTCGAGCACCAGATCCTGCGCGGGTTCGGTGCCGCTCATCTCGCGCACGAGCAGCTCGATCAGCGCCCGGTCGCCGGCCTCGGCCGGGCGGATCAGCAGGCCGGGCAGCGCGTCGAGCAGGCGCCGGCTGACCTCGCTGTGCATCTGGTAGGTGCCGCTGATCATCACGGTCGCGCCGTCCGGGGCCGCGCCCCACGTGCGGACGCCCTGCCCGGTCATCGTCATCTCGGCGCCGTCGGCCGACTCGCAGCGCTGTCCGGGATGAATGACGATCTGGGGCGCGGTGCCGGGGGAGTCGGCCACCGCGTACGGCTCGGTGCCGGTCACCACGGCCACGTCGCCCGGCTCGACGCGGACCGGGGTGGCGTGCTGCTTGAGGATCCAGGCCTCACCGCGGACCAGCGTGATCAGCGACAGCGGCGAGCCGTCCTGAATCCGCAGCGACCACGGCGGATCCAAGACCGAGCGCAGCAGGAACGCCCCGCGGGCGCGTGGCCCGTCGAGCAGTCCGGTCAGCGCGTCCATCAGCTCACCGTAACGGCACGCTCCACACTCCGGTCTCCGCGGCCCGCCGTCCGGTCTTGCCGGTTCCACCGATGAGGAGTGTCATGCGTCCGGTGCAGCGGCGTTCGATGAGAGCCTGAATGAATCGGAGGCGCAGCCGCATAACCAGGAAGCTCAGCGCGGCCTCGGCCGGGCGGCCAGCCCGTTCACGAACGAGAGCAGCACCACCAGGGCGCCGACGAGCATGCCGCTCCAGGCGACCCCGTGCTGCTCGTGATAGCCCAGCACGAACGGCGCCGCGACCATCCACACACCGGTCAGCGCGGCGGCCACGCTCAGGGCCAGGGACCGGCCGGGCCGGACGACCTGAGCCACGCTGAGCACGATCAGCAGCGCCCCCGCGACGACGTCGTTCCACCACGGGTACACGCCGTGGTCGATGATCACCGGCGTGATCGCGAGCCAGACGCCGCCGAGCAGCACGAACGCGCTCGGCGTGAGGACGATGTCGCTGGAGAGCCGGCGGGCGACCCGCGACCCCACGGCTTCCTGTGCCGGCATGTCGCACCCTCCCCGCTCGGGCCTGTCGTTCAAAGATGGGCGGGCGGGGTGGCGAAGGCTCCGCGAACGTATGACAGTCACGTGACGATCAGCGACGCGACCTCCCGGACGGCGGCGGCGAAAGCAGCGGCGCCACCTCGACATAGCTGTGGATGTCGTACGGGAAACCGTGCAACAGCAGGACCGGCGGCCCGTCCGAAGGCCCGGCCTCGTGATACGCGACCTCGAGCACCTCGGTGGTGACGCGCCGCACCGGCAGCCGCGTCACCGGACGCGCCGGTCCCCGCGGGCGGCCAGTTCATCGTCGTCGACCAGCGCCACCATCGGCTTCCCGGGTTCGCACAGCATCGTCACCGTGAACCGCACCGGCCCGTCGTCGCGGGCGTTGCCGTCCGAGTAGTGGATGACATCGCCACCCGGCTCCCAGAACGCCTCGCCCGCCTTGACCACCCGTGGCGCCTCGCCCTCCAGCTCGAAGAGCATCTCGCCCTCGAGCACGACCCCGAACGCCGGACCGGGGTGCCGGTGCGGCGGCGCCCCCGGGTCACCAGCCGGATATTCGATGACGATGGTCATGGCGTGTGCGCCCGCCGGGATGAAGGGCGG
This sequence comes from Paractinoplanes hotanensis, assembly GCF_023717965.1. Taxonomy (NCBI): domain Bacteria; kingdom Bacillati; phylum Actinomycetota; class Actinomycetes; order Micromonosporales; family Micromonosporaceae; genus Paractinoplanes; species Paractinoplanes hotanensis. Next base: position 100,939 of record NZ_JAMQOL010000002.1, on the reverse strand, counting down.
CTGCGCCTCCTGCAGCACGGTCATCGCCGTCTGCCACGCGTCCGATCGCTTGTCACTCATCGGGGACCTCCCAGCCGATTGCTGTTGTCCCTGCTAGGACCGCCGTGCCGCGCGCGTTGTGACAGCCGCCGGATCAGGACTCCTCTCCAGCCCACCCACCCGGGGGTAGCGGCGAGCCTACGACTTTCCGGCGGCGGGCGGCTTCCGTTGTCCACCGGCCGGCCTCGCGTCGGAGCGGGACAGGCGGGTATAGGTCGGGGTGTGGAAGACGACGCCATGCCGGTTCTCGCTGCGATCAGGGGCGCCTTCGGGACCAGCACGCGGCTGCCCGGCCTGGCATCCGACCTGGTCGTGGCCGATCCGGCGGGCTGGACAGCGGCCGATGGCGACGTCGAGCCGCTGCTTGCGGCCGCCCGGCGGCACTGGCACGCCCAGCCGCACGTGGCGGCCGCCCTCATGTGGAAGGCGTACTCGTACTGGCTGGCGGTCCCGGTCGCCTTCAGCTGGGTGGCGGCTCGCCGGGTCCCGCGCGTCGCCGCCTCCGACGTGCTGATCCGGCTCGACGCGCCGCAGGCCCCGATCCGCCTCGGCCTGCGCACCGCCGTCCCGGCCGCGGTGCTGGCCTCCGACCCGCTCGCGTCCGGCCCGCTCGCGTCCGGCCCGCTCGCGTCCGGCCCGCTCGTCTCCGGCCCGCTCGTCTCCGGCCCGGCGGTCTCGGTGGTGGCGGACGAGGCGGCGCTGCTGGAACAGGTGCGGCGGGTGCTGCTGGGCGAGCATGTCGAGCCCCTGATCGACGCCGTCCAGCGGGTGGTCCGGGTCGGTCGACGGCCACTGCTCGGGTCGCTGGCGGCGAACCTCGCGCACGCCACCCGGCACGCGGTCCGGGCCGTGCCGGGCGCCTCGGCCCGGGAAGTCGGGACGCTGCTGGACGGGCTCGGCCTGGACAGCCTGGTCGAGTGGGCCGCCGACCCGGCCGGGCTGGTGACGGTGCGACGGCGGACGTGCTGCCTCGCCTTCACGCTGCCGCAGCCGCGATTGTGCACGGACTGCTGCTTCTCACCGGAGCAGAGGGCCAGAGCCTGACCACAGCGAAGTCAGTCCTCAGTGAAAGCGCTGCGGAACCGGGCCAGCGCCTCCTCCGACGATCCGGACGCCCAGGACTCGAGGGCGACTACACCCTGATAGCCGAGCTCGTCGATGCGCCGCAGCCGCTCCGCGACCGGAAGATCGAGGAACACCGTCTCCGCGCTGACGGCCAGCCTCACTTCGTCACCTCGACGACCCTTCCCGTACGGGCGGACTCGGCGGCGGCGAGGGCGATGGCCACGGCGGCGCGGGCGTCCTCGCCGGTCACAGTGGACGGTGAGCCGGTCCGGACGGCATCGGTGAAGGCGGCTCACCGAGTCCGACGGCGCCACTGCGGCGCACATGCTGCTGGGCGACCCGCCGACCGCGGTCACCGTCTTCAACGACCGCTGCGCCACGGGCGTCCTCGACGTGGTGTCCCGGGCCGGGATCGCCGTGCCCGGCGAACTCAGCGTCGTCGGCTACGACGACAGCAGCCTGGCCCGGCTGGCCCACGTCGACCTGACCACGATCGCCCAGGACGTCGCCGTTCTGGCCCGCCTCGCGGTGGCGCGGGCGATCGCCCGCGTCGAGGGCGAGCCGGTCGACCGGCGGGAGGTCGTCGTCCCGCCGCACCTCGTTGTCCGTGGCACCGCCGCGCCTCCTCCGGGCTCGCGGCGGAGCTCACGCCGCCCAGCTGATTCCGGCTGGTGACGCCGAGTCGGGGGAGGCCCGCCGCGGGTCACATGGCGGGTACGGCCACGGTGTGGCGGTGCGGGCGGGCGGTTGCGCGGCCCTGGGGAGCGGGCACCACCAGAGCGGCGGCGATGGCTGCTTCGCGGCGCAGGTTGCTGCTCGCGCGGCGGGCCGAGTCGGCGTCGTGCCAGGCGGCGCGCTCCGCGGCGACGGCCTGCTCATAGCGCTGCCGCAGCCACGCCGCCGAGGCGCGGGTCATGACCAGCTGCTGCTCGACCGGGTGCAGACGGGCGTCCCAACCGGCCCGCTCGGCCACGGCGTCGGCCACCGCGGCGGCCGGCAGCTCGCCCCGACCGGCTGCGGCGGTCACCTCGCGGTGCAGGTAGCGCTGCCGGGCCGCGTACTCGTCGCAGGTCCGCACCGACCACGGTGTGCCCCACGCCGCCGCCGAGGTGGCGGTGCGCAGCCGGGCGTCGGCTTCCAGCCAGGCCGCGTACGCGTCGTTCAGCTCGGCCTCGGACCGCTCCCACGCCTCCTGCCACCGCCGCGCATGGGCCTCGGCCCGCTCGGCCGCCACCCGCACCTCGTCGGCGAAGCGTGCCGTCTGCGCTGCCTCCTCGGCCTGTCGCCGCACGGCGGAGCTGTTGCCCCGCAGCGCCGCGACGAACTCCTGCGCCGCGTGCCGGGGACGGCGCATCGCCTCGGGGCTGCCCAGCAGCAGCAGGGCGGGGAAGGTGAGCAGCATCAGCGTGGCCCAGATGGCCATCGGCGCCGGCTCGGTCAGCAGCATTTCCGCAACCACGTTCATGGGAATCCGTCCTTCGGTGAAACAGTTCCGGGGTGGTGCGCGACCGTCTGGTTCCGGCGGCCGCTGGGCCGGTAGATGTCGACCGCCATCGATTCGACGGTTGGGGGCCGGTCGGCGATCGGCCGGCCGGGCCGTCGGCCGTCGCTGATCCGGCGGCTCGGCGAGAGGGTGGTGACCGGCGGGCTCCTGGCGATCGGCCGGAAAGTGCCGACTGTCGTCGGTCCGGCTGGAGACGTCTCGACGATCGGGCCCGGGTGGGCGGCAATCGTCCTGCTTCGACGATCGGGCCTGTCCTCCGGCTACGCCGGAACTCAGGCCGGTGCGGCGAACGTCAGAGACGGGACGGCCGTGCCGGAAGCGGTGATCGCCGGAAGAGCGACGGTCAGGCGAACGCGGCCGGAGGCGCGCGGCAACCGCGGGCGCCCGCGGTGAGCTGCGGCTGCAGGCCGGTCGGCCGATCGGCCCGCAGCGCCCGGGCCTCGAAGCTGCTCAGCCGCGGCTCGAGCGGCCCGCGATGGCTGAGAACCGCGGCGACGGCGAGGACAGCGACGACGATCAAGATCGCCGTCAGCACCGCCGTCGTCACCATGCGTACACCTTAACCGCACTTTGCTGGGGGTGCTGGTCGCGCCTCGCCGGTGTTTCGGCTACCGATCTTGAGGGTAGGGGGCGGAAACCGACAAAAGGAGCCGTCATGCCCGAGCAGAACCTGTCGACCGACCCGGACAAGTACCCGCCCCTCGACCCGGGCGCGCCGATCCCCGACGACCCCGGTGAGCTGGAACCGGACAGCCCCGACCCGCTGCCCCCGGCGCCGGTCGAACCGATCGTGGAGCCGGACGTCGAGCCCGCGCCGGAGCCGGGTGGAGTACCCGAACCGGCTTGAGTCGCGCTGATATCTTCGTCGCCGTCACCGATCGGCATGAGTCGATCAGGGCGACTCCATTCGGGGGAAACATCGTTATGAAGGTCAACTTCGCCGGCGCGGTGGTCGTGCTCGCGTCAACCGCCCTGCTGGCCACCGGTTGCGCGGGTCAGAACGACGACAAGGGCGGCGCGGCCGCGCCCGCCGCCCAGGCCACCTCGGCCGCGCCCGCCACCAACGGCGTCGAGGCGCTCGAGGCCGAGCAGATCCTGGACAAGGCCAAGGCGGCTCTCAAGAAGGCCGGCTCGTTCCACATGAAGGGTGACATCGTCACCGACGGCGACACGATGGGCCTCGACTTCAAGACCGACGGCACCAAGATCAAGGGCAAGCTGTCGATGGCCGGCCCGAGCGTCGAACTGCTCGAGGTCGGCGGCAAGCGTTACATCCGGCCCGACGCCGCGTTCTGGGGCATGAGCGGCGGCAAGGAGCAGGGCGAGCAGCTCGCGAAGCTCGTCGGCGACCGCTGGGTCGAGGTCAAGGCGGGCGACAAGGACACCGCCGACATGTTCGGCTTCTCCGACATCGACTCGATGCTCGACGCCGAGGGCAAGGTCACCAAGGGCCGGGTCAAGGACGTCGACGGCACTCCCGCGATCGGCCTGGTCGACAACTCGAAAGACGGCGGCACGCTCTACATCGCCACCACCGGCGAGCCCTACCCGCTGCGCATCGAGAGCAAGGACGCGGCCGAGGGCGGCCTCGACTTCAGCGAGTTCGGTGCGGAGTTCGCCGACATCGTGGCCCCGGCCGCGAACGAGGTCGTCGACCTCGAGAAGTTGATGGGTAAGTAAAGCGACAGTTCCGCATGGCGCGGCGCCACTAGGGTTTCGGGTGGCGCGCGCGATCGGGAACCGCCCGTCGTCGCGGCCGCACTCCGAAGTGGAGGCGCGCGGATGTCGACGGTGACCAGAGCGCAGTGGCGCGAGGTTTATCTGGGTGGCTCGCCCGAGGCGGAACGGCGGATCTTCGACCGGGTGGCTCGGCAGATCATGCTGACCCAGCTGAAGAACCGCCCCACCGGGGACGCGCCGGTCGTGGCCGGTTTCCAGGCCAAGGGCACGTACGCGGTCGACGACGCCCACCTGCGTTTCGCCGACGACCTGCCGGCCGAACTCCAGGTGGGCTTCGCCCGGCCCGGCGCTGCCTACCGCACGTCGGTCCGGTTCAGCAACGCCGAGGGCCGCATCCTCGACGACCGCGAACCCGACCTGCGCGGCGCCGCCCTGCGCATCACCGTCTCCGACGACGAGCAGCACGACCTGCTGATGACCAACGCGCCGGTGTCGCACGCCCGCGACGCCCGCCAGTTCGCCGAGTTCGCGGTGGCTACGGCGGGCGGCGGCGTGGGCCGCTACACCGGCCTGGCCAAACTGGCCTTCGTGCTGGGGCCCGGCGAGACGGCCCGCATCGTGCGCAACGTGGTGGCGGCGCGCCGCCGCATCACCAGCGTGGCCACCGAGACGTACTGGAGCCGCACCCCGATCATGTGGGGCGGACACCTCGCCGTCCAATACCTGCTGCGGCCGTTCCCCGACGCTCCCGAGGGCGGCGAGCGCGACGGGCCCGACTTCCTGACGTCCGAGATGGAAAACCGGCTGGCCGAGGGCGACGTCCGGTTCGAGCTGTGCGTGCAGCGCTACCGCAGCGACGACGAGACGCCGATCGAGGACGCGGCGGTCGATTGGCGTACGCCCGGAGCCCCGCCCGAACCGATCGCCGTGCTCACCATCCGGGCCGGCTCGTGCGACAACCCGGTCGTGCACGGGCTGCGCTTCAACCCGTGGAACACCACGGATGACTTCCGGCCGCTGGGCAACCTCAACCGGGTGCGCAAGGCCGCGTACGACGCCAGCGCCGCTCACCGCGACCGGCAGCGCTGGCTCACCGAGGCGCCGGTTCGCAACCGCCTGGCGGGCGCGGCCATGCGGACGGTGTTCGGCGCGGTCAACCGCTTCCGCCCGTGGCATCGCCTGCCCGACGCCCTGGCCCTGCTGAATCTGGCGTCCCTGCGCGACGTGCTGCGGCGCGACAACCTGATCGGCACCGGGGCGGTCGAGGCGCCCCCACGCGTACGGAAGGCGCCTCCGCCCAGCACCGACGAGCAGCGAGAATTCCGTACGCATGAAGGCCGTTTCAATGATCTTTCCGAGCCCGGCATGGGGGCGGTCGGGGCGGGATTCGGCCGCAACGTGCCCGCCGACCGCCGTGCCGACCTCGACAACCAACCGAATCCGGTCACGGTGAGCCGGAAACTGCTGCATCGTGAGACGTTCCGCCCGGCGACGACGCTGAACATCCTGGCCGCCGCGTGGATCCAGTTCCAGGTGCACGACTGGGTGGTCCACGCCCGCCACCCGCTCGGCGTCGACGACGTGCGCGTGCCCCTGCCGCCGGACGTGCCGGGCTGGGCGAACACGCCGGGCGGACAGCTCGAACCCGAGATGCGCATCGGCGGCAACGTCGTCCCGGCGGCCAACGTGGCATCACACTGGTGGGACGGCTCCGAGGTCTACGGCACGAACCCGGGCCTGCTGCTGCGCGACGGGCCCCGGATCCGGCTGAGCCCCGAGGGCTACCTGCCGGTCGACGTCGACGGTTCCGAGATCACCGGCTTCAACGAGGCCTGGTGGCTGGGGCTCAGCGGCATGCACACGCTCTTCGCCCGGGAACACAACCTTCTGTGCGACCACCTGAAGGACCGGAACCCCGGCTGGGACGACGAAAGGCTCTACCAGACGGCCCGGCTCATCGTCGCCGCCCTGATAGCGAAGATCCACACCGTCGAGTGGACCCCGGCGATGCTCGCCACGAACGTGCTCGAACGAGCCATGAACGTCAACTGGAACGGCGTGCCACCCCGGGACTGGCTGAGCCGGGCCGGCCTGTGGCTCACGGACGTGAACGCGTTGCGGGGCATTCCTGAAACGAACCCGGACCACCACGGGACGCCGTTCTCGTTGACGGAGGACTTCGTCACGGTCTATCGCATGCACCCGCTGATTCCCGACGACTACACCTTCCGCAGCGTGGACGGGGCCGAATTCGGCCACCGCAGCTTCGCCGAACTGCAGGGCGGCCGCGCCGACGACGAACTGAGGGCGATGGGGTTGAGCAGCGTCCTCTATTCGTTCGGCATCGCCCATCCGGGAGCGATCACGCTGCACAACTACCCCCAGGCTCTGCTGAATCTGGAACGCGAGGGCGAGATGATCGATCTCTCCGTCGTCGACCTGGTGCGGAACCGTCGCCGCGGGGTGCCCCGCTACAACGACTTCCGCGAGGCCCTGCACCTGCCACGGATCAAGCGCTGGGAAGACCTGAGCCCGGACCCGGAGACCGTGGACCGTCTGCGGGCCGTTTATCGCAGTATCGATGAGGTCGACACCATGGTCGGACTGTTCGCGGAGACGCCGCCGCCGGGGTTCGCGTTCTCGGATACGGCGTTCAGAGTGTTCATTCTGATGGCTTCGCGGCGGTTGCAGAGCGACCGGTTTCTCACTGCCGATTATCGGGCTTCGGTCTATACGCAGTTCGGTCTCGACTGGATTGCCGACTCCACCATGACCTCGTTGATTCGGCGGCATTGTCCCGATCTTGAGGGTGTTGTGCCGTCCAATGCTTTCAAGCCGTGGTGAGGTTCTCGGGAGCCTCGGCTTTCGTGCGCTGGGACCAGCGTTGTGTCCGGCGGGCGCGCGGATCGTCCGCGCGCCCGGTCCGTGGTTGGTGCTGCCGACCCTGAGGCGGCTGTCGAACCTCAGGCCACCAGCGGCTTGAGGGCGGCGCCGACTGCGGCGACCACGCCGGGGCGGTGGCCGTTGCGGATCAGGTTGATGCAGACGCCGTCGACGCCGGCGTCGAGGACACGCTCCTGGATCTGCTCGGCCAGCTGGTCGGGGGTGCCGAGGAAGGCGCGGTTGCGGCGGTCCTCGGGGATCGTCTCGCCGAGTTCCTTGGCCTCCTGCTCGGTCTCGCCGGCCATGCCCATGATCAGGAAGCTGGTGGCCAGCGTGGCCGGGTCGCGACCGATCTCCTCGCAGCGCCGGCGCAGCACCGAGATCTTGTGGGGCAGCACGTCGAGGTCGCAGATGATGTTCATGTGGTCGGCGAACCGGGCGGCCAGCCGGAACGTCTTCTGCTCGCCCGAGCCGCCCAGCATGATCGGCACGGTGTCGCGTACGCGGGGATTGTTCATGGCGTTGCGGGCCTGGTACCACTTGCCGTCGAGGGACGCCTGCTCGCCGCGCAGCATCGGCGTAATGATCGTCAGGGCCTCCTCGAGCCGCTCGAAGCGCTGCCCGAACGTGCCGAACTCGAAGCCCATGTCGTGGTGCTCGCGCTCGTACCAGCCGGCGCCGATGCCGAGCACGGCGCGGCCCTTCGAGACCACGTCGAGGGTGGTCACCGTCTTGGCCAGCAGCGCGGGATTGCGGTACGTGTTGCCGGTGACCAGGGTCGACAGCTGGACCGTCGAAGTGGCCGAGGCGAGCGCGCCCAGCGTGGTGTACGCCTCGAGCATGTTCGCCGACGGGTCGCCGATGCCCGGCAGCTGATAGAAGTGGTCCATCACCAGCACGGTGTCGAAGCCGGCGGCCTCGGCCTCGCGGGCCTGCGCCGCAACCGTGTCGAACAGGTTCTCGTTCGGGACGCCGGGATAGGTGAAGTTCGGGATCTGGTAGCCGAGCCGGATGGTCATGGTTGTCCCCGCCGATGTAAGAGGTCTATCACTTCCGCTAATGTAAGAGCCTACTCACATGGATGCAAGGCGAGCGGGGATATGGGCTACCACCACGGCGATCTTCGAGCGGCGCTGATCAGGGCCAGCTTCGAGCTGCTCGCCGAGGCCGGTTTGTCCCGGTTCTCAGTGGCCGCAGTCGCGCGCCGCCTGAAGGTGAGCTCCGCCGCGCCCTACCGGCATTTCCCGGATCGTGCCCATCTGCTGAGCGCGGTCTCCGCCACGGCTGCCCACGATCTACGCGAGGCGATGGTTGCGGCCGTCGCCCAGAACCCCGATGACGGTCTGGCCGCGGCCGCCGGGGCGTACGTCCGCTACGTCGTCGGCACCGGCGCCGGCATCCATGTCATCTTCGCGGCAGAGTTGTACGAGGTGGCCGACGACTGCCGCCGCGACCAGACCCGGGCCCTGATGACCACCATGCTCGAGCTCACCCGTTCCGACGTGCGCCTGCTCGAGGCCACCCTCGCTGTCGCGCACGGCTACTCCTCCCTCGTCCTCGAGGGCTTCTTCACCAAGGACAGCATCGACGACGTCGTCCAGCGGGCCACCGACGCCGCGCGTGCACTTCAGTAGCAACCCGGCGGCACCCCGGCGGGCACCCGCCGGCCCGGAGTCTCTTCCGGGTGACGACACGACAGGAACTCCGACCGGATCCGCGGATTCGCTCCCGAGCCCGCCGGGCCATCACCGCACCGATGGTCGCGGCGCTGGCCGTCGGCCTGGCGGTCACTGCCGGCCCGGTCCCGGTGCAGGCCGCTCCGCCCGTGGTGGCGCAGGAGTGGGGCTCGCTGATGTACCGCAGCCTCACCCGGCAGAAGACCCTGGCCACCCTCAAATCGACCCTGACCATGCAGCAGACCGCCGCCGTGACCCGGACGAAGGAAGTCAGCCAGGCGACCGCGGGCCTCGCGGCCGCCCAGGCCCGGGTGACCACCGCCGGCACTGCGGTCACGACCGCCCGGGCGCGGCAGGCCGCGGCGCAGACCGCGCTGACCACCGCCAAGCAGAAGCTGACCAAGGCGCAGAAGAAGCGGCCCGTCAGCAAGACGGCTGTGACCAAGGCCAGGAAAACCGTGACCGCGGTGACCAAGGTTCTGGTGGTGCGCCGCACCGAGACCCAGAAGGCGACCACCACGCTGGTCACCGCGCAGACGGCCGTGCGTACGGCCCAAACGACCCTGACCAAGGCCACAAACACCCGTGCGGCGCTGGCGGCTGCGCTCGCCGTGACCCGGAACCGGATCGCGACCCTGCCGACGGCCGGCGCCTACGCCGACAAGGCCGCCACGATGAGCCGGGACGTCGTCAACCAGACCCGCACCGGGTTCGTGGTCGCCGACACGATGACGGTCTACGGCACGACCGTGCACCGGAGCGTCGCGTACGCCTTCAGGCGCATGGTCGACGACGCCCGCGCCAACGGCATCGCCATCTCGGGCGGCGGCTTCCGCACGAAGGAACGCCAGATCGAGCTGCGGAAGATCAACGGCTGCCCGGACGTGTGGAGCGCGCCCTCCTCGTCCTGCCGGGTGCCCACGGCGATTCCGGGGCGGTCGCTGCACGAGCTCGGCATGGCGGTCGACATCACCTCGGGCGGGAAGACCCTCACGCGGACCAGCCCGGCCTTCAAGTGGCTGGTGCTGCACGCCAAGGCGTACGGCTTCGTGAACCTGCCGTCCGAGCCGTGGCACTGGAGCATCACCGGCGGCTGAACACCGGTGTGATGGCCCGTTCAGCACTGTCCCGTAGCCTGCCCCGGTGACGGAAGTCGGTTGGCGGACGGACTTCAGGCGGCGCTGGGCGGCCTACGCGACGAGCGAGTTCGGCAGCGCCCTCGGCTACTCGGCGCTGCCGATCGTCGCCGTGCTGGTGCTGGGCGTCGCCGACTTCCAGGTGTCGCTGCTGACCGTGCTGGCCGGCGTGGTCAGCGCGGCGGTGGCGCTGCCGCTCGGGCCGTGGATCGAGCACCACCGGAAACTGCCGGTCATGGTCGCGGCCGACCTGGTGCGCCTCGCGGCGGTGGTGTCGGTGCCGGTGGCCGCCCTCGCCGGAGTGCTCAGCTACTGGCAGTTGTGCGTGGTCGCGGTCGCCCAGATGGCGGCCCGGCTGGCCTTCGACTCGGCCGGGGTGGCCCAGCTGCGTACGCTCGTGCCGGCACCCCACCGGGCCGAGGCGAACGGCAGGTTCGAGACGACGATGTGGGCGGCCAACGCGACCGGTCCACCCGTCGGGGGAGTGCTGATCTCGTGGCTGGGCGCCACCGCCACGATGGTCCTCGACGCGGTCAGTTTCCTGGCGTCGGCGCTGATGCTGCGCGGCCTGCGCGACGCGGAGCCGGCGCCACCACCACGCTCCGCCGAGCACCACTGGCTGCGGGAGATCACCGGTGGCTGGCGCTACATCTTCGGCCACCGCGGCCTGGCTCTGCTGTTCTGGAACTCGATGGTCTTCGGGGGCTGCATCATGGCCCTCGTCCCGCTGCTGGCCGTCTTCGTGCTGCGTGACCTGGGCCTGCCGGCTTGGCAGTACGGCCTGATCAGCGGCGTCTCCGGGGTGGCCGGCGTCCTCGGTTCGCTGCTGGCCGGCCCGATCCGCCGGCGCCTGGGCGAGCACCGCCTGCTGTTGCTGGGCGGCGTCGGCCGCAACCTCTGGCTCGGCCTGATCGCGCTGGCCCCGGCCGCTCACACCGCCGGCTTCGTCCTGGTCGCCGCGGCCGAGTTCCTGATGGTGCTGTTCGCGGGCATGTTCAGCCCCACCTTCGCCACGTACCGGATGAGCGCCACCGACGACGCCCACATGTCCCGCGTGGTGATGGCCTGGTCCATCACCAACAAGGTCGTGCAGCCGCTGTGCATCGCCGCCGCCGGCGCGCTGGCCGCCGTCACGAGCGCCCGAACCGCCATCGCCGTGCTGGCCGCGATCCTGCTGACGGGCATCCTCCTGCTCCCGTGGCGGGCGCCGGTCTCGCCGTGACAGGGGGCGTGTCAGAGGCGTGTCAGGGCGGTGACAGGGCGGGCCGCGATCGTCTGACGCATGAGTTCAGCCATTGAGGTTTCGGGACTGCGCAAGGCCTTCGGGGACAAGGTGGTTCTCGACGGCATCGATCTGGTGGTGGAGGCGGGCACTGTCTTCTCGCTGCTCGGGCCGAACGGGGCCGGCAAGACGACGACCGTGAACGTGCTGGCCACGTTGATGAAGGCCGACGGCGGTTCGGTGCGGGTGGCCGGGCACGACGTGGCCGCCGAGACCAAGGCGGTGCGGGCCACCATCGGGGTCACCGGGCAGTTCGCCGCGGTGGACGAGCTGCTCACCGGGCAGGAGAACCTGCAGCTCATGGCCGACCTGCACCGGGTGGCCGACGGCAGGCGGGTCATCGGCCGGCTGCTCGAGCGCTTCGACCTGGTGGAGGCGGGGACCGAGCTGGTCAACAGCTACTCGGGAGGGATGCGCCGCAAGCTGGACCTGGCCATGACGCTGGTCGGGGACCCGAGCATCATCTTCCTGGACGAGCCGACGACGGGGCTCGACCCGCGCAGCCGGCGCACGATGTGGGACATCATCCGGGAGCTGCTGGCCGAGGGCGTCACCATCTTCCTCACCACCCAGTACCTGGAGGAGGCGGATCAGCTGGCCGACCGGGTCGCCGTGCTCGACCAGGGCCGCATCGTGGCCCAGGGCACGCCGGACGAGCTGAAGCGCCAGGTGCCGGGCAGCCACGTCCGGCTGCGGTTCGCCGGCCTCGGCGACCTCGACGCGGCGGCCCGGCTGTTCGCCGGCTCGACGCGGGACGACGAGGCCCTCACCCTGCGGGTGCCCGGCGACGGCGACACGGAGTCGGTGCGGATCCTGCTCAACCAGTTGCACGACAACGCCCTGCACGCCGACGACTTCTCCGTGCACACGCCGGATCTCGACGACGTTTTCCTTGCTCTGACCGGACGTCCGAACGCGGAGGTAGTGACCAAATGACCGACTCGGTGATCATGCTGCGACGCAACGTCAAGCACGTGGTGCGCAACCCCACGACCGTTTTCAACGCCGTCCTGTTCCCGGTCGTCATCATGCTGATGTTCGTGTATGTGCTGGGCGACGCGTTCAACGTCGGTGAGGACTATGTGGACTACGCGACGCCGGGGCTCATGCTGCTGGCCATCTGTTACGGGCTGTCCGGCACGTCGACGGCCGTCGCGTCCGACATGACCAAGGGAATCATCAACCGGTTCAAGGCGATGGACGTCTCGCGCGGCGCGGTGCTGTCCGGGCACGTGAGCACCACCATCGCCACCAACCTGATCGCCGTCGCGGCCATCGTGGGGGTCGCCTTCGCGCTGGGTTTCCGTTCGGCCGGCGGGTTCCTGGACTGGCTCGGGGTGCTCGGTCTGGTGCTGCTGACCAGCTTCGCCGCCGCCTGGATCACGGTCGCCCTCGGGCTGGCGGCCAAGACGGTGGAGGGGGCGGGCATCGCCACCGTGCCGCTGATCATGCTGCCGTTCTTCAGCAGCGCCATCGTGCCGGCCGACAAGATGGGCCCGGGCGTCAAGCAGTTCGCGGAGTACCAGCCGTTCACCCCGATCATCGAGACGATGCGCGGCCTGCTGAACGGCACGCCGTCGGCGGGCACAGCCATCGCCGCCATCGCCTGGTGTGCCGGCATCGCCCTGGTCGGCTACCTGTGGTCGACCGCCACCTTCAAGAAGCGAGCGTGACCTCGGCCAGCTGACGCCAGTCGGTCAGCCGGCCCTCCGCAGCCGCCTCGGCGAACCCCGTGTCGCCGAGGCGGCTGCGCGCTGCCCGCTCGATCCGGGCCACGTCCGGGTGGGAGAGATCCTCCAGACCGCGTACGCCGGAACTCGCCGCGAGCAGTCGTGCGGCCTGTGCCGCATCGTCCTGCCGCAGCGCCAGGTCGGCGACGCCGACGAGAACGTGCGCGACCATCGGCGCGTAGCCGGCCTCGGCCATCGCCCGGAAGGACGCCTGCCGGTGCGTCCGCGCCTCGTCCAGATCCTCGGCGAGGTAGGCCAGCTGGTCGTCGGCCACCGCCTGCGCGTTCGCGCCCAGCATGGCCATCGCGGCGCCCAGGTGTTCCCGCGCCGCGGCTGCGTCGCCGCGCCAGCGGGCCAGTTCCGCCTTCGAGAGGGCCAGCTCGCCCAGCGAGTCCTGCCAGTTCACCCGTTCCGCGTGCCGCTCGGTGTCGGCCAGCGCGGACGCGCTCGCTTCCTCGTCGCCGAGCAGCCACCACAGCTGGGCCTGCCGTCCGCGCATGCGGATGACGTCCTCGACCGACCCGAGCTCGGTGACAGCCCCGATCGCCTCCTCCACCAGCCGGCACGCGCCGGTCAGGTCTCCGCGTACGGCGAGCCGCTCCGACAGTTCGGTCAGGGCGAACCAGATGCCGAACCGTTCGCCCAGCGCGCGAAATTCGGCGAGCGCCGCCTCGAGGTAGTCGTCGGCGACCCGGCCGGTGTGCCCGAGAATGATGCGCGACTTGCCGAGGTGCAGCCGGGCGAGCGCCCGCACCCACGGATCGGGGTCGTCCAGCAGCGGTTCCCACGCGGAGAGCGGGTCGTGCGGCGCCCGTTCCATCCGCTCCAGCGCGGCCACGATGCCCAGCCGCGGGTCGCTCGACCCACTGCGCAGGCTTGTCTCGTACGCCCGGTGGATCCACTCGGACAGCCGGGGCTCGACGCTGCGGCCCGAGCTGACGAAGTGCACGGCCAGCGCGTACGCGATGGCCCGGACGTCGTCGGTCACCGCGCCGGGCGTCTCCGTGGCCGCGGTGAGCAGCTCGAGGCCCTCGGCCTTGTGCCCGGCCAGCCACCAGTACCAGCCGGCCCCGGCCGCGAGCCGCATCGCCGCCTGCGCCTCGCCCGCCGCGACCGCGCCCCGCATGGCGGCGGTGAGGTTGTCGTGCTCGACCGCCAGCGTCGCCAGCCACTCCAGCTGCTCGGCCCGGCGCAGGTGGGGGTCGGCGGTCTCGGCGAGCTCGGTGAACCAGGCGAGATGAGCCTGCCGTGCCGTCCCGGTCTCGCCCGCCTCGGCGAGCCGCTGCACGGCGTACTCGTAGATCGTGCCGAGCATCCGGTAGCGGGGCGCCCGGTCGCCGGTGGTCACCAGCAACGACTTCTCGGTCAGCGAGGTGAGCAGATCGAACACGTCCGGGTCGGCGCAGACGCGCTCGGCCGCCTCCAGGGTGGCGCCGCCGGCGAAGACCGACAGCCGGCGCAGCACCCGGCGTTCCGCGTCGGTGAGCAGCTCCCAGCTCCAGTCGACGACCGCCCGCAGCGTCCGGTGGTGCGGCAGCGCGGTGCGACTGCCCCCGGTGAGCAGGCGGAACCGGTCGTCGAGCCCGTGTGCGAGCTGGTCGAGCGTCATCGTGCGCAGCCGGGCCGCGGCCAGCTCGATGGCCAGCGGCATGCCGTCGAGCGCCTGACAGACGCGGGCCATGGTGGCCTCGTCGTCGACGAAGTCCTTCCGTACGGCGCTCGCGCGGTCGCGCAGAAGCTCGATCGCCGAGACCGAGGCCAGCGGTTCGACCGTCCACAGCGCCTCGCCCGTGATGCCCAGCGGTTCCCGGCTGGTGGCCAGGATCCGCAGCCCCCGGCACTCGCCGAGCATCCGGTGGGCGAAGGTCGCAGCCGACTCGATCACATGCTCGCAGTTGTCCAGGATCAGCAGCGCCTCCCGGTCGCGGACGGCGGTGATGAGCCGTTCCGTCAGGCCGGCCGCGGTCGAACCGCCGAGCATGGCGTCGCGCAGCCCGAGACCGGCGATGGTCGCCTGGGCCACATCCCCGTCGGCGCCGAGCGGGGCCAGCTCGACCAGCCACACCCCGTCCGGCAGTTCGTCGGCCAGGGCGCGCCCCGTCTCGCCGGCCAGCCGAGTCTTGCCCGTGCCGCCCGGCCCGATCAGGGTGGTCAGGCGATGCGCGGCCACGAGCGCGCGGACCGCCGCGACGTCCTCGTCCTTGCCGACGTACGAGGTCAGCTCGGCCCGCAGGTTGGTCTTCCGTTCCGGTTCCCGCTGCCGGCCCTCACCCCGCAACAGAGCGACGTGCAGCTGCGACAGCTCCGGCGAGGGGTCGGCGCCGAGTTCGTCGGCCAGGGCTTCCCTCGTACGCTGATAGACCTGCAGAGCCTCACTGCCGCGCCCCGCCGCCGCCAGCGCCCGCATCAGCGCCCCGGCCAGCCGCTCGCGCAGCGGATGCGTGGCCACGAGGTCGGTCAGCTCGGGAATCAGCTCGACGCCGCCGTCCTCGAGGGCGGTCAGCCGCAGCTCCTCGAACCGGGCGACCGCCGAGTCGAACGCCGCGCTGCCGGTCAACCCGACGTCGTGCAGCACCGGACCGCGCCACAGCGCCAGGGCTTCCCGCGCCTGCCCGTCGGCCACCAGCCGCTCGAACCGCACGGCGTCGACCGCCTCGGGCGCCACCGCCAGCCGGTAGCCGGCCGGATGCCCCTCGACCACCCCGTCCGGCAACGCCTTGCGCAGCCGCGAGACCAGCCGTTGCAGCGCGTTGGCGGCATCGGCGGGCGGCTGCTCACCCCAGATCCAGTCGACCAGCGTCGACTTGGAAACCACCCGCCCCGGCTCCAATGCGAGCGCCACGAGCAGCGCACGCAGCCGCGCGCCCGGCACGTCGGCGAGCCCGCCGTCGTCCGTGCGAACCTCGAACGGCCCGAGCACCCCGATCTGCACCCGCCAGATCTTGCCATGGGTGCCCGGGGCCGCGGGGTTCAGGCGATGGGGCGGCGCTGGTGGGGGAGTGCCGGGCGGAGGGCGCCGTCCCGGGCCAGGCCTGTCAGGACGGTGTTCAGGTCGTCGACCTGGGCCTCGGTGTGGGCGGCGGTGAGCTGGACGCGGAAGCCGATCTCGTCGCGCGGGACGCCGGGGTACGGGGCGAGCGTGACGTACTGGCCGGCGGCCCACAGCCGTTCCGATACGGCGATCAGGTCGTGGTCGGGCGAGATGGGGATCTCGACGACCGGGGTGTCGTGCACGTTCAAGGTGTGGACGTTCATTCCCCGTACGTGGGAAAGCAGTTTCGTGGTCAGGCGGTGGAGATGCCCCCGCAGCTCGTCGCCGCGCTTCTCGTTCACGTCGAGGCCGGCCATGACGGTCGCCAGCGAGGCCACGGGGGACGGACCGGAGTACAGGTAGGTCGGCGCGGCCACCTTGAGCTGGTTCTTCACCGCGGTCGGCAGGGCCAGGAAGGCCAGCAGCGACGAGTACGCCTTGGAGAAGCCGCCGACCAGGATGATGTTGTCGTACGTCTCACCGGCGTGCTTGACGATCGCGTTGCCGCGCATGCCGTACGGGGAGGTCTCGACGGCGCTGCGCTCGCCGATGACACCCATGCCGTGCGCGTCGTCGACGTACAGCAGGGCGTCGTGCTCGCGGCACAGCTGGGCGTACTTCCGAAGGTCCGGGATGTCGCCGGTCATGCTGTTGACGCCGTCCATGCAGACCATGACCGGGCGTTCCGTGGCCTCGCCGAGCAGCCGCTCGAGCTCGTCCAGGTCGCCGCTGCGGAACCGCTTCATGGTGGCGCCCTGGCCGCGGGCGAACACGCACCCGTCGTAGATGGTGCGGTGGGCCCGGCTCTCCATGATGACCGTGCCCTTGCCGATCAGCGCCGGGATCACCCCGAGGTGGATCTGCGAGATGGTCGGCAGCAGCAGCACGTCGTCGGCGCCGAGCAGGTCGCTCAGGCGTTCCTCGAGCTGCGGATAGAGCCGCGGGCTGCCGAGCATGCGCGACCAGCTGGGGTGCGTGCCCCACCGGCGCAGCTGCGGCTCGACCGCCTCGATGACCTCCTCGTCGAGGTCGAAGCCCAGATAGTTGCAGGACGCCCAGTCCACCAGCCAGTCCTGGCCGATGCGGATCCGGCGTCCGTCGATCTCCTCGATGACGGCGTCGTACATCCGGCTGTTGACCCGAAGGTCTTCGATGTCATGGGTTTGGGCCGGCACGGCGTACCCCTCTTTCGCGTTTCAGGATCGTTTCTGGCCCTACCCAGCAGACCATCGATCAACCGAAAACGTCAGATCGATCGCTTGCCCCTCGGAAACCATTTCGCGCGCCTCACGGCTTGGCGATACGACCACTTTCCTGTACGCGGGGCCGGGACGCGATCAGCCCCGGGCCAGTTCCAGGGCGTACTTCGGCCACCACTGGCCCGCGGGCGGGGCGTCGGCGCCGCACGCGCCGTCGGATTCGCCCGGGCGTTTGATCCAGAGGTAGGCGTCCACCAGGGCGTGGCCGGTGGTGAGGGTGGGTGGGTCGCCCAGGGCGCGGCCGGACGGGTTGCACCAGTGGGTCTGGCCGGCCGACCTGCGGGCCGGGCCGTTGCCGTTGCGGCTGGTGTCGATGACGAAGTGGGCGTCCTCCAGGTGGCCGGACACCTCGGTGCCGTAGGCGACGTTCGATGCCGTGGTCTCGAAGTTGGCCACGTTGAGGGCGAAACCGTCGGCGTCGGCCACGCCCGCCCGGCGCAGCGCGGTGGCCATCCGGGCCGGGTCGGTGATCCAGGTGGGGTTGCCGCCGTCCAGGTACACGCTGAGCTGCGGGTTGGCAGTCAGCGTCCGGATGGCCGCGGTGAGCAGGCGGTAGCGCTCGTCGCGCTGGGTGGGGGTCAGGCAGTCCTCGGCGGCCTGCGCGACCGCGTCCGGCTCGAGGATCACGATGGCGCGGTGGCCGGTCAGCGCCTGGGCGATGGCGGCTACCCAGGCCGTGTACGCGGCCGCGGACGGGGCGCCGCCGGCCGAGTGGCCGCCCGAGCAGTCACGGTGGGGGATGTAGTAGAGCGTCAGCACCGGGATCTGGGCGGCGGCTGTGGCGGCCGCGGCCACCTGACCGGCCCGGGTCGTGTCGGGGTCGGCGAACCAGGCCGCGACCGGGCGGTCGGCTATCCGGCGGATGAGGGCGGCATCGGCCGTGCGGCCCTCGGCCTCGTACGCCCGCACCTGGTCGATCGCCGGGCCCGCCGGCTCGACGTACAGGGACGGTGGCGGGGCGGCCACCGGTGCGGGGGAGTCGGCGGGGCCGCCGTCGGGGCGGGCCAGCCAGACCGCGGTGAGCACGCCGGCCACCGCGGCCGCGGACAGCGCCAGCAGCTTGCGCCGGCGGGAGGCACGATGCCGGGCCACTAGGCGACCTGCACCCAGCGGCCCTCCGAGGGCACGCCGGCGCTGTCGACCAGGAAGAGCAGGTACCAGCCGGACGGCAGCAGGCCCTTCTCGCCGGGAACGCTGATCGCCAATCCGCCCTCCACCGGGTCGATGCCGACGGCCACCGAGCGCTGGTCGACGTCGACGACGTGGGTCACCGCGCTGGGCCGCATCAGTCGGGCGCGGGTCACGTCGGTGCTGCCGGTCGTGAAGGTTACCGTGGTTCCGCGCTCGATCCGGGTCGGCCCGCCGGTGATGACCGGGCGTTCTCCCCGGAAGAGGTAGGGCGGGCTGTAGACCTCGATCCGCTTCTCGAAGGCGCCGGGGTTCTTGCCGGTCTCGTCGTAGAGCGGGTCGCTGCCGAGGGTGATCACCCGGCCGTCGGGCAGCAGGATCGCCTCGGAGTGGTAGTTGCGGCCGACCGTCGACTCGGCCGCGGTGGCGAACGTGTTGGCCTCGGGCCGGTAGATCTGCGAGTTGAACAGGTCGCTGCGGGGCCGGCCGCGGTACGGGCCGCCGCGGTAGCCGGAGCTGCCGCCGGTGGTGAAGACGGTGTCGTCGGGCAGCAGCACCGTGCTGAGGTAGCGGGCCGGCTGGGGCAGATCCGGACCGGGCAGGTAGACCGGATTGTTGGTGTCCAGGTCGGCGATCGCCGTGCGGGTGGTCGAGACCGGGGACTCGCCCACCTCGCCCCCGCCGAACAGCATCACCTTCTGCTCCTGCGCGGGCGCCAGCAGCACCGACGAGCTGGTCTCGGTCAGCCGGGGCTGAGCCAGGCCGGGCACGACCTCGAAGCTGTTGTCCTCGAGGTTCCAGAGCCCGGGCGTACGGCCTTCGGTGTCGGAGCCGTAGCCGGAGTTCGACCCCGAGTAGAAGAGCCGGTCGTCCGCCATCAGGTGCAGCGCCGGATAGGTGGGGAAGTAGCGCTTCAGCTCGGGCGCGTCGACCCAGCGCCGCGCGGAGCGGTCGTAGCGCTCGTTGTCGCCGGGCAGGACGCGGCCGAACTCGTCGAGGCCCGAGACGGCCAGCACGTCGCCGTCGGGCAACTCGGCCAGGGTGGGGTACCAGCGGCTCTTCACCATGTCGCCGGTGCGGACGTACCGCTCGGCGACGGGGTCGAACTCGTACGACGTGTTGTCGCCGCCGTACTCCTGCTTCTCCCGCGTGATCTTGTCGGAGACGCCGTACAGGTTGTCGCGGTCGGCGCCGGTGAGCACTTCGATCGCGTACTGGCCGGGCTGCTGGACGACGGGCGCGTTGCCGGGCAGCACGGCGTCGACCCAGACCTCGGCCACGCCCGCGTGTTGCATCGGGATGCCGTCGTGCGCCATCTGCGTGGCGGCCGGCACCGTGACGTCGGTCCTGGTCTCGTACTCGAAGCCGCTCCTGGAGGTCAGCCGGGTGCCCTTGGCGAAGAAGCGCGGGCCGGCGGTGGCCGACTCGTTCTTGAGCTTCATGACGCCGGCCGCGTTGGTGATGTCGCCCTCGAGCACCTCGTAGCTCTTGGTGCCGCCGGCGATCAGCAGGTTGCCGTTGGGCAGGAACGTGTGCCCGGCGCAGAACACGTCGGTCGGCGTCGGCACCTCGGAGAACGCGTCGGCCGCGGGGTCGTACAGCACCGTGCGGAACGTGCCCGCCTCGAAGTTCTCGCGGTTGTTGCCGCTGCCCGCGATGATGAGCACCTTGCCCGTGCTGAGCAGGGCGGCGTGGATCGCGTTGACCTGGAAGCCGGCCGGCACGGGCAGGCGCGACCAGTGGCCGAACTGCTCCTTGTACGACTGCCGGTTGATGCTGAAGCTGTGCAGCGCGTCCGAGCCGAAGGCGACGACCGGCCGGTTGACGACCGCGACCACGGTCAGCACCAGCAGGGCGATCAGGCCGCTGCCCAGGCGCCGGGCGAGGGTCGGACGAGGTCGAGGGGTCATGCGTACGTCTCCACGGGCTCTTCGATCGACAGGGTGCGCTTCTTGGCGGTGAGCAACCGGAGGGCCGGCGGCGTCAGGCAGATGACGAGGTTGAGGGCCGGCCACAGCCACATCCAGCCGTCCACGTGCCCGATCCCGGGGGCGACGACCAGCAGGACGGCGTAGAAGGCGGCCCACCGCAGGCTGTGCTTGAAGGTGGCGGGCCGGTCGGCCGTGGCCGCCTCACCCTTCGGCGTGACCACGAAACGGGCCGGGCGCCGCAGCACCGCCGAGACGAACGCGGACACGTAGACCGGCGTCGACAGCGTGGACACCAGCATGCCGGCCAGGCCCGACGAGCCGGCCACCTCGTGCGGGCTGACGTTGTGCCGGCGGTTCCACAGGTACAGCAGGAACTGGAAGAGCGCCGCGTCCACATAGAGCATCAGCCACACCTGCTGCGGCACCTGCACGCCCTTGGCGCCGAGCACCAGATACCCCACCGCGTTGACGGCGCCGAGCAGCCACGCCATCGCGGTCAGCGGGTAGTACGACATCAGCAGGCCGTAGAACAAGGACCGGCTGGGGCCGAGCCGCCGCGCGGTGCGCCAGAACGAGGTGACGGCGACCTCGTCGGTGCCGCGCGACCACCGGTACTGCTGGCTGAAGTAGTCGGTCCAGGTGGACGGGCCCTCGCCGACCGCCAGCACGTCCGGGGTGTAGACCGAGCGCCACCCGGCGGCGTGCAGCGCGAGGCTGGTCGCCATGTCCTCGGTGATCGAGTCCTGGATGCCGCCGATCTCGCGCAGCGCCGAGATGCGGACGGCGTTGTTCGTGCCCACCAGCATCGCCGCGCCGAACCGGTTGCCGGCCCGCTGCAGCAGCGAATGGAAGAGGTACTGCTGCGACTCGGCCCAGCGGGTGACGAGGTTGTCGTAGTTGCCGTAGATCTGCGGGCCGACGACGAAGGCGACCCTCGGGTCGTGGAAGTAGCCGAGCAGCCGTTCGCAGAAGTTGGGCAGCGGCACGTGATCGGGGTCGACCGAGACGAACACGTCGTAGTCGTCGCCGTGCTCGGCGACCCACGAGTTGTAGTTTCCGTGCTTGGTCCGCGCCTTGAACTCGCCGGTGCGGGTGTTGAACTTGTCGATGCCGTGCCGGCTGAAGTGGCGGACCCCGATCCGCTCGCACATCTGCCTGACCTCGGCGTCGTCGCCCTCGTCGAGGAGCCAGACAGCGTACGGACCCTCGTGGCGCACGTCCAGGGCGGCGCGCAGGGTGCGCTCGACCATGGCGATCGGCTCCTTGCCGGGCACGATCGTGGTCAGGAAGGCCACCCGCATCCCGGGGGCGGGCGCGAGCGGCTCGGGGTCGCGGGCCCAGATGGTGGCCAGGCAGAGCGTCACCACGTTGATCAGCCGGAACACCTCGATGAGGAGCGTCGCGCCGATCATGAACCAGGTGGCGAAGTGCAGCACGGGGTGCAGGGCCCGGTCCGGCACCGCCACCGAGGACAGCAGCCACCCGACGAACGTCGCCTCGAAGACGAACGCGAACAGCGTGATGGCCACGTTCCCGACCGGGCGGCGGCCGGCGAGGCGGCGCAGGCCGATCGGCCCCGGCGTGGACGGCGCGGGAGCGGCTGGGCCGGCCAGCCCGCTGTAGGCCTGGTAGTCGTACCGGGGCGCGGGGATCACAAGCTTCCTCGTCCTCTCGACCGTCGGTGACGTTCCGTTATGACGATCGGGTTCGAAGTAACCCGATCGTCATAACGAGGAGTCATCGCCGTAACGTGCCATTGCGCTTCCGAACTGCGTATTTGCCTGGCGGTAAGTAACTGAACGTGGAGATTAATGGCCGACCCGCGCACGCATGAGGCCATGTGATCGACTTCACCGATCACATAAAGTAATGTCAGGCAGAATTCGGGCCTTTGGTGCCGGGGGTGCCCGGCGGGCCGGGGTCGCGGCCATGCGCGGTGCGGTGGCAAGCTGCGGGCGTGAGGTTCTTCGAGCAGTTCCCGCCGCCGGATCGGGACGAGGCCGAGCCGGAGGAACCGCCACCGCCGCTATGGGCCAAGCCCGCAGCGGCCCTGGGGGCCGCGGTGCCCGCGGAGTTCGTGCTCGGCCGCGGCGGTGAGGCGGCCGTCGGCATCAGCGGCCTCGCGGCGTACCCGAACGGCTTCGCCTTCACCGTCACGGCTGTGCTGGGCAGGGAGGACCGGCGCGGGCGGGTCTTCCGGCTCGGGTTCCACCGGGACTACTTCGAAGACGAGCCGCTGTCCGACGAGTTCCTGCGGGTGGGCGTGCAGTTCTCCGACGGTAGCGGGGCCACCAATCTCGGGCGTCCGATGCTCCCGCCGGACGCGGAACCGAGCGCGCCGCTGCTGATGCAGGACGGCGGCGGCGGGGGCGGGCGGCGGTACGACATGGGTTACTGGGTCTGGCCGCTGCCGCCGTCCGGGCCGGTGGCCTTTGTCTGCGAGTGGCCGGCGTACGGCATCCCCGAGACCCGCGTCGTGGTGGAGGGCGCGCTCATCCTCGCCGCCGCCGAGCGGGCGATCACGCTGTGATCAGGCGCCTGACGCCAGTTCCAGGGCGTACGCGGGCCACCAGCGGCCGGCCGGTGGGGCGCCGCGGCCGCACGCGCCGTCGGACTCGCCGGGGCGTTTGATCCAGAGGTAGGCGTCGACCAGGCTGCGGCCGGTCTTCAGGGTGGGCGGGTTGCCGAGGGCGCGGCCCGGGGGATTGCACCAGTGGCGGTCGCCCGAGGACTTGCGGGCCGGGCCGTTGCCGTTGCGGCTGGTGTCGATGACGAAGCGCGCCCCGCCGAGCCGCTGGGAAAGCCTGGCGCCGTACCGGATGTTGGCGGCGGTGGTCTCGAAGTTGGCCACGTTCAGGGCGAAACCGCGGGCCCGCGCGACACCGGCCTTCCTCAGGGCTCCGGCCATCGTGGCGGTGTCGGTGATCCAGGCCGGGTTGCCGCCGTCGAGATAGACGGTCAGGGCGCGGTTCGCGGTCAGCGTGGCGATCGCCCGGGTGAGCAGGCGGTAGCGCTCGGCGCGCTGGGCCGTGGTGAGGCAGCCCTGCAGGGACTGGGCCACCGCGTCGGGCTCCAGGATCACGATGGCGCGGCGGCCGGTCAGCGCGGCGGCGACGGCGTCGATCCAGGCCGAGTACGCGGCGCCGGTCGCGGCGCCCCCGGCCGAGTGGCTCGCGCAGTCCCGATGCGGGATGTAGTAGAGCGTGACCACGGGGATGAAGCCTCGGGCGGCCACCATGACGCGGCCGACCCGGGTCGTGTCGCTGTCGGCGAACCACGTTGCCACCGGCCGGTCGGCGATCTTCCGGATGAGCGCGGCCTCGGTGGTCCGGCCCGCTTTCTCGTACGCCGCGAGTTGCTCGACGGCCGGACCGGTGCGCTCGACGTAGAGCTCGGTCGGTGGTGGCGGCGGCGACCAGGTCTCGTGACCCACCCGGGACGGCCAGCCGGCCGCGAGCGCCGCGGCCAGCCCGGCGGCGACGACCCGTTGGCCCGGGCTGAGCAGGAAGGCCACGTACGGGACGTTACCGCCGGAACCGGCGGCAGACTCAGGAAGCGGACACCCGGTAGACGGCGCCCGCGTAGTCGTCGCTCACGTAGATGGCTTTGTCCGGGCCCTGAACGGCCATCACGGGCCGGCCCCAGCGGGAGCCGTCCTCGCGCTGGAAGCCGGAGAGCAGCGTCTGCTGGGGGCCGAGCTTGTTGTCCCGCCAGGCGAAGAACGACACCTCCGGCGGACGCGGCGGCTTGCGGTTCCACGAGCCGTGGACGCCGACGAGCGCGCCCGCCCGGTACACGCCCGGCAGATCGGCCGCGAAGCTGAGGCCGAGCGGCGCCGAGTGCGCGCCCATGCCCTGCTCGACCGGCCGCAGCGCGGCGCAGTCGAGCTTCGAGCCGTCGCGATTGGTGTCGAAGTCACGGACGAAGGGCCGGTCGGAGTAGCTGAGCGGCGAGTCCTCGTCGCCCGGTTGCAGGTCGGGGTCGGGGTTGCAGTAGGGCCAGCCCAGGTCGCGACCCTTCTCGAGCCGGGCCAGCGGCTCGAGCGGGTGGTCGTTCACGTACGAGGTCTCGACCTTGCCCTGGTCGTCACCCTCGTACGGAAAAGGGACGTTGTCGCGGTTGTTGACGGCCGTCCAGACGCCGCCGTCGGGCGCCACGGCCAGCCCGGTGCCGTTGCGGACGCCGCGTGCGAACGTCTCGAGCCGGCCGTCCGCGAACCGCAGGATGGTCGCGCGCTCGGGCTCGGCGTCGCGGTCCTCGGCCGAGATGTTGCCGGTCGAGCCGATCGAGATGTAGAGCGACTTGTCCGGGCCGACGGCCACGCTCTTGAGCGCGTGCGCGTATTTGCCACCCAGCTCGGGGCTCTTGTCGTCGGGCAGCCCGTCGACGACGACCCGGCGGCCCGAGACCGCGCCGTTCGCGTAGGCGTACGCATCGACCTGGTCGCTCTCGGCCACGTAGAGCG
This sequence comes from Paractinoplanes hotanensis, assembly GCF_023717965.1. Taxonomy (NCBI): domain Bacteria; kingdom Bacillati; phylum Actinomycetota; class Actinomycetes; order Micromonosporales; family Micromonosporaceae; genus Paractinoplanes; species Paractinoplanes hotanensis. Next base: position 76,130 of record NZ_JAMQOL010000002.1, on the reverse strand, counting down.
TGTCGCCGTCGAAGGCCAGGCCGTGCGGCTGGTTGAGGCCCTCGACCAGGGTCTGCTGCCTGCCGTCGCTGAGCACCACCACGTCGCCGGACTCGGGGCGGGACACCAGCAGCCTGCCGTCGGGGGCGAAGGCCAGCAGCCGCGCGCCGGGCACCCGCGCCCACAGGCTGACCGTCCAGCCCGGTGGCGCCAGCATCGACTGCCCGGAGCCGCCCCGCACCTCGGTCGGGACCAGGGCCGAGGCGTCGATGGCGGCCGACGGCGGCACGGTCTTTCTCGTCTCGCCGGCCGGCGCGTCCTGGGAGCACGCCGCCGCACCGAGCAGCAGTCCACCGGCCATCACCACGCGCACGATCGATCTCATCGGACCATTGTTCCCGACGGCTCGGGGTCCGCTGTTCATCCCGGCTCGGCGTTCCCTGTTCATCCCGGCTCGGCCTCCTCGAAGACCAGCAGGGTGCGAGTGTTGACCACGCCCGGCATGCCCTGGATGGCGTCGAGCACCAGACGGCCCAGCGCGGCGTTGTCCTCGGCCCGCACCAGCATGATGACGTCGAACTCGCCGCCGACCAGCGCGATGTGGACGACGCCGGGCAGCGAGCGCAGCCGCTCGGCCACGTCCCGCCACTCGGCCTGATTGAGGTTCACCGTCACGTACGCCGTGGTGCCCAGGCCGGCCGCGACCGGATCCACGTCGGCCCGGAAACCCCTGATCACGCCGGTCGTGCGGAGGCGCTCGACCCGGGCGTAGGCGTTGGCCCGCGAGATGTGCAGGCGCTCGGCGAGCGTACGCATCGACAGCCGGCCGTCGCGGGTCAGCTCGGCCAGGATCTGGCGGTCGATGTCGTCGAGCGGCCCGGCCACTTGTCTCAGCCTCCCGCTGTCGAGGTCGCGCTCCCTGGACGATTGGCGTCGTCCTGGGCCCTCCGAACGTACATCTTCTCGGTTCCGACCCAGTAGTGGAATCCAGATGGCACCGCGACGAGCATGGGCCCATGACAGGTGACGCAGACCACCTTCTGCCCTCCGACACCCCGGTGACCCTCATCGACGCGCACGGCCACCCCGTCGCCGATGCCGGTCGCGCCCTTCCCGACGACGCCGCCCTGCGCCGGGCCCTGGCCTCGCTGATCACCGCGCGCAGGCTCAACGATCAGGCGTACGCCCTGGTCCGCCAGGGCCGGCTGGCGGTCTACCCGTCGTCGCACGGGCAGGAGGCGTGCCAGATCGCCGCCGCCCAGGTGCTCGACGAGGGCGACTGGCTGTTCCCGACCTACCGCGACACGGTGGCCGCCGTCGAGCGCGGGGTCGACCCGGTCGAGGCGCTGAGTCTGCTCAAGGGCGACTGGCACTGCGGCTGGGACCCGTACGAGCACCGCGTCGCCCCGCACGCCACCCCGCTGGCGACCCAGTTGCCGCACGCCGTCGGAGTCGCCCACGCCGCCCGCCTGCGCGGCGAGCCGACCGTCGTGATGGCACTCTGCGGCGACGGCGGCACCAGCGAGGGCGACTTCCACGAGGCGCTCAACTTCGCCGCCGTGCTCCGGGCCCCGGTCGTGTTCCTCATTCAGAACAACGAGTACGCGATCAGCGTGCCCCTGGCACGGCAGACCGCCGCGCCGTCGCTGGCGCACAAGGGCGTCGGCTACGGCATTCCCGGCGAGCGGGTCGACGGCAACGACGTGGCCGCGCTGCTGTCGGTGCTGGGCGAGGCGGTGGCGCGGGCCCGGGCCGGCGGGGGACCGCAGCTGGTCGAGGCGCACACCTATCGCATGCAGGCGCACACGAACGCCGACGACGCCACGCGTTATCGCGCTTCCGCCGATGTCGAGGCGTGGGTCGGTCGCGACCCCGTCACCCGGCTGTCGGCCTACCTTCAGATCGACGAATCGGACTTCCGTGCTCGTGCCGAACGCGTGGCGGAGCACCTTCGGGACGGCCTGAACCGTGACATCGAGCCTGATCCGGATCAGCTCTTCGCCCACGTGTATGACCGTCCGACAACGCAGCTGCGGGAGCAGGCGGCTCAGCTGGCCGACGAACTCTCCCGGGAGGTGGCGTCGCGATGACCCGGCACGAGAAGCTCTCCATGGCGCAGGCGCTGAACCGGGCGCTGCGTGACGCATTGTCCGACGATCCGACAGTCGTGGTGTTCGGTGAGGACGTCGGGCCGCTGGGCGGCGTCTTCCGCGTCACCGACGGGCTGACCGCCGAGTTCGGCGAGGACCGCTGCTTCGACACGCCGCTGGCCGAGTCCGGCATCGTCGGAGTGGCGGTCGGCATGGCCATGAACGGGATGCGGCCGGTGGTCGAGATGCAGTTCGACGCGTTCGCCTACCCCGCGTTCGAGCAGATCGTCAGCCACGTGGCCAAGATGCGGAACCGCACCCGCGGCCGGGTGGCGCTGCCGATGGTCATCCGGATCCCGTACGCGGGGGGCATCGGCGGCGTCGAGCACCACTGCGACTCGTCGGAGGCCTACTACGCCCACACGCCGGGCCTGCACGTGGTGACGCCGTCGACGGCGACCGACGCGTACGGGCTGCTGCGGGAGGCCATCGCCTCGCCCGACCCGGTCGTCTTCCTCGAACCGAAGAAGCTCTACTGGAGCAAGGAGGAGGTCGAACTCGGCCCGCGCCCGCCGGCGATCGGCCGGGCGGTGGTGCGGCGCGAGGGCACGGACGCCACGCTCATCGCGTACGGGCCCAGCGTGCCCGTCGCACTCGAGGCGGCCGAGGTGGCCGACCGCGAGGGCCGCAGCCTGCAGGTGGTGGACCTGCGCTCGATCGTGCCGTTCGACGACGAGACGGTGTGCGCGGCGGTCCGCTCCACGGGCCGGGCGGTGGTGGTGGCCGAGGCCGCGGGCTTCGCCGGCGTCTCGTCCGAGATCGTGGCCCGGGTGACCGAGCGCTGCTTCCACTCGCTGGCCGCGCCGATCCGCCGGGTGACCGGATTCGACATCCCCTACCCGCCGCCGAAGTACGAGCACCTGCACCTGCCCGGCGTCGACCGGGTGCTCGACGCCGTGGACGACCTGCAGTGGGAGGACTCGTGAGCGACCAGGTCTTCCGGCTGCCCGACCTGGGCGAGGGGCTGACCGAGGCTGAGGTGGTGCGCTGGCTCGTGGCCGAGGGCGACGTTGTCGAGGTCGACCAGCCGGTGGTCGAGGTGGAGACGGCCAAGTCCCTGGTCGAGGTGCCGACGCCGTACGCGGGGACGGTCGCCACGAGGCACGCGCCCGAGGGCGGCGTCCTCGAGGTCGGCAAGCCGCTGCTGACGGTGGCGCCGGCGACTGCCTCGACGGCGGCTTCCGTTTCGCCCGCTCCTGCGGTCGCTTCGGCCGAGACTTATCGCGAGGAGGAGCGCGCTGGTTCCGGCAACGTCCTGATCGGCTACGGCACCTCGGGCGCGACCGCCGTGCCGGGGCGTCGCCGTCGTCCCCGTGCCGCGTTGGCGCACGCGGCTTCCGTCCGTGCCTCGCGGGTCCCGCTGGTTGTGTCTCCGCTGGTGCGCAAGCTGGCCCGCGAGGGCGGCGTCGACCTGCGCACGCTCGACGGCTCGGGTCCCGGCGGCCTGATCGTCCGCTCCGATGTCGTGCGAGCGCTCGCCCTGCCCGCTCCGTCGTTGCCGTCCGCGCCCGCTGCGCCCGCTGCTCCTTCGTCGCCGGGCGAGCGGCGCATTCCGATGACCGGCTTCCGGCGCGCGGTGTCGGCCGCGCTGAGCCGCAGCCGAGCCGAGATCCCGGAGGCCACGGTCTGGGTCGACGTGGACGCCACCCGCCTGTGGGAGTTGCGCGAATCGACTCGCCCGGGCCCCGGACTGCTCGCCTACATCGCCCGGTTCGTGGTGGCCGCTCTGCGCGAGTACCCGGTCTTCAACTCCCGCGTGGACACCGAGCGGCAGGAGATCGTCGAGCTCGACCGCATCGACCTCGGCCTGGCTGTCCAGGGCGCGCGCGGCCTGGTGGTCCCCGCCGTCACCGACGCCGGCGCCCTGACCACGACCGGCCTCGACGAACAGATCCGTCGCGTCACGGCTGCCGCCCGCGCCGGCACGGTGACCGGCGCCGGCACGTTCACTCTGAACAACTACGGCAGGTTCAACGTCGACGGCAGCGCCGCGATCATCAACCACCCTCAGGTGGCCATCCTCGGCTTCGGCCGCATCATCGACCGCCCGTGGGTGATCGACGGCCAGGTGTGCGTCCGGAAGATCACCCAGATGAGCTTCGTCTTCGACCATCGCGTGGCCGACGGCGCCACCGCGGCCGGCTTCATGCGCAGCGTCGCCGACGCCGTCGAGAACCCGGCCTCGGTGATCGCGAGGCTCTGACCGCACGGGACGGGCCGGTCAGCGGCGTACCTGATAGCGCAGGTGAAGCACGCGGTTGCCCCGGATCACCACGTCCGGATCCGCCAACAGGTGCTGCGCGTCGACCGACCCGAAGTAGCGCTTGCCGGACCCGAACACGACGGGTACCACGTCCATGCGCACCTCGTCGACCAGGCCCGCGGCGAGCGCCTGGCCACCGACGTCACCGGCGGCGACCTCGACCAGGCGGTCACCCGCAAGCTCCTGCGCCTTGGCCACGGCTGCCTCGACGCCGTCGACGAAGTGGAACGGCGCACCGGCGTCCCAGCCCTCGGGCGCCGGCCGGTGGGTCACGACGACCACGTGGTCGATCCCGCCCGGCGGCTTCCCGTCCCAGCCGTCCGTCAGGTCGAAGACATGGCGGCCGCAGATGGTCACCCCGATCTGATCCCAGTACGGCCGGGTGTAGTCGTAGGAGGTCTGCGACACCTTCAGCGCGCCGCTCTCGTCCAACGGGACGTCACCGCCGGACAACCAGTCGAACAGCGGTCCGGGCTGGTCGTTCTCGTCCGCGATGAAGCCGTCGACCGACACCGAGCTGTACATGACCACCGTGCCCACGGGGCTCTCCTCTGACTTGGGGTGCCGCCAAGCTAGCGTGCCGTGAGCGGCCGGTCTTGTAAGAAATCAATCGGCGGGCAGCGGCCAGCTGTCCAGCACATGGCCGGGGTGTTCGCGCAGGAACCGCCGCCGGACCTCGACGTACCGGGTCGGTGTGAGCCCGGTGAACGCCCGGAACTCGTGGCCGAAGTGGGCCTGGTCGTAATAGCCCGCGTCTCCGGCGAGGGAACCCCAGGCGATCGGCCCGGCGGGGTTGATCGCGAGGACGGTGGCGGTGAAGCGGTAGCTGCGGGCCAGTTGCTTGGGCGTGACGCCGATGAGCTCCTTGAACCGCTGTGCCAGATGAGTGCTGCTGACACCGGCGGCCACCCGCAGGTCGCCGATCGCCACCGCCCCGCCGGCCGCCGCGATGACGCCGCTCGTATGGCGGACCAGCCCCAGCCCGGCCGCCTCGCCCAGCCGTCGCATCAGCTCGTCCTCGAGCAGTGTCAGCATCTCGTGCGGTCCGTTCGCCGTGGCCATCCGGTCCCGTAGCTCGGCGACGGCTGGCCGGCCCCAGACCTGTTCCAGGGTCACCGGCCGGTCACACAGCTCGGCCGCGGGCATGGGCAGGAACGGCGCCGGCCCCCACGGCTTGAAGTGCACGCCGACGGACCGGGTCTCCGCCGGATAGCCGAACTCGAAGGCGCGACTGGGCGTGGTGACCACGCAGCCGTCGGCGTACTCGGTCGTCTCGATGTCGGCGCCGGCGCGGATGCGGAACGGCGCGCCCAGGTTGACGACCAGCAACGCCGCCGGACTTGCCGGCAGGGTGAGCCGGGCGTACGGCGGCGCACCCGCCAGGTAGTAGAGGTCGTCGATCAGCCCGTCCAGCGGCGGTCGCGGCACTCTGGACACGTACTCCATGCGCACAGCATCGCCGACGCCCCACCGGCATCGCACCCCGGATGGCTCAGCCGCGCTGCCGCCGGCATCAGGTCCGGGCGGACGCCGCCCGGAGGACGTCGAACTCGCAACCCGGCGAGTCCGGGTCGAAGCCGTGCTCGACCAGCCAGCGGCCCGCCAGCAGGCTGCGCAGCGACCACCAGCCGCGGACCACGTCGATGTCGGCGCCGGCGCCGTAGCCGGCGATCACGTCGCCGAGATGCTCCTCGTGGCCGAGTGTCAGGCTGGCGAGATCGCGCAGGGCGTCGCCCTGAGCCGCCTCGGACCAGTCGATGATGCCGGTGATCTCGTCTCCCTCGGCGAACACGTGGCTGACATGCAGATCGCCGTGCACGAACACCGGATTCCAGGGCCGGAGCACCGCCCCGGCCACCTCCCGGTTCCTTTCGACGACGGCGGCCGGCAGGATGTCGTTCGCAAGCAGCCACGCGCACTCGCTCTCGAGATCCGCGGCGTACTGCTCCGGGCCGGGCCCCGGCCACGGCGGCAGCGGCGCGTCGTGCAACCGCCGGACGGCGGCCCCCGCGGCGACCCACGCGGCCGGCGAAGCGGTCGACGGCCGGCCGATGCGGCCCAGCTCCTTCCCGCGAACAGCGGCTAGCGCCAGCACGGGCGGCTTGCGCCACAACACCTGCGGAGTCGGCACCGGCGCCAGGGTCATCGCCTCGACCTCGACGTCCGTACGCTCCTGATCCGGGTCGACCTTCAGGAAGACGTCCCCGACGCGCAGGGTCGCCCGTTCCTCATGAGCGAGAACAATCTCGACCTTGTCCACAGCGGCCATTCTCGCCGGGACGAACACCGCCGTCGCCCGATTTACCACGCCGGCGGCTGGCATCATCACGGAGTGGAAAGAGTGAGCAGCCGTGTGGTGTACCGCAATCCGTGGATGACCGTCCGCGAGGACGAGATCAGGCACCCCGACGGCAGCCCCGGCATCTTCGGGGTGGTCGAGAAACCCGACTTCGCGCTGGTGCTGCCGCGCTGGGCCGGTGGCTTCTGGATGGTCGAGCAGTTTCGCTATCCGGTGGGCCGTCGGGCATGGGAGTTCCCGCAGGGCAGCTGGGGCCGGAACGCCACGGGCGACCAGGCCGCCCTGGCCCGGCAGGAACTGGCCGAGGAGACCGGCCTGCGTGCCGGGTCGTTGACGCACCTCGGTCATCTCTTCGAGGCGTACGGCTATTCGCCCCAGGGTTTCGACGTCTATCTCGCCTCGGACCTGGAGGAGGGCGCGCCCGACCGGGAGCCGAGCGAGCAGGACATGGTTCATCGCTCATTCCGCGACGACGAGATCCTGGCGATGATTCGTTCGGGCCGGATCGTGGACGCACCGTCGCTGGCCGCCCTCACTCTCTACCGGTTGCAGGCGGTCTGAACGAGGATCGCGGCCGCGCCGGCGAGCCCGCCTGGTGGCGTTCCAGGTGCAGCCGGCGGTAGCGGCACTGCTGAGCGGTCGCGAAAGGCCATTTCAGGATCGGGCCCGCCCGCGGTGGACGGCAAGCACCGCCTCAGCTCGCGACGTATCCCCTCAAATCGGTCAGCATCGGGCCACTCGGCGAATGGCACCGGGCCGTTCGGCCATCAATGCGGCCGGCGTCTCACGGTCGGAAGGTGAGCGCGCTGACCCGGCTGCCCGCGTCCAGGGCGAGGTAGAGGTCGTGGACGCCGTCGGCCGCGGTCACGGCGGCCGGTGTGCCGGGTGTCACCGAGGCGAATTCCGGGCCCGCGTACGGGTCGTCGAGGCGCAGCAGGACGGGCGGCCCGTCCCCGTCGACGGCCACCTCGCGTACGCCGGAGAGGTCGGCGCCGTTGAAGCAGCACCAGGCGCCGTCCTCGGTGGCGCGCACCGCCTCGCCGCGGACCGGGTCGGCCGTGGCCACCAGCGTGATCCCGCTGTACTCGTCGTGGTCGGCGGCACGGACGGTGCGGTCGAGCACCCGCTGCGCCCCGATCCGGGTGCCCCGCACGGCCAGCGTGCCGGTGAGCCGGATGTCGCTGGCCGAGCGACCCACCAGGATCTTGTGCCGGGCCGTCTCGACCACGAACCGGTTGGAGGTGACGTCCCAGAAGCACAGGTCGTCGATCCGCAGCGTGAAGCTGACCAGCCGCGACTCGCCGGGGGAGAGGCGCACCTTGTCGAAGGCGCGCAGGCGGCGCAACGGCTGCTTCACGCGCGAGACCTGCTGGTGGGTGTAGAGCTGCACGACCTCGGTGCCCGCCCGCTTCCCGATGTTGGTCACCCACACCGTGATCGTGACCCCGTCGCCCGCCGCCGCCGTGGGCTGCGAGACGTCGAGGTTCGAATAGTCGAAGGAGGCGTACGAAAGTCCGTGCCCGAACGGATAGAGCGGCGTCCCCCGGTAGTACTGGTAGGTCGCGTCGTTGGTGATGATGTCGTAGTCGAGGATGTCGGGCAGCTCGCACGCGCTGCGGTACCACGTCTGCGTCAGCCGCCCGCCCGGGTCGGCCTTCCCGGTCAGCACGTCGGCCAGCGCGTGCCCCAGCTCCTGGCCGCCGTGCGACATCCACAGCACGGCCGGCAGGTGGGCGTCGGCCCAGCCGATGGCGTACGGATAACTCGAGACCAGCACGAGCGCGGTTTCCCGGTTGGCCGCGTGCACCTCGCGCACCAGCCGTTCCTGGGTGGGCGGCAGCTGCAGGTCGGTGCGGTCCTCGGTCTCGCGCCCGTTGACCAGCGGGTGGTTCCCGATCACGACCACCACCGCGTCGGCCGTGGCGGCCAGGTCGGCGGCGTCGGCGGCCCCGTCGACGAGCGTCTCGAGCGCGAAGCGGGCCGCGCGCGGACCCAGGCCGAGCTGGGCCGTGATCGCCTCCTTTCCGGCGTGAGTGTGCACAGTGGTCGAACCGTCGGGACGCTGCCCCAGCGTGAACATCTCGGTGACGACCCACGCGGACGGGCCGGGGGAGTCGGCGGCGATCCGGCCGTCGGCCGCGCGCAGGAACCGGCCGTTGAGCGTCGACCGGAGGGTCACGACGTTGTTGCCCCAGTCGAAGACGTCGAACGCGGCCGGCTCGACGGTCAGCCGGATGCCGTCGGCGTCGGCGGCCAGGTAGAGCCCGCCCAGGCGCAGCGCTATCCGGTCGACGCCCTCGGCGTGCACGACCGTTTCGACGGCCTCGCTCAAGCCGTCGCGAACGGTGACGGCGTACGCCAGGGAACCGCTGTACCAGTCGGTGAAGACGCGGTCGGCGTGCGTGCCGACGACGGCCACGGTGCGGTGCCGGGCCGGATCCAGCGGCAGCAGGCAGCACTCCGACTTGAGCAGCGTGATCGACGCCCGGGCGGCCTCGCGCGCGAGCTCCCGGTGGGCCGGCGAGTTCACCACGCCGGCCCCGATCTTCCCGTACGGGTTCTCACCGGCCGGATCGAACTCGCCGAGCCGCACCCGCGTGGTCAGGGCGCGTCGCACCGCCCGGTCGACGTCCTCCTCCTTGATCAGTTCGCGCCGCATCGCCTCGGTGATCCGCTCGACGGTGACTTCGCTGCGCCGATCGGCGTCGGTGAAGCTGTCGATGCCCGCCCGCAGCGCCGCCGCGTGACTCTCCGCGTGGTCGGCGAAGAAGGCCTGCTGCATCGGGTCGGCCAGGTTCGTCGGGGCGTAGGCGTCGGACACCACGAAGATCTCGTCGCCGGTCCAGCTGCGCAGCTCGTCCTCCAGGTACGGCGAGACGTGCGCCGGGCGGCCGTTCACCAGGTTGTACGCGGCCATCACGGCTACGGCCGAGCCGCGCTCGACGGCGGGGCGGTAGGCGGGCAGTTCGTACTCGCGCAGCACCCGCGGGCTGAGGTTGCTCGACGTGAGGCAGCGGTCGGTCTCGTTGTTGTAGCCGAGGAAGTGCTTGAGCGTCGGCGCCGTGCGCAGCACCCGTGGGTCGTCGCCGGCCAGACCCCGGGCGTACGCGTCCCCCATGAGCCCGGTGAGCAACGGGTCCTCGGCGTAGCCCTCCTCGTTGCGCCCCCAGCGCGGGTCGCGCAGCGGGTTGACCACCGGCGCCCAGACGTTGAGGCCGCACTTGCCCGCGCTGTGCAGGCCGCGCACCTCGTCGCCGACGGCCGCGCCGACCCTCGTCATGAGGCCGAGATCCCAGCTGGTGGCCAGCCCGATCGCCTGCGGGAAGACGGTGGCCTCACCCAGCCAGGCGACGCCGTGCAACGCTTCGGTGCCGGTGGTGAAGGCGGCGAGGCCGAGCCGGTCGATCGCGGGCTGGTGCTGGTGCAGCAGGGCGATCTTCTCGGGCAGCGTGAGGCGGCCCAGCAGATCCTCCACACGCTCCGCGAGGGGCGCGGCGACCTGACGGAACATCGGTGTGTCGCTCATGGGTTTCACATCCGTGGCGGTTCATCGGCGAGCGCCCGTGTCGAAGCGCTTCGACAGAGGCAGGCAAGCATGTCGTCCATGTTTCGGCGATTTGACGATCTGTCTACCCGAGCCGCCGAGGACCGTCAAGAGATCACCATCGATGCTGGTGCGCCGGGGTTCGGCTCGTCGTGCTGGAACGACCGCCTGTCATCGCGGGGTGGGTAGTGCTCCCGAGTCGATGGCGTCGAGGACCCGGGTGGCGCCGCCGGCGGCGGCCGCGCTGGAATCGAGGGCTGAGGCGACGATGACCGTGCCTCCGCTGTCGGCGGCGGCGGAGCGGGCGGCCAGCTCGAGGGAGGCGGCCGGGATCAGCCAGGGGGCTATGCCGGTGAAGTAGCCGCCCAGCACCACGCACGCCGGGTTGATGAGGTTGGCCAGGATGGCCAGGCCTTGGCCCAGGCGGGCGCCCGTCTCGGTCAGGGCCGCCAGCACGTGCGCGTCGCCGGATTTGGCGAGGCGGTGGATCTCGTCCATGTGGGGGCCGAACTCCGAGGGGGAGAGCGCCGTCTCGATGCCGACCTCCGGGAGCGCCCGGCGAATGACGGCGCCCAGTCCGGCGTACGCCTCCAGGCAGCCCCGCCGCCCGCAGCCGCAAGCCGGGCCGGCGGGGTCGAGCGGCAGGTGGCCGAACTCGCCGGCGAAACCGCGGGCGCCGCGCAGCAGCCGGAAGTCGCTGATGATGCCCGCGCCGATGCTGGCGCCGCCCGTCAGGTAGACGAGATCGCCGGTGCCGGACTGGTCGCCCAGCCGTTGCTCGGCCAGCACCGCCAGGTTCGCGTCGTTTTCGACGAGCAGCGGGTAGCCCGGTTCGCCCAGCGCCGCCAGCAACGACTTTCGTACGTCGACCCGCTGCCATCCCAGGCCGGCCGCGAGTTCGACCACCCCGTCCGCGTCGACCAGCCCGGGCACGGCGACCGTCAGCCCCAGGACTCGCCGTCCATCATGGGAAAGCTTCGACACCGTGCGCCGGGCCAGGGCCGCCAGCGCCGCGATCGCCTGCCCCGGCTGGCCCGCGGTTCCGGTGAAGGCGCGTCGCCACGACAGCAGCCGTTCGCCGGCCAGGTCGAGCGCGACCGCCGTCAGGTAGTCGGTGTTGATCTCCAACCCGACTGCGGCGTAGGGGGAGCCGTCGAGCACCAGCATCACCGCGGGGCGGCCGATGCGGTTCTCGGTCATGCCGACCTCGCGCACCAGGCGGCGGTCGATGAGGTCGGTGACCAGGCTGGACACGGTGGCCTTGTTGAGGCCCGTGGTGGCCGCGATGTCGGCCCGGGAGCACGGCGCGTGGGTGCGCAGATGACGCAGCACGACGGCCAGATTGGTCGCCCTGACGTCGGCGAAATCGGCCGGTTGTGGCCCGTTCTCCCTGGTGAGCACCGACGACCCCCGCCCCACGAACATTCCCTCCGGCAGCGTACGGCACCGATCCCCGGCAGGTCTTGCCGGGCCGCACTTAGTTCGTTTACCGTCCCAACTAAAGACGGAGGAGTCAACGATGAAACTCGACAGAAGGCAACTGCTCGCGCTGACCGGTCTGGGTGCGGCGTCGGGGCTTCTGGCGGCCTGTGGTGACGCCAAGACGTCCAGCGGCCCGGGCACGACCACTCAGGACCAGCTGGCCAAGCTGCTGCCCGCGTATACGCCGAACGAGCTCGTGAAGGCCGACATACCCAGTGTTCAGGGCGCCAACGGCTTCTTCAGCAGCCCGGCGTTCCTCAAGTACCCGGCCAACCCCGTCACCAGCTCGACCGGGGTGCCGGGCAAGGGCGGCAGCTACACGACCATGACGCCGCTGTGGGGCGCCATCCCGTCGGCGAGCGGCAACGCCTACTACGCCGCGGTCAACCAGGCGATCGGCGCGACGCTCAAGCTGCAACCGGCCGACGGCAACAACTACGACAAGGTGCTGCCCACGCTGTTCGCCGGCGACAAGCTGCCCGACTGGTTGCAGATTCCGGGCTGGAACATGGGCAACCTCGGCTTCGCGGACGCGGTCAACAAGTTCGCCGATCTGGGGCCCTACCTGTCCGGGGACGCCATCAAGGCGTACCCCAATCTCGCGGCCATCCCGACCAGCGCCTGGCAGTGCTGCATCTGGAACGGCAAGCTGTTCGGCCTGCCCGTGTACTACAGCGGCGCGACGATCGCGGGCACGCTCTTCCACCGCAAGGACATCCTGGCCAAGGAGGGCATCAACCCCGACGACATCAAGACCCCGGACGACCTGGCCGCGCTGGGTCAGCAGCTCACCAGCGCCGCGGCGGGCCGGTGGGCGTTCGACGACGTCTTCGACACGCTCGGCCAGATCTACAAGTTCCCGGTCGACCCCAACCGCTGGGTCATCGACGAGAGCGGCAAGATTCTGCACCGGTACGAGACGCCGGGCATCCTCGAGGCGCTGAACTGGTACCAGACGCAGGCCAAGGCCGGGCACGTGCACCCGGACGCGCTGGCCGACAAGACCCAGGAGGCGAAGCAGCGCTTCTGGAGCGGCAAGGTGGCCATCACCGGCGACGGTCCCGGCGCCTGGAAGGGCGACGACGCCAAGAGCGGCAAGGCGGCCAATCCCTCGTACGAGCGGCAGGCCTTCAAACTGCTGTCGACCGACGGGAAGCCGCAGATCTGGATGAACCCCAGCGCCGGCATGTACAGCTTCCTCAACGCGAAGCTGAGCGCCGACGAGATCAAGGAATGCCTGTCGATCGCCAACTACCTGGCCGCGCCGTACGGGTCGAAGGAGTACCTGACGGTCAACTTCGGCGTCGAGGGCACCGACTACACGATGGTCGACGGCAACCCGGTGCTCACCGAGCGCGGCAGCAAGGAGGTGGCGACCACCTACCAGTTCCTCATCACGCCGATCAGCCCGACCACCGTCATCGCCGGGCAGACCCAGGTCGTCAAGGACTACGCCGCGTGGGAGGCCGACATGGTGAAGTACGCGGCCAAGCCCGCGTTCTACGGCATGAACGTCACCGAGCCCGCGCAGTACGCGAGCATCAACCAGCCGATGGTCGACCTCGTCAAGGACATCCGGTTCGGGCGCAAGCCGATCTCGGCGTACCAGGAGGGCCTGAAGACCTGGAAGGCGCAGGGAGGCGATCAGTTGCGCGCGTTCTACGAGGACATCCGCAGCAAGTACGGCACGGGCCAGTGACAGCGCTCCACGAGGCGCCGCCCGCTCAGCAGAAGCCGGACGAGGCGGCGCCGGTCAGGAAGAACCGTTTCCGGCGCGACCGTTCCCTGCTCCTGATGGTGATCCCGGCCCTCGTGCTGCTGATCGTCTTCAACTACGTGCCCATGTTCGGCACGGCGACAGCGTTCCAGCGCTACAGCATCTACGCCGGCTTCTGGCACAGCCCGTGGGTCGGCCTCGAGACGTTCCGGCAGCTGTTCTCGGATTCCCTGTTCTGGAGCGCGCTCGGCAACACGCTCCTGCTCAGCCTCGTGCAGCTGGTGTTCTACTTCCCGATCCCGATCGCGCTGGCCCTGTTGCTGCACTCCATCATGAGCTCCAAGGTCCGTACGATCGTGCAGTCGGTCGTCTACCTGCCGCACTTCTTCTCGTGGGTGCTGGCCGTGACCATCTTCCAGCAGATGCTGGGCGGGGCCGGCGCGCTGAACCAGTTCCTGCGCGAGAACGACCTCGGCACCTTCGACGTCATGACCAACCCGGACACCTTCGCGCTCCTGGTGACCTCGCAGGTGATCTGGAAGGAGGCCGGCTGGGGCATCATCGTCTTCCTGGCCGCGCTGGCCGCCATCGACACCCAGCTGTACGAGGCGGCCGCGGCCGACGGCGCCGGGCGCTGGCGCCGCCTGTGGCACATCACGCTGCCCGGCATCCGCGGCGTCATCGTGCTGATGCTGGTGCTGCGCCTGGGCAACGTGCTCACCGTCGGCTTCGAGCAGATGCTCATCCAGCGCGGGGCCGTCGGGCGTGACGCGGCCGAGGTGCTCGACACGTACGCCTACTTCTACGGCGTCGTCAACGCGAACTTCAGCCTCGGCGCGGCCGCCTCGCTGTTCAAGGGCGTGCTGTCGCTGCTCTTCCTCCTGGCCGCCAACAAGATCGCGCACCTGCTGGGCGAGGACGGACTGTATCGGCGATGACTGTCGTGACCCCCCTGGCGGATCCGAACCGCCGCAACCGCAACCGGCCCAACTGGGAGGAGCCGCCGACCGCAGCCGGCCAGACCGGCAAGGGCGTGGTGCTCCTCGTGGTGGTGGCCGTCGTCGCCATTCCGCTGTGGATGGTGGTGCTGACCAGTCTCTCCACCCAGAGCGCGGTCAACGAGGCCGGCGGCATGGTGCTCGTGCCCGACGGCATCACCTTCGCGGCGTACCGGCAGATCTTCACCAACCAGTTGGTGATGCACTCGCTGGCGGTCAGCCTCGGCATCACGATCGTCGGCACGCTCGTGTCGATGGTCGTGACGATCCTCTGCGCGTACGGGCTGTCGCGGCACAACTCGTGGGCCCACCGCCCGATCCTGCTGCTGCTGGTGGCCACCATGTTCTTCAGCGGCGGCATCATCCCGACGTTCCTGGTCGTCTCGGCCCTCGGCGGCTACGACAGCTACTGGTCGATGATCCTGCCGACCGCGGTGAGCGTCTTCAACATCCTGGTCGTGCGCGCGTTCTTCTCGAACACCGCGCAGGACCTCATCGACGCCGCGGCCATCGACGGCGCGGGGGAGTGGCGCACGCTGTGGTCGGTGGTGCTGCCGACGTCGCGCGCGGTCACCGCCGTCGTGGCGCTGTTCTACGCGGTCGGCTACTGGAACACGTTCTTCAACGCGCTGCTCTTCCTGCCCGACAACCAGAAATGGCCGCTGCAGATGGTCATCTACACGTACACCTTGCAGGGCAACGCGATGCCCGGCTCCGGCCAGAACACGACCGGCCAGTACTTCGGCACCCAGGAGATCACGCCGCTGGCCATCCAGATGGCCGTGGTGACGCTGACGCTGATCCCGATCCTGCTCGTGTACCCCTTCGTGCAGCGGCACTTCACCAAGGGCGTCCTGGTCGGGGCCATCAAGGGATGATCTTCTTCGGCGGCGACTGGAATCCCGAGCAGTGGCCCTCCAAGGTGTGGCACGAGGACGTCGCCCTGATGCGCGAGGCCCACGTCAATCTCGTGACGGTCGGCGTGTTCTCGTGGTCCCGGCTGCAACCGGCGCCGGACAGGTTCGACTTCGGCTGGCTCGACGAGGCGCTCGACCTGTTGCGGGACAACGACATCGGCGCCTGTCTGGCTACCCCGACAGCGTCCCCGCCGCCGTGGTTCACCGACGGGCTGCCGGTCACGGCCGACGGGGTCCGGCTGACCTACGGTTCCCGGGACACGTACTGCGTGAACGCTCCGGCCTATCTCGCCGCCAGTTCGCACATCGCCTCGGCGCTGGCGGAGCGCTACTCGCACCATCCCGCGCTGCGGATGTGGCATGTGCACAACGAGTACGGCACGACGTGCTATTGCGACCATTGCGCGGCTGCGTTCCGGCTGTGGCTTTTCCGCGCGTACGGGGACCCGGACGCCCTCAACGCCGCCTGGAGCACCGATTTCTGGTCGCAGCGCTACGCGTCCTTCGACGAGGTGCGGCCACCCCGGACCACCCAGTACCTGAACAACCCCGCCCACCTGCTGGACTACCGGCGCTTCGTCTCGGACGCGATGCTCGACCATTACGTCCGGCAGCGCGACATTGTCCGACCGTCGGGCAAGCCGGTGACGACGAACTTCGCCCTCGGCGGCTGGGTGCCGGTCGACCATGCCCGCTGGTCCCGCGAGGTCGACGTGGTGGCGGTCGACGACTACCCGGCCTCGGTCGCCGGCCACCTCGACGACCGCGCCTTCGTGGCCGACCTGGCCCGCGGCTGGGCCGCCTCGGCCGGCGGGTCGAGCGTGTCGGGCTCGGCCGGCGCGTCGAGCGTGTCCGG
This sequence comes from Paractinoplanes hotanensis, assembly GCF_023717965.1. Taxonomy (NCBI): domain Bacteria; kingdom Bacillati; phylum Actinomycetota; class Actinomycetes; order Micromonosporales; family Micromonosporaceae; genus Paractinoplanes; species Paractinoplanes hotanensis. The sequence goes on along the minus strand of NZ_JAMQOL010000002.1, from coordinate 59,925 downwards.
CTGGGCGGGCGGGTCCAGCGAGTCGCGCTCGACCGGCGGGTCGACCGTGTCCGGCTGGCATTGCGGGTCGGGCGTGTCCCGCTCGACCGGCGGGTCCAGCGTGTCCGGCTGGGACGGCGGGCCCAGCGAGGCGGGCTCGACCGACGGCAGGCCGTGGCTGGTCATGGAACACGCGCCCGGCGCCGTGGTGGAGCAGGGCGTCGTCCGCGCGCTCGCCGAAGGTGAGGCGTTGGCAGCCGCCCAGACCTACACGGATCGCGGCGCCACCGGAGTCATGTACTTCCAGTGGCGGGCCAGCCGCGGCGGCGCCGAGCAGTGGCACCCCGCGATCGTTCCGCACGAGGGCCCCGACACCCCGGTCTTCCGCGAGATCGCTGCTGTCGGCGCCGCGCTCGCCGGCTGTACGCCGCCCACCGAGAGAGCCGACCGCGCATTGTTGTATGACGAACAGACGATGTGGGCCTGGCAGTCCCCGCACCTGCCCACCCGCCAGATCGACTACGAGGCCACCTGCCGCCGCTGGCACCGCGCCCTCGGCCCACCGGTCGACGTGATCCCGATAGGCGCTCCGCTCGACACCTACCGGGTTGTCGCCGCGCCACTGCTGCACCTCGTGTCGAGCGCCACCCACCGCGCCCTGCGGTCGTACGTCAAGGCCAGCGGCACCCTGATCCTGACGTTCGGCTGTGGCCTGACCGACGAGCACTGCCGGGTCACGCCGGGCGCCTTCGACGACCTGCTCGGCATACGCGCCATTCGCCACCTCCCCGGCGAGGGCCACCTTTGGCTCGACGACCTCGAACCCGCGGGCGCCGAGGTCGTCCTGCGAGCCTTCGGCGACCGCCCGGTTGTCACCGAACACCGCTATGGCCTCGGCCTCGCACGGTTCCTGGCGACTGACCTGGAAGACCTGACCCCCTGGCTCCAGCCGTCCTGCTCCGCGCCGGCCGAGTCGCACTGAGCCACCGGGTGCGGGTCGGCCGAGTCCCCCGTCCCGCGAGCGGCTACGGTCAAGGCGTCTCGCTGAGGGTGAACGCGTCGGCCAGTGCGGCGCGTCGTCCAGCAGTTCTTTGAAGCGCTGCGTCATGGCCTGCCCCGTCGGTCTGTCGCCAGTGAACCTTCGTCACCGTCCCAAAGACATCGGCCGTCCGATCGGTTCCCCCGATCGGAACTCGGTGGACAGTTCGTCGCCGGGTGGCAGGCTGGCGGGATGAGCACGCGGATCGTGGTGGTGGGCGCGGGCATCGTCGGCGCCGCGGTGGCGTACGAGGCGGCGCGGGCCGGTGGCGACGTCGTGCTCATCGACAAGGCGCTTCCCGGGTCGGGGGTGACCGCGGACTCGTTCGCCTGGATCGGCGAGCCGCGGAGTGGCGACGCGGTCGATGCCAGTACCGCACTGCGGCGCGGGGTCTTGCGGGACTGGCGGCGGTGGGAGGCGGACGTGCCAGGCCTGCAGGTGCGGTGGCGCGGCGTGCTGCTCTGCGGCGAAGGCGAGCCGACGACCGGCGCAGCCCGGCTGGAGCCGCATTTGCGGGAGCCGCCCGCGCACGCGGTCTTCCTCGAGAGCCACGGCGCGGTGGATCCCGTTGCCGTGACCCAAGCTCTGGTGCGCGCGGCCCGGAGTCACGGCGCGCGTCTGATGGCCAACACCGCGGTGGCCGCCTTTCTGATGCGAGACGGTCGCGTCGCCGGCGTGCGGTGGTCCGGTGGTGGTGTGGATGCCGACACCGTCGTGGTGGCGGCCGGGGCCGACGCACCCGCGCTGCTGTGGCCGCTGGGCTTCGACCTGCCGGTGACGCCGTCGCCGGCGTTGCTCATGCGTTTCGCCGCGCCGCCCGGCCTGGTGCGCACGCTGGTCGTCACGCCGGAGCTCGAGGTGCGGGAGGCAGCCGGCGGCGAGCTGCTGGTCGCCGACGCCTACCACGGTGAGATCGACCACGACGAGCTGCGCCAAGCGGGCGAGGCGATGCGGCGCCGGCTCGTCGCGACGTTCGACACCCATGCTGTCCAATTGCTCGGCGTACGGCTGGGAGCGCGTCCCATGCCGGCCGACGGCCTGCCGCTGATCGGCCCCGTCCCGGGCGTCGAGGGCGCCTACGTGGCCGTGATGCACTCGGGCGTGACCCTGGCGCCCAGCGCCGGGCGGCTCATCGCCTCAGAGCTCGTGGGCGGCGTCGACGCGGCTGAGCTGGCTGGTCTGCGACCCGCTCGGGGCCGTACCTGAATGATCGTCCTTCCCGTCACCCGTATAGCCGGAGCGAAGGCGGCGGCGGTGTCTTCCGGCGAGCCGTCGCGTCCAGTCGGTGAGGCCGATACCCGCTGACCCACGGTCAGGCCGGTGGTGCCGTGGCCCAGCGCGGCCACGACTCCGGCCACCTCGTGCCCCGGCACGCCCGCGCCGCGGTCCGTCTCCGTGATGGCTCGCATGTTTCCCACGTCCTCGTCGTCGGGGCGGCCGAGCACAGTGAGCCGCGAGCCGCCTCGACGACGAGGAACGTCAAGTGGTGTAGACCTCCAGGGCCGACAACTGGCCGGCGGGCCAGCCGGTGTTGGCGGTCACGGTCACCCGCACGTACCGCGCCTGAACGGACGAGCCGTCGACGGTCACGGTGTTGCCGGCAGCCGGTTCGAAGGCCCGGGCCGCCGCGGCCGAGAAGGTGCTGAAGGCGGTGCCGTTCGTGCTGGTGGCGACGGCCACCGTCTGCGAGCGGGCGCCCCAGCCGGACGGCAGCTTCAGAACGACCCGGCTCACCGCGGTCGCGGAGCCCAGGTCGACCTGGATCCACTGCGGGAACGCGTTGTTCGCGCTCTCCCAGTAGGTCCCGGCGTCACCGTCGACGGCGTGACCGGGCCCGTACGCCTGGGCCTGACCGCTCGACGAGGTCGGCTTACCCCGAGCCAGGTCGCCGGCCGGCGGCGGCGAGCTTTCCGCGTACGCCTGCAATTGCGCCAGCTGGGCGGCGGGCCAGCCGGTGTTGGCCGCGAAGCTCAGCCGTACGTAGCGGACCGTCGCACCCGACAGCATGACTGTCGTCGTGTTCCCGGCGCCGGGGTCGAACACGTAGCCGGTCGAGCCGGCGAGCGTCGTGAAGGTCGTGCCGTTGGTGCTGCCCTGCACGGTGATGGTCTGGGTGCGCCGCTCCCAGCCTGCGGGCAGACGTAGCACAAGCCGGTTGACCGCGTAGCCGGCGCCCAGATCGACCTGGAACCACTGCGGCAGGGCGCCCGCACTCTCCCAATAGGTCGACGGACTGGCGTCGACCGCGTTGGCCGCCGCGTAGGGGCCGTTGGCGCTGCCGGCGGTGGCTGCCTTGCCGGCGGCGAGGTCCCCGGTGGGCGGCGGCGGTGTCGTCCCGGTGACGGGTGGGGTCGGACGCACGGCGGTGAGGGCGAGCTGACCCTTCAGCATCCGGCCGCCGTCCTGGGTGATGCGCAGGTAGTAGTCGGACGAGCAGAACGTGCCGTCCTCGTCGAGCGGCCGGATGCCGCTGCCGGCCGGGACGGAGGCGGCCGTCTCGGCGGTCTTGGCGACCTGGTTGCCCTCGTTGAACTCGTCGAACATCGACACGTACAGGCCCTGGGCGCCCAGCTTGATCATGTTGTAGAGGCTGCGCCAGTAGAAGTCGCCGTGGTGCCGGGCGCCGGTCGACAGGTCGCCGGGCAGCACGCAGGGCTGATAGTCGATGCCGTACGCGTTGCACTCGGCCTGATCGGCGGTGTTCACATTGGCCAGGAACCAGTCGAGGCCATCGAGCGTGCCGGTGCGGCCCACCATCCACGGCGAGATCATGTCGAACGCGCGGTAGACGTCGGAAAAGCCGGCGCGACTGTCGTTCTTACCCTCGCGCCAGTAGGTCGGCACGCCGCCGATCACGTAGCAGCCCTGTGCCTTGAACCAGTTCACGACGTCGAGGCACGGGCCGGGAGCGAACGGGCGGGCGTCGTCGGAGAAGCCGAAACCCCAGATGCAGACGACCGGTTTGCCGTTCTGCTGGGCGTACGCCGGTGACGCCGTGTGGGCCGACATCTTGGCTGTCCAGTCCGCCTTGATCTCGCTCTGCATCGACGTCCAGCTCGTCACGTCGTACATGATGTAGAACTTGCGGCCCGTGGCCTCGGCCGCCGTCCGCACCTTGAGGGTCATGGCATCGCGGGTCGGCCCTTCGTCACCCGTCGGATTGAAGCGCTGGAGGGCCGCGGTGTCGATGCCGTAGGCGCGCATCCACTGGAAGTGGGTGTCGACTGTCTGTTGGTCATACGAAGAGAACAGCGTCGCGGTCCGGCCGTCACCGAGATGCGGGTACGCGGTCGGGTAGGCGTGGGTGAAGTCGCGCATGTCGGGCCAGGACACGATAGTCGTGTTGGCCGGCGAGGGCGGTTGGAAGCGGTCGCGGCTCCAGTGCCACCAGCCGCCGATCGGCGCGCCGTCGCCCGGGCAGGCGAACCAGCCCTGGTAGCCGACGCTGATCTTGCCGACGACATCGCCCGGCGGCGAGGCGGCGGAGGCGGGGGACAGGTCGGTGAGCAGGGCCGCGGCCGAGCCGAAGGCCGCTGTGGACAGCAGGGTTCGTCGGGTGACGGGCATGGGGGACTCCTGTCGATCCGGGGGATTCGGGGAACGGATCGACGGTCATCGTGACAGTTCTGTTCACACGAACGCAATACTTGGACGGCTCCCTGAAATAATGCGACCGGGGCGCTGGATCGAGCCGCCTGTCAGCCGATGCGGCGAACGACCTCGTGGTGAGTCACCGTGGTCTCGCGGTCGACCAGATACTCGTCGTCCTCGGCATAGAAGACGGCCCGGGAGATGTCGTCGCCGGCGAAGCCGCGGATGTCGTCGAGGGAGTCCCACCAGCTGAGCGTCGTCACTTCGGAGCGGCCGTCACCGAGGTCGCGAACCCACATCTCAGCGCCCCGGTTGCCCGGCGTCTCGCGGTAGCCGGCCAGGCCGGTCCGTTCGATGTAGGCGACGTAGTCGTCCGCCTTCCCGGTTCGCACCCAGCCCCGCCACATTCGCGCAATCATCTCGCAGTCCAGGGGCGCGCCATGCTCACCGCGGCGGCTCGATCCGCACGTCGGCCACGCCGGGGACCGTCCGGGCCAGGACGGCCGCGATCTCGCGTTCCGTCGAGTCGGCGAACGCGCCCACGACGGTCGCGACTCCCTTGTGGACGGAAGCGGTCCAGCGGCCCGGGGCGTACTCGTCGAGCCGGTGCTGCACCTCCCGCACGAGTGTCTCGTCGGTGCGGACCATCGCACGCAGGATGTCGCGACGGCTGACGATGCCGACCAGGGTGTCGCCGTCGAGGACGGGCATGCTGCGGACGTCGTACATCAGCATCGTCTCGGCGACCTCGGCCAGGTCGACGTCCGGCCGGGTGGTGACCGGCGACCGCGACATCACGTCGGCGACCCGGCCGGGGCGGATGGCCGGCGCCGCGGGTGAGCGGTTGAGCTGTGCCGTCGGATCGACGGGCACCCGCTGCCACAACAGGTCGCCCTCGCTGACGATGCCGACCAGGCTGCCCGCCCCGTCCACCACCGGCAGCGCCGTGACCGCCCGCGCGGCCATCGCCGCCGCCGCGTCCTCCACCGGCGCACCGGGCTCGACAGTGTGCACCGGCCTGCTCATGACGTCCTTGGCTCGCACCCGTCCAGCATGCCCCGGGCAGGTCGCCGCCGGCAGAGTCGAAAGTCCCCCGCTACCGCTCCGGACCGGCATGACAGGCTGAGCCGGTGAGTGAACCCGTGGACGTGGACCTGGCCCTGATCGGCGGGGGCGGCGCGGCCTCGCTCGTGCTGGCCGCGCTGGGGCGCCGAGGTCCCGGCGCCCGGGTGGCGATCGTCGACCCCGTGCACAAGCGCGGCCAGGACCGTACGTGGGCGTTCTGGGGCACCCCCGGCACCTTCCTCGACCCGCTGCTCAGCGCGAGCTGGGACGAGGCCGACGTGGTGACCCCGACCGGCCGCCGCGCGCTGCCGTTGCGCCCGCTGCGGTACGCGATGCTGCGCTCGGCGCCCCTCTACGACCTGGCCGCACAGGCCGAGAAGGAGCTTTCCGCCGTACGGATCACCGAGCGCGCCGAGCAGGTCGCCGACGACGGCGAGCGGGTGCTGATCTCGGCACCCGACGGCACGCCCCTGGTCCGGGCAGCGTGGGCCCTCGACTCGCGGCCGCGTCCGCCCCGGCGTCCCGGGCGCACCAACTGGCTTCAGCACTTCCGCGGCTGGTGGCTCGAGGCGGACGAGCCGGTGTTCGACCCCGGCCGCGCCGTGCTGATGGATTTCCGGACGCCGCAACCGGCCCGCGGCGTGTCGTTCGGCTACGTGCTGCCCGTCAGCGACCGGTTCGCCCTGGTCGAGTACACCGAGTTCTCGCCGGCCGTGCTGTCCGGCGACGAGTACGACGCGGCGCTGCGCGGCTACGCGGCCCTGCTCGGCCTCGATCTCGCCGCGCTCCGGGTCCGCGAGGTCGAGGACGGCGTCATCCCGATGACCGACGGCCCGTTCGACCCGCACCCGTCCCCACGGGTGGTGCGCCTGGGCACTGCGGGCGGCGCGACCCGGCCGTCGACCGGCTTCACGTTCTCGGCGATGGCCCGCCAGGCCGACGACATCGCCCGCGCGCTCGCCGCCGGCCGCCCGCCGCTGCCTGCCCCGCCCTATCCGGCCCGGCACCTCTGGATGGACGCCGTGCAACTGCGCGCCCTCGACCGCGGCCTGGTCGACGGCGTCGCGTTCTTCGACCGCCTGTTCGCGCGTAACCCGGCCGAACGCGTGCTGCGCTTCCTCGACGGCACCACGACGCCGGCCGAGGACCTGAAGTTGATGGCGTCGACCCCGTTGCTCCCGATGACCCGCGCGGCTTTCGGCGACGCGCTGGCCCGCATCCGCCCCTGACCCGGCGCACTCGGGACCCGGCGCGCCGAGACAGTGCGTGCCGGGCGCGATCGAGGTCTAATACGGTTCGCCGGCAACCGCTACCCGAGGAGGTGAGACCGATCAACGCAGTCGATGGTCGGGCGCTTCCCGGGTCTCTGCCGCTTCTCTGAGCCGGCGCCCCGGAAGGGCCACTGTGGCATTCCGAAGGGCACGTCATGACTTTTCCCGAAGAGCACTTTCTGCTGGACGACACGGTTCCGGGCACACTGTGGGAGCCGCCCGGCGGCGACGGGCCGCTCATTCTCATCGCGCACGGTGGCGGCCAGCATCGGGGCGCTCCATCGGTGACCGGGCGGGCCCGGATGCTGGTCGCGTCCGGGTTCCGGGTCGCCGCGCTCGATGCGCCCGGGCACGGCGACCGACCCGATCCGGTCGCCTCGCCGATGCGGGGGACGGCCGAGGGGTTGGCGGAACGCGTCGCCCGGATCAACGCCGAAGTTGCCACCCGGGCCGTCCCCGAGTGGCGTGCTGCTCTCGATCGGCTGGCCCCGAGCGGCCCGGCCGGCTTCTGGGGCGTCTCGATGGGCGCCGTCGTCGGCCTCGAGCTGATGGCGGCCGACAACCGGATCGCGGCCGGGGTGCTGGGTCTGACCGGTGCTCGTCACGACCTCGCGGCGACCATCACCGTCCCGGTCGAGTTCGCCCTGCAGTGGAACGACGAGTTCGTGCCGCGGGCGTCGGCGCTGGCGCTCTTCGAGGCCTTCGCCTCCACCGAGAAGACCCTGCACGCCAACCCCGGCCGGCACGCCGAGCTGCCCCGGTTCGAGGCCGACAGTGCGCTTCGCTTCTTCCAGCGCCACCTCCCGCAGCGGAAGTAGCCACGGGCTGAGGCGGGCCGCGGCTCGATGACACGGAGTGGCGTCATTCTTCAGCCGGTCAGCCGGACCGCGGCGAGGCTTGACTGCCAGAGGCTTGCGGCCCGGGTGGAGTTGGTCGAGCGCGGGGTGGCCCGGAAGGGAGCACGCCAGGCGAAATAGCCGCCGGGGACGAGGGCGGCCGGGTCAGTGGCCAGCCAGGTCAGGGTGTCGGCGCCCTCGGCGGGACCGGGGAAGAGAAGGCGGGCCACGCTGAAGGCAGGGCTGGTGGTGCCGAACCCGCTGCGGATCAGCCCCGGGAAGTAGCAGGTCGGAACGATGCCGTACGAGGCCCAGCGGCGGGCCGCCTCGACGGTGAACAGGATGTTGGCCTGCTTGCTGGCGCCGTACGCCAGCCAGCGCAGGCGCTGCCGGCGGCCGGGTCGATCCGCGTCCAGCGTGCCCCACGCCTCGGCCGCCGACGATGTCGTGATGATCCGGGCCGGCGACGTCGGCGTTGCGGCAGCCCGCAGGCGGTCGAGCAGCAGATGGGTGAGCAGGAAGCCCGCCAGGTGGTTGATCTGCACGGTCGGATCGAGGCCGTCAGTCGTCAGAGGGCGGACGGGCGCCAGCAGACCGGCGTTGTTGGCCAGCACATGGATCTGCTCGTGCTCGGCGGCCAGGCGCGCACCAGTGGCGCGCACTTCATCGAGTACGGCGAAGTCCGCCCGATAAGTGGGAGGCGTGCGCCCGCCCGCCTCGCGCACCTCGGCAGCCGCCGAAGCAAGGCGCTGCGGGTCCCGGCCCAGCAGAATCACCTGGTCGCCGCCCCGGGCCAGGGCCACAGCGGCAGCCCGCCCGATGCCAGAGCTGGCGCCGGTCACGACCACGGTGCGGGGCACGGACCCGACCCTTCCGGTCACGATGGGTGGCCGGGGATGGCGCCGGTCACGGTGCGGGGGATGGGTCCGACCCTTCCGGTCACGATGGGTGGCCGGGGACGGCGCCGGTCATGGTGCGGGGGATGGGTCCGACCCTTCCGGTCACGATGGGTGGCCCGGGACGGCGCCGGTCACGGTGCGGGGCATGGGTCCGACCCTACCGATCATGATCGGGAGCCGTGGCGGTGCCGGGCCCCGGGCTGGCGCGGCTCACGACGACGGCGCGGGACGGGAGTCGAGCCTATCGATCATGATGGGAGGCGTGACGAGACTTGCGGCGATCGCCGGGGCGCTGGCGGTGACCGTGGGGGCCGTCGTCATGCTGGTCGCTCTGGTGGCCCCGCCCGGCAGTTGGTGGGATGGCTATGTCAGTGAGGCCGGCACGGCCGGGCAGCCGTACGCGATGCCGTACCGGACCGGTCTGGTCGTGCTCGCCGCCGGTGTCGCCTTCGTCGGCTGGGCGCTGCGGGACCTGCGCCTCGTCGGCGGAAGTCTGCTGGTGTCGGCGGTGCTGGCGGCCACCTCGGGCCTGGTCGCATGCAGCGACACCTGTCCGCTGCCGCCCTACGAGCCCGCCACCGCGGCCGACATAGTGCACGCGACGGCCAGCGTCATCGGCATGATCGTGCTGGCCGTCGCAATGGCCGCCGTCTGGTTCGCGAACCCGCGCCCGGCCCTGACCCGGCTCGCCGCGGCCGGTGTCGTGCTGATCGTGCCCGTCGGCGCGGCGCTCGGCCTGACCATGCTCTTCATCGGCCGCAGCGACTTCGGCGCTTTCGTGGAACGCCTCGCCCTGGTGATCGCGGTCTGCTGGCTGGTCGGCACCGCCGTAGTGGTCGCCCTCAGCCCTGCTTGCCAACGAACGCCGCGCCCCACCAGACGGCGGCGCCGATGAGTCGACAGCCTGCCTGTCGACTGGCGGACTCGCCCGGCTCGAGGCGGTAACGGCGATTCGGTCAGTCAGCCTGTCGATCGGCATCCGGAGGACTGTTTGAGTCGACAATCAGCCGGAGATCCGGTCTCGCCCGCCGCGACCGTAACGACCATTCGTCAGCCGGCCTGTCGACCGGAATACGGAGGATTGGGTCGCGCCAACGATGAGTCGACAGCGAGCCTGTCGATCGGCGTGGGACGGCTGTGTCGTCGGCGAAAAACGTCAGCGGGCCTGTCCATGGGCGTCCGAGGCCGGCGTCCCGCGACGGGTAACGGTCATCAGTCGGCCAGCCTGTCTACCGGCGTCGAGATCGCGATGTCGCGCTGGCGGCCAGTCAGTCAGGCTGTCGTTCGCGCCGCAAACGAGCAGGCGTCAGTTCGGGCCGTCGACGAAGGCGGCGGCCGAGGACGTGACGGCCACCGTGTAGCGGTTCTTGCCGGCCGCCTTGGCCACGTACATGGCCTCGTCGGCCGCGTGAATCAGGCGTTCCGCGTCGGTCGGCCCGGCGTCCGTGACCGCGACCCCGACGCTGCAACTGATCGTCACCGGCTGCCCGTCGATGTCGAACGGGGCGCGCAGGCTGGTCACGATCCGTTCCGCGAAGGGTGCGGCGGCGGACGTGGCGGCCAGGATCGCGAACTCGTCGCCGCCCAGGCGGGCCACCGTGTCACCGGCCCGCGCGCACTGCGTCAGGCGCCGCGCCACCTCGACGAGCAGCCGGTCGCCGGCGCTGTGGCCGAGGCCGTCATTGACCGCCTTGAAGCCGTCCAGGTCGATGAAGAAGACCGCGCGCGGCTGGTCCGGGTCGGCCTCGTCGAGGCGCTCCCGGAAGAGGGCGCGGTTGGGCAGGGCGGTGAGCGCGTCGTGCATCGCCAGGCGGCGTAGTTCGTCCTCGCGGTCGAGCAGCCGGGCCTCGACGGTTTTGCGCCGCTCGATGTCGTGACGCAGCAGGGCGGTGGCGGTGGCCACCCTCTTGAGGGCGCGCCGGCGCGAGTCGGCCAGCACCCCGGTCAGCAGGGTGACCAGCAGGCCGATACCCAGGGTGGCGAGCGGCAGCCGGCGGTCGGTGTCGCTGATCAGGCGCTGGGTCGGCTGCACGTCGAGTTGCCATTCGCGCTCGCCGACGATGACCGTCCGGACCCGGTGCAGGCTCGGGTCGCGCAGCGTGGCGGCGGACGAGCGCGTCGACGCCACGGCGGTCGGGGACGTTCCGCCCAGGTCGCTCAGGGCCACCGTGACCAGCTCACCGGCGTACGTCTGAAGGGACTCCTCGACGAAGTCGCCGCCGCGCATCGAGAGAGTCAGCCAGCCCAGGAACTCGCCCGCGGCGGGAGTGCCGGCGGTGCCGGTAACCGGCGCGGCGAGCAGGAACGACTGCTGCCGCTGGGCGAGCGGCAGGTCGCGGTCCTTCAACAGGGTGTACGGGTGGCTGGAGGTGACCTGGCCGCTGGCCCGGGCGAACCGCATCGCGTCGGCCGGCTCGCTCGTGGGGCTGATGTCCCGGCCGGCCCGGAACGGGACCTGGTCGAGGGACCGGTTGAAGATGAGGAACTGGTGCTCGTCGGCGGCGCCGACGGTGTCCAGTCGCAAATTCACGGCGCCGTGGCCACGCCAGTAGCGCTGCACCGCGGCGGTCTCGTCGGCCCGAGCCGGCACCACGAAGCCGATCGTGCTCGCCCCGGGCAGCCGGGAACGGGTCAGGCGCGAGGTGATGGCTTCGAAATCGGACGCGCTGAACTGAGTCTGCGAACCGACGGCGAGAGCCATGTCGGTCAGCGTCTCGGTGTAGCGGGCGGCCTCGTTGGCGACCGCGCGCTGGATGGCGTCGGCGTTGTGGTCCATCAGCAGCGACGCGTGCTGTTGCTGCACCCGGCTCACTGCGGCCATCGTCAGCACCGAACCGACCGACCCGCCCACCAGCACGGCCAGGACCACGGCGATGCCGATCCAGCGGCGTAGGCCGGTTGCCATCATGCGGGCGGTCCTCGGGGTCGCGAGCGGGCGTCCCCTTCTTATTCGGCGGGAAGGACCGCCGTATGAGGGTGCCGCCGCGGCGGCACCCCCACAACGGTCAGACCAGGCCGTTCTCGGTGAGCCAGCCCTTGGCCACGGCGGCCGTGTCCTGCTTGTCGACCTGGACCTTGGCCAGCGTCGTGGTCAGGTTCTCGGTCGTCAGCTTGGCCGAGACGGCGTTGAGCGCGCCGGTCACGGTCGGGTTGTTGGCCGTCGTACGGATCAGCGGGATGATGTTCTCGGCCAGGTAGAGGTTCTTCGGGTCCTCCAGCACGACGAACTTGTTGGTGGCGATCGACGAGTCGGTGGAGAAGATGTTGCCGACCTGGATCTGACCGTTCTTCAGCGCGTTGACCGTCAGCGGGCCACCGGCGTCGAGCGGCTTGAACTCCTTGAACTTGACCCCGTAGACCTGCTCGAGGCCCTTGAGGCCCTGGAAGCGCTCCTGCCACTCCGGGCCCGCGCCGATCGTGAGCTGGCCGGCGACCGGCTTCAGGTCGTCGATCGTCTTGAGGCTGTACTTGGTGGCCGTCTCCTGGGTGACGGTCAGGGTGTCCTTGTCCTCGGCGGGGGACTGCTCGAGCACCTCGGTGCCCGACGGCAGCACCTTCTTGAGCGCGCCCAGCACGTCCTCGGGCTTGCTCACGCCCTCGGGCGCGCCGCCCGGCGTCAGCGCCGAGAGCAGGGCGCCGTTGTACTCGGGGAGCAGGTCGATCGAGCCGTCCTGCAGCGCCTTGAGGTAGAGCTCGCGGGCGCCGATGTTGAACTGCCGCTTGACCTGCACGCCCTTGGCCTCGAGGGCCTGCGAGTAGATCTCGGCGAGCAGCTCGCTCTCGGCGAAGTTCGCCGAGCCGATGGTGATGGTGCCGGGCGCGGCGCTGCCGCCGCCGCTGTCGTTGGCCAGCGGGTCTTCGTCGGCGCCGCAGGCGGTGAGGGCAACGGTGAGAGCCAGGGCGGCGGTCACCGCTGTGAATCGGCCGAAACGCTTCATCAAAGAACCTTTCATCGGGATACCCGGAGACCGGGCGAGACGATCCAGCGCTGCGCGAACGCCAGAACCAGATCGAGCAGAACGGCCAGCACCGCGACGACGATGGCGCCGGCCAGCACACGGGAGTAGTCGTTGACGGCCAGGCCGTCGATCAGCAGGCGGCCGAGGCCGCCCAGGCCTACCGCGGCGGCCACGGTCGCCGTGGCGACGACCTGCAGGGTGGCGCTGCGGAAGCCGCTCATCAGCACCGGCAGCGCCATCGGCAGCTCGACGCGGGTGAGCACCTGCCAGGGCCGCATGCCGACCCCGCGGGCGGCGTCGACCACCTGGTGGTCGAGGGAGCGCAGCCCGGCGTACGCCGAGGTCAGGATGGGCGGGATGACCAGGACGGTGAGGGCGATCAGCACCGGCAGCAGGCCCAGCCCGAGCAGGGTCACCATCAGCATCAGCAGGCCGAGTGTCGGCAGCGAGCGGCCGGCGTTGCCCGCGTTGATGGCGATGAACGAGCCGCGGCCGGTGTGCCCGATGTAGAGGCCGACCGGCAACGCGATCACCGTGCCGATCGCGAGCGCCAGAATCACGTACCAGAGGTGGGAGAGAAGCAGCTGCGGGATGCTGCCCGAGGCGCCGAAGTCCCAGTGCGCCGCGTCGAACAGGTAGGAGAGGTTCACGCCCGGCCTCCTTGGAAGCGGGTCCACGGCGTGACCGCTCGCTGGATCAGCACGATGGCCAGGTCGGCGATGCCCGCGAGCAGCACCGAGAGGATCACGCCGACCAGGATCGGCTCGAGGTAGAAGAGCTGGAAGCCGCGGGTGAAGAGCTGCCCGAGACCGCCTACGCCGATCAGCGCGCCCACGCTGACCAGGCTGATGTTGGCCACCGTGGCGACCCGCAGGCCGGCCAGGATCACCGGCAGGGCCACCGGCAGCTCGACGTCGATCAGGCGGCGGAACCGGCGGTACCCCATCGCGGTGGCCGACTCGGTGATCAGGCGGTCGACCGAGCGCAGGCCGTCGGCCACCGTACGGGCCAGCAGGGCGACGGTGTAGATGGTGAGCGCCACGACGATGTTGAGCGGCGACAGGATCTTCGTGCCCAGCACGACCGGCAGGAACACGAACAACGCCAGCGACGGGATGGAGTAGAGCACCCCGGCCACGTTGACGAGCGGGTGGTAGAACCAGGGAAAGCGGACGCCCAGATAGCCGATCGGCAGCGCGATGATGAAGCCGAGCAGCACCGGGAGCAGCGCGAGCCAGATGTGCTGGCGGAGCGCGGCCAGCACGGTCTCGGAGTTGTTGGACAGGTAAGTGATCATCAGCCGCGCCGCGCCGCCAGGTAGTCGGCCAGGTCGTGGTGGGGCGTGATGCCGTCGGCCTTCCCGTCGGCGTCGACCCGCACGGCGATGCCGACCGGCGACAGGATGGCCAGGTCGGCCACCAGCCGCAGGGTGTCGGCGCTGGTGAACGTGCCGCCGGTCGGGCGTACGTCGTCGGCGCCCGTCCGCCAGCCCAGCGGCCGGCCGGCCTCGTCGACGACCAGTTCGGCCGGTACGGGCTTCACCGGCAGCTCGGCCGCGGTGTCGAAGGAGAGGCTGCGCAACCCGCGGTCGCGGCCCACGAACTCGGCGACGAAATCGTCGGCCGGATCGGACAGCAGCTCCCGCGGCGTGCCGATCTGGGCCACGATGCCACCCTGCCGGAAGATCACGACCAGGTCGCCGAGCTTGATCGCCTCGTCGATGTCGTGCGTGACCATGGCGATCGTCTTGCCCAGGTCTTTCTGCAGGCGCAGGAACTCGCGGTGCAGGCCCTCGCGGACGACCGGGTCGACCGCGCTGAACGGCTCGTCCATCAGCATGATCGGCGGGTCGGCGGCGAGCGCGCGGGCCACGCCGACGCGCTGCTGCTGCCCGCCGGAGAGCTGGGCCGGGTAGCGCTGGGCGAACTCGGACGCCAGGCCGACGCGCTCGAGCAGTCCGAGGGCGGCGGCGCGGGCCTCGCGCCGGGTCTTGCCCAGCAGCACCGGCACGGTGGCGACGTTGTCGAGGACCGTTCGGTGCGGGAAGAGGCCCGCGTGCTGAATCACGTAGCCGATGCCGCGCCGCAGCAGGGCCTCGTCCTGGCCGGCGACATCTTCGCCGTCGATGAGCACGCGACCCGAGGTCGGACTGATCATTCGGTTGATCATGCGGAGGGAGGTGGTCTTTCCGCAGCCTGACGGCCCGACGAACACCGTAGTTTTACCGGTGGGGACTTCGAGCGAGACGTGATCGACTGCGGTGCCGCCGCCGGGATAGACCTTCACGACGTCATCGAATGTGATCATGGCGCTCCAGGCTAGCGATTGAATACCACTATTCATACTTCAGGGGTAGTGAATAGGATGTCAACGGCCCGGGAGAGCCCGTTACGGGTCCGAAACACGGTGATGGTGGGGCGTGTTATGCAGGTAGAACGACTCGACGGCCGCAGCCTGACAGTGGCCGCGCTGCTGGCCATCGCCTCCGGCCGGTGCGGGGTCGAGGCCGATCCGGCCGCGCTGCGCCGGGTCGAGGGACGGCACGCGCGTCTGCAGCAAGCGCGCGCGCATGGCGCAGTCTATGGGGCCAATACCGGCGTCGGCGCCAATCGGCACGAACGCACGGCCGACGACGAGGAGCGCGGTCTGCGGCTGCTGCGCAGCCATTGCGCGGCCGTCGGGCCGTTGGAGGACGACATCACCGCTCGGGCGATGATGGCCGTCCGGCTCAACCAGATCCTGGCCGGCGGCTCCGGCGTGTCCCGGCAGGTCGCGGAGGCGCTGGCCGCGGCGCTGCACGACGGCGCGGCGCCGGTGATCCACTCCTGGGGCGCCATCGGCACCGGTGACCTCGCCGCGCTGGCCGAGCTGAGCCTGACCCTGGCCGGCGAGCGGCCGTGGCGCGATGGCAAGGGACCGGTCACGACGTTCGGGGCCACCGATGCGCTCCCGATGATCAGTTCCAGCGCCCTCACGGTGGCGACGGCGGCACTGGCCCTCGACCGGGTGCAGAGCCAGTTGCGCGCGTCCGTGGTGGTGGCGGCGCTCAGCTTCCTCGCCCTGCGGGGCAACCCCGAGGCGTACGACGTGACGGTGCACCGCAACCGCCCGCATCCCGGTCAGGTCGAGGTGGCGCGATTGCTCAGCCGTCTGGTGGCCGGCGGGGTGGCCCCGGTGCGCATCCAGGACCCGTTCGGCCTGCGGGTGCTGCCGCAGGTGACCGCACCCGCCATCCACGCCGCCCGGACGCTGGACGACGCCATCACCGCCGAGATCAACGCGGCCGTGGAGAATCCCCTGGTCACCCCGGACGGCGTACGCCATCACGGGCAGTTCCACACGGCGACGCTGGCGTCCCAGCTGGACGCGGCCCGCGGGGCCTTCCTGCCGGTGCTGTCGCTCTCGACGGCACGGCTGGGCCTGCTCATGCGGCCCGACCTGACCGGCCTGCGGGCGTTCCTGGCCGCCGGGCCGCCCGGCAGCTCCGGTCTGATGATCAGCGAGTACGTCGTCCAGGACCTGCTCACCGAGATCCGGGTCGGCATGACCCCGACCGCGGCCGGCACGCTCAGCATCTCGCTCGGCCTGGAGGAGCACGCCAGCTTCGCCACCCAGGGCGCCCGCTCGCTCCGCACGATGACGCAGCTCGCGCCGACCCTGCTGGCCGCGGAGTTGATGGCGGCGGTGCGCGCGCTCCGGATGGCCCCGGGCCGGCTGACCGCGGGGCCGTTGCGGGACGCCTTCGAGCTGGCCTCCGAGGCGATCGATGAGTCGGAGGAGGACCGGCCGCTGGGCGCCGACCTGGAACGCGCGGCCGACCTGCTGCCCCGGCTCGGCGCGGTGCTCGACTATTCGTCGATGGGCCTGAGCTCGTCGGCGTAGCTGACCGCCCGGCGGCGCAGCACGCCCGAGCGGCTGATCGAATACTGGCCCATGCGCCACAGCGGCGGCGAGTACGCGTGGATCGACACCGAGCCGTCGACCGAGCCGCCCATGCGGTGGATGTGATCGGGCCCGAAGGCGAACGTCCGCCCGGCCCCGACGACCCGGGTGACCGGCTCGCCGCCCATGCGCGGGGTCGCCTCGGTGACCGCGCCGCGGGTGACGGCGACCGCGCCCGAGGACGTGTCGTGGTCGTGCCAGCCGGTGTCGTCGGCGACGTTCCAGCACAGCACCCACACGTCGATGTCGCTGTCGCGGTAGACCGAGGCGTAGTGCCGCCCGCCCGTGTCGTGCCGCACCAGGTGTTCCCACATCTCGGGGCGGGCGGCGAAATCGCTCACCCAGCGCTTCAGTTCCTGCGTGTCGAGCACGCGACCGGGCGGTGCCGGCAACACGGTCATGGGAGCCCTCCGGTGAGAAAGCGGTGCGGGTTGGCGTGGAACAGGGCATGGGTGAAGGCCGCGCCCAGACCGGGGTCGACGGCTTCGGCGTACGGGCGGTCGGAGCCCGACACGAGCGGGTCGACCCCGACGACGCGGGTCATGGCGTCGATCGCCCGGGTGCCGTACGACGAGGTCTCGTAGAAGACGTTGGGGTCGAGCGCCCCGAGCGCGCCCCCGCGCGCGGCGAGTCGTTCGTGGTGCAGCGGCGCCAGGCCGGCCAGCGCCACGAAGCCGATGCGCAGGCCCGGATGCTGCCGGCGGCCGGCGACGTGCCAGGCCAGCCAGGACTGGTGCAGTTGCGACACGTACGGGACCAGGGCCGGCCACCAGGCGGGCAGGCCGGGATCACAGGCGGGCGCGGGACCGGGATGGACGAGCACGGGTTTGCCGGCGCGTTCGGCCTCGGTGAGCAGCGGCCCGACGTGCTCGATGCCGGCCGGGTCGGCCAGCGCGGTGGCCGGCAGCTGCAACCCGGCCACCCGCTCCGCCCGCAGCACCTTGGCCAGGCCGTCCGGGTCGAGCTCGGTGACCGGCGCGGCCGCCCAGACGTGGAACGGCTCGCCGAGCTCGAGCGCGCTCTCGTGCCAGAGGTCGATCAGCTCGGCGCCGTCGTGGGCGGGCAGGTGCTCGATGCCGAGCGGGCTCGACAGCGACACCAGCACCCGCGACCGGCCGTCCCGCAGTTCCTGATGGCGGCGGCGCTCGACGTCGTGGTGTCCGGGATCGCACTCGTACGGGTCTTCGCCGGGCAGATGCAACGTCCAGCCGCGCAGGCAGGGGAGGGCTTCGCGACGACGAAGCGCCTCGATCAGCCGCGGGGGCCACAGATGCTGGTGGCAGTCGATCACCGTTGGCCCTCCTCGCGGTATAGGGAAGCGCTTCACTCGCCGGCCACAAGTGAAGCGCTTCCCTCCCCTGATGGCAAGGTGTTCCCGGGCACCGGGACGAGCCGCCTGTGGACAACTCGGCGGCGTGCCGGTCGCCAGAGCTGACGTGGGCGGTGTCCCCGGGCGGGGTGGGCCGGCCAGGGGGCGTAGGAGGGAGCCGGCCGGTGTTACTGTCGGCCGGTGTCGAGGCACCCCGGTCGGCGGACGCTTCAAGACCTGGCCACCGCGGCAGGCCTGTCGCTGGCGGCCACCTCGTACGCGTTGCGGGGGTTGCGCGGCTCGCCGGCGACGATCCAGCGGGTCCGGGAACTGGCCGACGAACTGGGCTACACGGTCGACCCGATCGCGCGGGCGCTGGCCTCGGGCCGTACGGGATGGGTCGGGGTCTCCGGCTCGCTGCGGGACCTCTGGCAGCAGGACTTGTCGGTGCTGCTCACCCGGGCCCTGCGCCGCGAGGGGCGGTTCGCGACGATCGCCGACGCCGATGCCGACCCGGAACTCGAGCGCCGCATCGTCGAGCAGTTCGCGGCCCAGCGGGTCGAGGGCGCGCTCGTCTCGCCGGTCGACCCCACGGCCGACTACTGGCGCCTGCTCGACCCGTCCGTCGCCGTCGTGTCTATCGGCGACGCGCTGCTCGGGCGTCCGGGCTCCAGCAGCGTGCTCTTCGACAACGAGTACGGCGTACGGACAGCCTTCGCCCACCTGGCCGAGCTGGGCCACCGGCGGGTCGGCCTGCTCGCGCCCGCGCTGCCCTCGACCCCCGGCCGGCCGGCGCAGCTGCTGTCGTCCGCCATCGCCGAGACGCTCGGCATCGAGCTGATCGCCATCGCCGCGCCCGCCGCCACCACGGACGCCGTCGACGTGGTGGCGTCGCTGCTGGCCGCCCGCGACAGGCCGACCGGCGTGTTCTGCCTCAGCGACTCGCTGGCGTTCGCCGTCTACCGGGCCGCCCGCGACGCCGGCCTGCGCATCCCGGACGACCTGTCGGTCGTCGGCTACGACGACCACCAGCTCGCCGTCCTGGTCGAGCCCGGCCTGACCACGATGGCCTGGGACGAGGACGCGATCGTGGCGGCCGCGGTCGAGCAGCTCGACTCACCCGGCGGGGCGCCCCTGTTCCGTCCCGAACTGGTCGTCCGCGGCTCCACGGGCAGTCCCCGCTGAGAGCAGCGAGACGATCCGGTCGAGGTCGCGGCCGAAGGGGCGGTCGGCGGTTCCGGGAGGCAGCGCGGCGTCGATGTCGTCGAGCGTAGAACTCGACGGGGCGCCGAGGCGCTGCGCCTGGACCACGGCCAGCAGTTCGCAGGCGAGCACGTCGCGCAGGCCGGTGAGCACCTCGTCCAGACACTCGGCGGCCTCGAAGCCGAAGCTCTGCACGTCCTCCTGACCCAGCGACGTCTCGATCGCGCCGGTCAGCGCCGGGACCGCGAACCGTCGCAGGCGGTGGGTGACGCCGGCGGCCCGCTTGTGAACGGCGGCCATGCCGGCGTGCAGGCCGGGGGAGTGGGAGAGCTGAGGCGCCAGGCCGGTGACCCGGGGGTCGAGCAGGCGGTGCAGGCGGGCCGCGCCCAGCTCGGCCAGATGGACCAGGGCCGTGGTGAGCGCGCCGAGGGAGGCGGTCAGGTCGGTGCCGGCGAATCCGAACGTGCCGACGAACTCGCCGTCGAGGTGGGCGGGGGAGTCGGTGACCGCGTTCAGAGCGCGGTCGACGGCCGCCTCCACTCCGGCTACGGCCCGCATCGCCACGGCCAGGGCGGGTGCGGTGACGCGGAACGACACGGGCGCCTGAAGCGCGCCGGGCTCGGCCTTGCCGCGCAGGTCACGCAGGCTTTCCAGGACGACGCGGAGCTCGTCGCTGTCGGCCAGGGCGGGCTGCAGGGGATCGAGGCTGGCCCGGATCACCGTGTGCGAGGCAGCCGCGCCCACGACGACCTGGTCGATCAGCACGCGGGCGGCCGCGCTGCCCAGGACGGCCAGTCCGGTCAGGCCGGGAACACCTTCCAGGAAGGCGATGCCCTCCTTGGGCCCGAACGACCTCGGGGCCAGGCCCGCCTCGGCAAACGCGCTGCTCGCGTCGACCGCCCCGCCGGCTCCGATCGGGCCGGCGTCAAGAACTTGACCGACACCGAGGAGTGCCGCGCCTGCGTGGGCGAGCGGAATGATCTCGCCGGCGGCGCCGCTGCCCCGGGCCGGGATGGCCGGAACCACGTCGGCGTTCAGCAGGTCGGCCAGCCGGCGGCACAGCTCGGGGGAGACGCCCGCGGCCGGGTCCAGGAACGTCCGGAGGCGGGCGGCGAGCAAGGCCCGAGCCTGGTCGCGGCGTAGCCAGGGGGCGGAGCCGACCGCTCGGCCGATCATGAGGTTGTCCTGGTGGCGGCGCTGGGCCTCGGCGTCCAGGCGGAGGCCGGACATCGCGCCCATGCCGGTGTTCACGCCGTACACGACGCGGCCCTCGAGAGCGGCCAGCGTGGACCGGCGGCTCCGGGTGAGGGCGCCGACGAGGCCGGGGGCGAGTTCGAGGTGGCAGGCGCCGCGGGCGACCGCGGCGATGACCGTACGGTCGAGGTCTTCCGGCCGCCCGATGATGACCTTGTTCATCGGTAGCGCAGCATCGTGCCCACGTCGGCGGCCTCGGCGCGGGTCAGGATCAGGTGGGCCAGGGCCACGTCGAGGACGGACAGGCCGCGATGCCAGAACAGGATGCGCTCGTCGTCGCGCTCGCGGCCCGGCTTCTGCCCGCTGACGATCTCGCCGATCTGGGCGTACAGGCTCTGTTCGCTCAGCCGCCCGGTGTCGACGTGCGCCCGCAGGCTGCCGAACCGCCCCGACCGGGATTCGCGCCAGTCGTCGACGACCACCTTGTCCATGACGTCGAGCAGGTCGAGTTCCACCGCGCTGATCGTGCCATAGGGCACCACGAACGCGCCGGGCTTCACAGTCGCCGTACGCAGCAGGGGTTCCGGCTTCTCCAGCCGCGACGCCTCGACCAGGATGTCCGCCCCGTCGAACGCCTCGCCGGCCGTCGCCACCGCGCGCACCGGCGTCGTCGTCACCTCGCTCAGCCGCGCCGCGAAGGCCTCGCGCGACTCGGGCCGGCGGCTGGTGACCCGGATCTCCTCCAGCGGGAACAGGCTGTCGAGCATGGTGACGTTGGCGAACGCCGTGCCCCGGGCGCCGACGTGCCCGAGGATCTTCGAGTCCGGGCGGGCGAGGTATCTGGCGCCGACGGCGGTCATCGCCCCGGTGCGCACCTCGGTGATCAGGGTGGCGTCCATGATCGCCAGCGGCACGCCGTTGGTCGGGTCGAACACCGTCATCAGCGCGAGCTCGCTGGGCAGGCCCTGCTGGTAGTTCGGCACGAAGTCGCCGACCACCTTGACCCCGCTCAGACCGCGCTCGCCCAGGGTGTCGACGTGACCGCGCAACACGTTGAAGTGACCGGCGCCGCCGTTGCGCGGCATCAGGTGGGTACGGGGTTCGAACACGGTCTCGCCCCGGCCGTGCGCGGCGACCACGTCCTCGACCGCGCCGATCACGTCGGCGGCGCCGAGGTTCAGGCCGTCGATGTCGGCGCCGTTGAGAAACCGGAGCCAGATCTGCTGAATCATGTCATGCACCATATAGCCTTGGTGTTTCAGTGTATTCAGCTTCTCCTCCCGAGGCGGGTGTGGTGACGTTTCGCGCCGAGGACTGGTTGCTCGACCTCGCGCAGCGCCACCGCCTGTCGCCCAGCCAGCGCCAGATCGTGCAGCGGATGCTGGGCATGTTTCCCGACGTGGCGTTCCTGTCGACCATCGAGATCGCCGAGCAGGCCGGCGTCAGCCAGCCGACGGTGACGCGGCTCGCGACCGCCCTCGGCTTCGCGGGCTACCCCGAGTTCCGTGCCGCGTTGCGCGAGGTCGTGCTGTCGGCGCCGGTCGCTCCGCGGCACGGCGCCGTCGACTCGGTCGGGCAGGAGATCGACAACGTCACCGGCCTGCGGCGGGAGCTCGGCGGAGAGGCGATGATCTCGGCCGTACGCCTGCTGGCCGCGACCTCCCCGCTCGGGGTGATCGGCCTGCGGGCCTCGGCGGCGCTCGCCGAGTATTTCGGCTACTTCGCGCGCCGGGCCCTGCCCGCGGTGTCCGTGCACACCGACGCGGGCAGCCTCGACGACGCCGTTCTGCAACTGCACCAGCAGGGTGCGACCGCAATCCTCGTCTTCGCCATGCCGCGGTACCCCGCCGCCACCGTCGCCGCCGTCCGTCTGGCCCGGCAACTCGGACTGGCCACGGTGGTCGTCGCCGACAGCCCGCTCGTGCCGTTCGCCGACGAGACCGACGTGCTGCTGGTGGCCCCGGTCGGCACCGGCCTCATCTTCGACTCGCACGCCGCCGTCGTGGTGCTCGCGGTCAGCCTGCTCGACGCGATCGCCGGCACCGACCCGCAACGCACCCAGCAGCGCCTCGAGGCCCACGAGACGCTGATCGACCGCTGGGCCCTGTGACGCCTACTCGCACTTCTCGCCCGGGCCCCAGTCCCGCCGCGTCGTGGCCCGTGGCGGCTCGTGCGCAACCCGCCGTGGCGAGAACGGCGACCGCCGCCAGCAGTGCCGATCCCCGGTGGATATCCATGCCGGTCACGCTACGGAGAGTCGCGGAAACTCTGATCCCCCATTGATGCCAGCCGCGGCCATCGGCTGGGTGGTGGATGCCCGAGTCGCGGAAGCGTCCTATGGTGATCGCGTGAGTGAACAGCCGGTGACGACTGGCGGTTCCGCGCCCTCCGGCGTGGTCGAGGCGCGCACCGCCGACGACGGCAGCGTGATCGTCCTGTTGCGGGGCGGCCTCGGCCCCGAGTGCGCGGACGAGCTCCGCCGGCTGGTCGTGCGCACGGTGCGGCGGGTCCGGCCGTCGCGCCTGATCGTCGACCTGACCGAGGTCGTCACCCTCGACCCGATCAACGTGGGCACGCTGATCGCGGCCTGCCTCCTCGGCGAGGACCACGCCGTCGCCGTCCTGCTGGTCAACCCGGGGCCCGAGCTCGCCTACCGCCTGGCGCTGGCGGGCGTGCCCGAGGGGTCGGTCATCCGACGCTGACGGGGAGGCGCGCGGGATCCACGCGCCTCCCGGGACGACTGCTACCAGACGGTCGTCCACGCGGCGCTGAGGCCGCCGTGCTTGACCTTGGCCGGGCCGTCGACCATCACGACACCGACGCGGCTGCCACTGACCGACAGATGCCGGACGTTCCACTCCTCGTTGACGAAGTCGTTGGTCAGTGCGCCCTCCTTGACCTGCGCCACCTTGGCTGTGGTGAGAACGCCGACACGGTCGTCGTTGAGCACGAGCGACGCGACGCCCGCGGCCGCCTGGGGCGTCCAGAGGGCACTCAGACCGCCGTCCTTCACCCGCGCGCCGCCGGCCGTCGTGACCACGCCGATCCGGGTGCCGGACAGCGCGAGCTGCCTGACGCCGGTCAGCTGGTCGATCCAGTCGGCGCTGAGGCCGCCCTCCTTGACTTTCGCGACGCCCGCCGTGGTGAGCACGCCGACCCGGTTGTCGGTCACGGCGACCTGCTGGACGTTGCTGTGCTCGTTGATCCAGCCGGCGGACAGGCCGCCCTCCTTGACCTTGGCGACGCCGTCGTTGGTCACCACGCCGATGCGGTTGCCGCTGAGCGCGAGCTGCTTGACGTTGACCTCTGCGCGGACGAAGTTGGCGGTGGTGGCGCCCTCCTTGACCCAGGCGACGCCGTCGTGGGTCAGCACGCCGATGCGGTCGGCCGCGACCACGATCTCCTTGGCGTTGGGCTCCAGCACGGTCCAGCCCGCGCTCAGGCCACCCTCCTTGACCCGGGTGCTGTAGTCGCCCGCGAGCACGCCGATGCGGGTGTCCGTGACCGACACCTGCAGGGCGTTCGGAATGGGCGCGTTGGCCGCGAACCACGAGGCGAGGTCGTCGACCCGGGTCTCCACCGCGTCACGGCGGGTCTCCGTCTCCTTCAGGCAGCCGCCCTGGTACGACGCGTGGTGCAGGCCGACCAGCTCGTAACCGGCCGCGGCACGCCGCAGGACCGGGCCCCCGGCGTCGCCCTTGCAGAGGGTCGACTCACCCACGGCGGCGATGTCGAGCGTGGCCGCGCCGACCGCGGTGACGGTGAAGTCGCCGGTGTGCAGCGCGTCGGGAACCCACGTGCCGGCGGTGCGGCCGTACCCGGCGGCGACCAGTGTGTCGCCGGTCGCGGGCGGCGTCGTGCCGATCTTCACGGTGGTGGCGCCGAGCGCCGCGTCGGCCAGCCGGGCCAGCACGAGGTCGCGCTCCGGGTGGGGCACGATCTTGTCGACCGTACGGACGTGGCCGCCGCTCGTCGTCAGGTCGAGGCGCCCGATCGTGGCCGTGGTGGCCAGCGGGGGAGCGCCCGCGGTGACGGTGCCGAAGCACGACTTCGCGGTGGCGACCCACCAGCGGTTGACCAGCACGCCCGAGCAGCCCTTGGCCGTGTCGCCCAGGGACAGCTGGACCGAGAAGGCGAGCGCCGGATCGGTGGCCACCGGGCCGTTGACGGCGTACGCGGCGCCGGCGCCGGAAATCGAGGCGGCGCCCAGCAGTGCCGCCCCGAGAAGCGCAGCCCGTCGCCGGGCATGCGGAAGTTTCATGGATCTCCCCGTTCGTGATGCACGGCCCTGATCCAGAACCGTGAATGTGTAGGTATCACGGCCGGGGGTGGTCGCGCTGTCCCGCACGGCGTCCGGGGCCTGGTGTGATCTATGGCATAGGCAGTTCTCGATCAGTGGCCGCGGAAAGCTTCCTCCAGCCACCAGGACGGGCGGCCCGCGGCGACCTTCGCGTCGACCAGCATCGGCACCGCACGCGGGCCGGCCAGCCACTCGGCGACCGGGGCCAGGTCGCCCGGGTGCCGCACGGTCACGGCCGCGCAGCCGTACCCGCGGGCGATCGCCGCCAGGTCCGTCTCGGGGAACACGACCGTCGTGAGAGGGTGGCCGTGTGGCCCGAAATGGTGCACCTCCGCCCCGTACGCCGCGTCGTTGTAGACCACGATCAGCAGCCCCAGGCCGAGCCGCCGCACGGTCTCGAGCTCGGCGATGCTCATCAGGAACCCGCCGTCGCCGCAGGCCGCCACCGGCACCCTGTCCGGCGCGGCCAGGGCGGCGCCGAGCGCGGAGGCCAGGCCCAGGCCGATCGACTGGAACGCCTGGGTGAAGCAGAACCCGCGGCGATCCGGAACGGACAGGTACGTCGACGGATAGCCCATGAAGTTGCCGGAGTCGACGGCCACGACGCGTTCGCGCGGGATCAGGTCGTCGAGGGCGATGCTGAGCGTCCGCGGGTCGATGTGGGTGGCGTCGCCGTCGTCGTCGTACGACACGTCCCGCCACCGGCCCGCGGCGACGATCCGCTCCAGCACGTCCGCTGTGCGGTAACCGGCCTTCTCACCCGGCACGACGGGGAGTCGCGAATCCTCCGTGGTGGCTGACGGCACGTCCAGCACAGCCCGGGCGGTGGCGGCCGCGTCCCCGGTGATGCCGAGATCGACGCGGTGGTGGGCGCCCAGCGCGGCCGGATCGAGGTCGACCTGCACGATCGTCGCGGAGTCAGCCAGCAGGGCGCCGTGGCGGGTGGTCCACATATTCAGCGACGCGCCCCACGCCACCACGACATCGGCCCCGGCGATCAGCTCGGCGGCCAGCGGCGTCGCGAACCCGCCCGACACGTCGAGGCTCCACGGGTCACCGGCGAACAGCCCGCGCGCCACGGCCGAGGTGGCGAGCAGCGCCCCGCTCCGGGCGGCCAGCTCCTGCAGCGTCTCCTTGGCATCGAGCGCGCCGCGGCCCGCGATGAACACCGGCCGTTGCGCGCCCGCGAGCAGGGCGACCAACTCGGTGACGGCCTCGTCCGACGCGCGCGGCGGCGTGATGCGGGTGGCGGCCGGGAGCGCAGCAGGCTCGGCCGGCGCGGCCTGCACGTCCAGGGGCAGGTTGAGGACGACGGTGCGGCGCTGGTCCTGGGCCAGGCGCCAGGCCCGTACGGTGTCGGTGGCGGCGGTGGCGGCGCTGTGCACCCGCTCGCTCGACGCCCCCACGGCCACGGCCAGCGCGTCCTGATCGACCCGGAAGTTCGACCGCAACGCCGAGGCGCCCGGCTCGGCGGCCAGCACCACCAGCGGCGTGCGGCTCTTGGCCGCCTCGGCGAGACCGGTCATGGCGTTCGTCAGGCCACATCCCTGGTGCACGCTGACCACGCCGACCTGCCCCGACACCCGGGCGAAGGCGTCGGCTGCCGTGGCCGCCCCACCCTCGTGGCGGGTTGCCACGAACCGGACGCCGTGCGCGACCAGCGCGTTGGTCACGTGGAAGTTGCCGCTGCCGACCACCCCGAACACGTGCGTCGCGCCCAGCCCGGCCAGGGTGGCCCCGACCACCTCGGCGACCGTGGTCACCGCTCGACCAGGGCCAGCACCCGGGTGGGGCTGCCCGAGCCGCCGACGATGGGCAGGGGAGCGGCGATGACGACCGAGCCGGTGGGCGGCAGCACGGCCAGGTTCTGCAGCTGGGTGAGGCCGTACTTGCCGGCCCCCAGCACGTACGAATGACAGGGGAACGCCGGGTCGAAGGCGAACGCCTGCCCCGCGTCGGTGCCGACGGTCTCGACGCCCACCCCGATCACCGGGGCCTCGTCGGCCAGCCACTTCGCACACTCGACCGAGATGCCCGGCGTGTGCGGGCCGGTGTCGTTCGCGTTGAGATAGCCGGACTGGCTGGCGGAGCGAGCGTCCCACCCCGTACGCACCAGAAGCCACCCACCGGCCGGAAGCGGCCCGTGCGTGCCCTCCCACTCGCGCACGTCGGCGATCTCGAGCAGAAAGTCGTGATCGTCGGCGACCCGCGCCGACACGTCGATGACGGCCGCCGGAGCGACCAGCTCCATCGGCGGAACCTGCGACACGTCCTTGCCGTCCCGGGCGGTGACCCAGTGCACGGGAGCATCGAAATGCGTGCCCGTGTGCTCCCCGGTGTGGATGTTGTTCCAGTACCAGGCGGGCCCCCGGTCGTCGTACCGGCTGATCTCCTCCAGCCCGAACGTGATCGTGTTGGCGAACGGCGGCGGCAGCTGCAGAATCGGCGTCTCGCTCGACAACGGAGCCGTGAGGTCCACCACCTCCACCGCCCCGGTCCGGACCGCGTCCACGAGCTGGTTCAGGATGCCCATAGCTACTCCGCCCTGTGATGATCGCCGCGACGCGAGCAGACTACGACGCTTCGCGACGCCTGCACAGGCGGCTACTCGGCCGGGTAGGGCGTCGCCGCGAGGGCGTGGGCCAGGTGGGCGGCGGTGGCGGCGAGGGTCTTGACGGAGGCGCCGGTGGTGTCGGGCTTGGGCCCCGCGTCCTTGTAGTCGACCTTGCCCAGGGCCTCGCCCACCCAATAGGCGGAACCGGCGGCGGGGATCGTGAAGCCGACGTCGTTCAGAGCCTGGAACACCTCGGCGATCACGTGGTGGGCGCCGTCCTCGTTGCCGACCACCCCGACCACGGCCACCTTGTCGTACATGGAGGGCCGGCCCCGGGCGTCGGTCTCGGAGAGCTCGGCGTCCAGGCGTTCCAGCACCATTTTCGCGACGCTGGAGGGCTGGCCCAGCCAGATGGGGGTGGCGATCACCAGGATCTGGGCGGCGAGGATCTTCTCGCGTACCGCGGGCCAGCCGTCGCCGTCGCCCTCGTCCGTGGAGACGCCGAACTTGATGTTCCGGTCGGCCACCCGGATCAGCTCGCCCTCGACGTCGTGGTCGGCGAGGGCGTCCAGGATCTGGCGGCCCAGCAGGTCGCTGCTGGACTCCTCGGAGCCTGATTTCAGTGAGCAGCCCAGCACCAGGGCACGCAACGTCGTCATGCTGCGGTGCGTGCCCGATCTTCCTGGGGTCAAACCGTCCCGGAGGGTTTCGTGGGGCGGGAGCGCACGGCCCGAAAGCGGCCGTGACCAGCACCTCAGGGTGTGGCGCGACCACGGAAATAACGGGGGTGCCGGCGTGGTTGAGACCGACGCACTCCCCAGGAGGACAGAGACATGAAGAACGGCATCCACCCCGCCTACAACACCGTCGTCTACCGCGACCGGAACGCCGACTACGCGTTCCTCACCCGGTCCACCGAGACCAGCGAGAAGACGGTCGAGTGGAGCGACGGGAACACCTACCCGGTGATCGATGTGCAGATCTCGGCGGCGAGCCACCCGTTCTGGACGGGCCGCACCCGGGTCCTCGACACCGCGGGCCGCATCGAGAAGTTCCGCAACAAGTACGCGAAGTTCGCGAAGTAACGCTTCTCACCAACGCCCGGCGTCCTTGCGACGTCGGGCGTTTTTTATCCGCCTCGTAGGGCAAAATGCCCCTCATGAGGGCAATCGCGCTGGACGAGTTCGGTGACGTCGACGTCATGACCCTGCGGGAGCTTCCCGACCCGCCCGTCGGGCCCGACACGGTCCGCATCCGGGTGAAGGCGGTCGGCGTCAACCCGGTCGACCACGTGATCCGGGCCGGCTACCTCGAAGGCGCCTACCCTCACCACTTCCCGCTCATCCCCGGCTGGGACGTGGCCGGCATCGTCGACCGGGTCGGCCCGGCGGTCACCCGGTTCGCGCCCGGCGACGAGGTGATGGCGTACGCCCGCAAAGAAAGTGTGCAAGCCGGCACGTACGCCGAACTGGTCGCGGTGAACGAGCGGGCGGTCGCCCACGTGCCCGCCTCGATGACGCTGGTGCAGGCGGGCGGCCTGCCGCTCGCCGGGCTGACCGCGCTCCAGGCCCTGTCGGCCATCGGCGTCAGCCACGGCGACGTGGTGCTGGTGCACGCCGCGGCCGGGGGAGTCGGCCACCTGGCGGTGCAGATCGCGCGCGCGGTCGGCGCGGCCCGCGTGATCGGCACGGCGTCCCCCGCCAACCACGACTTCATCCGCAGCCTGGGCGCCGAGCCCATCGAGTACGGCGACGATCTGCCCAAGCGCCTGGCCGACCTGGTCGGCGGCGACGGCCGGGTCGACGCGGCCGCCGACTTCCACGGCGGCGAGGCGCTCACCCAGAGCCCGTCCCTGGTGCGCCACCCGGTGCGCCACTGCTCGGTGGTCGACGCCGCGGTCAAGGAGCAGGGCGGCCGGTACGTCTTCGTCCGCCCCGACGGGGCCGAGCTCAGCACGCTGGGCGCCCTGGCCGCCAACGGCCGCCTGCGGGTCAACGTCTCCCGCGAGTTCCCGTTCACCGAGGCCGCCGAGGCCCACCGCCTGATCGCCGACGGCCACGTGAAGGGCAAGCTCGTCCTCACCGTCGACTGACGCCGGCCCCTCCTGTTGGCCCCGAGCCGGCCTCGCCTCCGGGTGCGCGTTTGTTCGGGGTGCGCGTTTGCTCGGGATGCGCGTTTGCTCAGGATGCGCGTTTGCTCAGGGTGCGCGCTTGTTCGGGGTGCGCGCTTGTTCGGGGTGCGCGCTTGTTCGGGGTGCGCGTTCGCTCCGGGTGCGGCTTCTCTCGGCGTGGCGATTTGGCTTCGGGCGGCGGCCTCGCATCAGTCGTGGGCGTCGCGTTGGGCGGCGGCTTCGCCCCGGGCGGCGGCTTCGCGTCAGTTGTTGGCCTTGCGCGGGGTGTTGGCCTTGCGCGGGGTGTTGGCCTTGCGCTGGGTGTTGGCGTCGGTCGGTGACATCGTCGCTGCCCGTCGGGTGTCGGCGAAGCGGCGCCGGTATTCGGCCGGGCTGACGCCGAGGTGACGCTGGAAGAGTGCTCGCATGTTCGCTCCGGTGCCCAGGCCGGAGCGCCGCGCGACGGATTCGAGGCCGGGGGTGCCCTGCTCGATCAGGCGGCAGGCCAGCGTGACGCGCTCGACGGTCAGCCAGGCCAGCGGGGTGGTGCCGAGCTCGGCCCGGAAGCGGCGGTGCAGGTTGCCGGTGCTCGTCCCGGCCCGGCGGGCCAGGTCGGCGACGGTGATCGGCTCGTCCAGGCGTTGCTGGGCCCAGGCCACCATCGGGGCGAGAGTCTCGTCGGTGGCGGCCGGCATCGGACGCTCCACGAACTGGCGCTGGCCGCCGTCGCGGTAGGCGGCGAGACGAGGCGGCGGCTCACGTGGTTGGCGATCTCGGCGCCGTAGTCGCGCCGGACGATGTGCAGTCCGAGATCGAGCGCGGCGGCGCTGCCGGCCGAGGTCAACACGTCGCCGTCGTCGACGAAGAGCACGTCGGGTTCCAGGTCGACCGCGGGAAAGCGCAGCCGGAACTCCTCGGCCAGATTCCAGTGGACCGTCGCCCGGCGCCCGTCGAGCAGGCCGGCCTCGGCGAGCGTGAACGCGCCCGTGCAGAGGCCCACCAGGCGGGCGCCGCGCTCGTGGGCGCGGCGCAGGGCGGCGAGCAGGGCCGGGCGGGACGGGGTCTCGACGTACGGGCGGTTGGGCACGATCACCGTATGGGCGTGCTCGATCTCGTCGAGGCGCCCCACCGTGCCGATGCTGAACAGGGCGTCGCGCATGGGGGTCGACCGGCGCGGAGCGGCCACCCGCAGGTCGTAAAGGGGGAAGCCGATGTCGGGCCGGAGCGGGCCGCCGAAGATCTCGCAGGCGCACCCCACCTCGAAGGGATTGGACTGCTCGTCGACGACGAGGACGACCCGGTGTGAGGATCCTTGCGGCACTGGTCATTTCTACCAGTGCCGCCACGCCCGATCACGGACCAGGATCGGCGCATGCTCACGAAATTCGCGGTGGCCGACGAAGCGGCCGCACTCACCGAGTTCTGGTCCCAGCGCGTGCTCGCCACCGCCAACGGCAACCTGCTCAAGGTGGCGAAGGGCACACGATCCACGACCTGGCACGCCCACGACGACCAGGACGAGACCTTCCTCGTGCTGTCGGGCGAGCTCACGATCCAGCTCCGCGACGGCGACGTCCGCCTCACGCCCGGCGACCTGCTGGTCATCCCCCGGGGCGTCGAGCACTGTCCCCGCGTCGAGGGCGACGAGGCGCACTTCCTGCTGATCGGCCCCGACGTGACCTCGACCGCGGCCGGCGGCAAGCCGGACTGGAGCCACGGCTGACGCCCCGGTTCCAGGTTCTGTTTCGTAGCTGAGGCGGGGCGGCGCCGAGGCCCAGATCTCGTCTGGCGGCGTCCCGCGAAAGCCGGGCTCCCGGTGTTGGAACCGGGCTTCCACGGGCCTACCACCAAACGAAATCTGGACCGCGCCTCGCTCCCACCCCCGACTACGAAACAGAACCTACGCGATCGTCTCGCGGAGTTCGGCCAGGGTCTTCTCGATGACGTCGAACAGGTCGTGGTCGCTGTCGAGCCACTCGTCGAACGACACGTAGAGCAGGGTCATCGCGGTTTCGGCCAGCAGGGCCGCCCGTAGCGGCCAGATGCCCCGGGCGACGAACGCCGAGCGGATGACCTCGCTGAGGGCTGCGCGCTTACGCAGGTCGCGTTCGACCAGGCCGGGGTCGGAGCGGACGATGTCGCGGCGGATCCGGATCTCGTCCTTGCGGGGGTCGAAGCGGGTGGCGGCGACCGTCCGCAGGCCCTCGAGGATCTGCGTCATCGGGTCGGTGCCTTCGGGGGCCTCGGCCATCATGCGCGCGGCCATCTCGGGGATCTCCTCGCCGGCGAAGAGCACCTCGCGTTTGTCGGCGTAGTGCCGGAAGAACGTGCGGGTGGTCAGCCCCGCGCGTGCCGTGATCTGCGGAACGGTCGTCTCGGCGAAGCCCTGCTCGACGAAAAGCTCGATGGCGGCCTGTTCCAGTCGTTCCCGCGCATCCGGCTGCCATCTGCTCACTCCGCCATCCTAGTGATGACATCGCGTGTCATCGCGGCTATGGTGATGACACGCGATGTCATCAGAGGGAGCGGATCATGACAGACGAGGTCTGGATTCTGGGCGGCACCGGCCGCAGCGGCCGCGCAATCGCTGCCGAGCTGGAACGACGGGGCATCACCCCGGTGCTTGTGGGCCGGGACGCGGGTCGCCTCGCCCGGGCCGCCGACGACCGCGTTGCGTCGACTGGGGGCGACCATTCTGTGGATACTGTCGGCAACCGCATCGCGAACGCCGTTGTGGGCGACCGCATCGCGAACGCCGATGCGGGCGGTCGGCTTGCGGACGGGCATGTAGGCGACCGGGTTGCGAACGGCACCGCCGGTCGACCCCGGCGCACGGTCGTTGCGGCGTCGTTGGAAGATGCTGCCGAGCAGATCCGGCGGCAGCGACCGGCCGTAGTCATCAATACGGTGGGTCCGTTCACAGCGACCGCCGCGCCGATCATTCGAGCGTGTCTGCCGGGCAGTCACTACGTCGACCTCGCCAACGACGTCGCAGCGGTGTCCCAGGTGCTGGCGTTCGACGATGCGGCAGCGACCGCCGGGCGGACTGTCGTGACCGGCGCCGGTTTCGGAGTGACCGCGTCCGAAAGTGTCGTCGTGAAGCTGTGCGAGGGCCGGCCCGCGCCCGTCGAGGTGCGGGTTGACATGATGCCCTCGCTGGCGATGGAGGCCGGCAAGGTCGGCGCGGCGCTCGCGGGCACCATGCTCGCGGGGCTGCCCGGCGTCGAGGGCGGGCGGCGGTACGGCGGCCGGCGCTACCGGGACGGCCGGCTTGCCCCGGCCCGCCTCGCCGGCGACGCGCAGGAACTGACCCTGCCCGACGGCTCCGGGGTCACCACCGTGGGCATGCCCCTCGGTGAGCTGTTGGCCGCGCAGCGGGCCAGCGGAGCGCCGTCCGTGCTGTCCGCGTCGAGCGAGATGCCGTCGTCGCTGATGGTCCGAGTGCTGCTGCCGATCGCGGGCGCCCTGCTGGCCATCGGCCCGCTTCGGGATTTCGCGATCCGTCGCCTCGCCGCGGTCAAGTTTCCGGCTCGCCCCCAGCCTCGCGAACACTCGTGGGGACACGCATGGGTGCGGTGGGCCGACGGCGAGGTCCGCGAGGGCTGGCTGCGCGTCGGCGAGGCCCAGTCGTTCACCGGCGCCGTCCCGGCCGAGGTGGCCCGCCGCCTGCTGGCCGGCGAGGGCAAGCCGGGCGCCCACTTCCCCGCGGCCTTGTTCGGGCCGTCATTGGCCGAAGCATGCGGCGGCGAGTATCTGGCCTGAGCTCGGACGCTCCACACCGGCGTCGGTCCGCGCGCTCGTGCGGAGGTAGTGGCGTTGGGTAAGGGGCGGAAAGCGCAAGGCTGGGGGTCAGGGTGCGACGGGTTCTCTTTCCGGGGCCGGGCGGCGGTTGAGGGCGGGGGCGCAGGCGGCGGCCAGGGCGAGCAGGGCGAGGACGACGATCATCGCGTTGCGCAGGCCGTAGTGCTCGCCGAGGAAGCCCAGGGCGGGCGGCCCGACCAGGAACGCCACGTAGCCGGCGGTGGCTACCAGGGAGACCCTCGCGGTGGGGTCGGGGCCGGAATCGCCGGCTGCTGAGAGGGCTACCGGGAAGCCGAGCGCGGCGCCGACGCCCCACAACAGGACTGCGGCGCCGGCCACGATCTGGTTGTCGACGGCGATGATGAGCAGCAGGCCGATGCCGCCGAGCACGGCGCTGGCACCGAGGACGGTGGCTCGGCCGAAGCGGGTGAGGAACCAGCCGCCGCCGAAGCGGCCGATGGCCATGGCGGCGGCGAACGCGGTGTAGACGGCCGAGCCCCAGGCGGCGTCGAGGCCGTGGCCGTCGACCATGATGAGCGGCAGCCAGTCGTTCGCCGCGCCCTCGGCCAGCGCCCGGGCGGGTGCCGAAGCGGGACACGACGCGGCCGGAGCCGAGGATGCCCAGCATCGACCCCGCCGAGAGGCCGAACAGCAGCAGACCCATCTGCGCGGTCGAGGCTCCGAGCAGGTCGCGGATGTCCGGTGTGCGGGTAACCCAGGAGGAGATGCCCAGGCCGGGCAGGAAGAAGAGAACGAAAAGGGCAAGGCGGCGGTGTGCGGTGTTCATTGCGTACGAACGTACGCAACGAGCCCCGGGAGTGTCACCGGCGCCGGAGTGGGGAAAGCTCGTACCCATGCGACTTGATCTTGCGGGAAAGACGGCTCTCGTGACCGGATCCACCCAGGGCATCGGCCGGGCCATCGCGGCCGGGCTGGCGTCGGCCGGAGCGCGGGTCGGCATCAACGGCCGCTCGCGGGAGTCGGTCGACCGGGCCCGGGCCGAGCTGGGGGAGGGCGACTACGTGCCGGTCCCGGCCGACGTCACGACGGCCGAGGGGGCCGCGGCGGCGCTCGAGGCGATCGGGCCGGTCGACATCCTGGTCAACAACCTGGGGATCTTCGGCGCGCAGCCCGCCCTGGAGATCACCGACGACGACTGGCGGCGGTACTTCGAGGTCAACGTGCTGGCCGCGGTTCGGCTCACCCGCGCGGTGCTGCCGGGCCAGCAGGAGCGGGGCTGGGGCCGGGTGCTCTACATCGCCAGCGACTCGGCCGTGGTCACTCCGGCCGAGATGATCCACTACGGGATGTCGAAGACGGCGTTGCTCGCCGTGTCCCGCGGCTTCGCCAAGGAGGCGGCCGGCTCCGGCGTGACCGTGAACAGCGTCATCGCCGGCCCGACCCACACCGGTGGCGTCGAGGACTTCGTCCATTCGCTGGTCGGCAAGGACCTGCCGTGGGACGAGGCGCAGCGCGAGTTCATGCGCCGGCACCGGCCGCAGTCGCTGCTCCAGCGGCTCATCGAGCCCGAGGAGATCGCCAACATGGTCGTCTACCTGTCGTCGCCGCTGGCCTCGGCCACCACGGGCGGCGCTCTCCGCGTCGACGGCGGCTACGTCGACGCGATCCTGCCTTAGTTCTTCACCACCCGTACTCGGGGGAAAGGCGAAGCCGAGCGCGGCGGCCACTTCGCCGCCTGGGAGGAGCCGGAGCTGTTCGCCGCGGAAATCCGCGCGGCGTTCCGCCCGCTGCGCTGACCCGCTGAGCGGCGCAACGAGGGCTAACGGCGGGGGCCGTGGATCTCGCGGTGCAGGCGCTCCATCCGCTTGTCGAGGCGGGCGGCGTCCTCCGCGGCCGCGGCCAGTTCGTCCCGCAGCGACTCGGGCACGCGGGGGTCGTACTTGTAATGGATCTTGTGTTCGAGGCTGGCCCAGAAGTCCATGGCCGCGGTGCGCAGCTGGATCTCGACCGGCACCTGCACCACGCGCTCGGACAGGAAGACCGGGATCTCGACGATCAGGTGCAGGCTGCGGTAGCCGTTCGCCTTGGGCTGGGTGATGTAGTCCTTGGTCTGGAGCAGGGTGATGTCGGGCTGCCGGGTCAGCATCTCGGCGACCGTGTACACGTCGGAGACGAAGCTGCACACGATGCGGATGCCGGCGATGTCGCGGATCCGGGCCCGCAGGTCCTCGACGGTCAGCGCACAGCCGATGCGCCGGGCCTTGGCGCTGATGCTGGCCGGGGTCTTCAGCCGGGGCAGCACGTGCTCGATCGGGTTGCCCCGGCCGCGGTGGGCCAGCTCCTCGGACAGGATGTTGATTTTGGTGCCGATCTCGGCCAGCCCGAACTTGTAGACCAGCATGAAATGGCTCAGATCGTCGGTCATCCCCCGAAAGGGGTCGAGTTCGCCCGCAACCGCCGGTAACGGATGACCGGCGCCGCTCCAGCGCGCGACCTGTCGATCGCTGTCCTCGGTCGTCAAGGTTCCAGTCTCCGCTGTCGAGATCCACACGCGCCGTTCCCCACCGTAAAGGTCGAGCGCCACCATCATCCCGGAGACTACGGAAGTGGGGGGGGGGGGGGGGGGGGGGCGGGGGGGCCGGCGGGGGGGGGGTGGGCCCGGGGGGGCCCCGCGGGGGGGGGGCCCCCCCGGGGCCCCCCCCCGCCCCCCCCCGGGGGGGGGGCGCCGGGGGGGGCCCCCCCCACTTCAGGTGAAACTACTTCGCGTACGGGGTGGGGCTATTTCGCGTACGCCTGGAACTCCGCCACCCGGACGTTGAGCGCCTGCGGACTTGACGTGGCGCAGTCCGTGTTCGCCCGCGGGTCGGCGTCCTGCTCACCGGCGTAGTCGGGAGCGCCGGTGCACTGGTTGGTCACGACCTCGAGGCGCAGGTGCGTGGCCGTGGTGTCCCGGATGTCGAACGACTTCACGACCAGGTCCTTCACGCGCGGCCGCGGGGCGATCGACGGGAAGGCGTCCGGCTTGCTCGTGTAGACCGTCTTGAACTCGGCCGCGTCGGAACAGGTGACCGTGGCCGTCGCGGTGCAGGCGAGCACCTTGAACTGCCGCAGCGCCGTGTACCTGTTCTGGGTGCCCGCGTCGGGATCCCCGGTCACCGGCGGCCGCAGCTGGGCGCTGACCTGCACCCGGCGTACGGTCTGAGCCCCACCGGCCAGGTCGACGGTGACCTGCTTGCCGGCCACCGCGCTGCCGAGCGACGCCCAGTTGGTGGCCTCGTCGTCGTCGGTGATCCGGGCCAGGTTGATGCCGTCGCCCGTGGCCACCGCGCCCGCCGATGTGGAGGCAAGGTTGGCCGGCATCCGGACGAAGAGCGGGAGGGTCAGCCCGGGCAGCACCAGGGTCTTGCCGACCCGGGTGTGACCGTGGCCGGGCGCCTGGGCGATGAACCCGTACGCTCCCGGCACCAGCTTGACCTCGTCGGTCAGCGGCGTGGCGGGGTCGGTGTCGGCCACCGGCACCGCGCGGGCCTGGTAGTCGCCGACGAACAGCTTGGCCCCGGCGACCGGCTTGCCCTTCTCGTCGACCGGGCGGAACTTGTACGTCCCCTCGGTCGCGTTCGGCGAGGCGAAGCTCGGCGTCGGGTTGGCGTCGCCGGCCCCGACGCTGACCGCGCCCTCGCCGAGGCCGCGCTTGGCGAACGCGTTCCACATCAGGCCCTGGTTGGCCCCGTTGAAACGCACCAGGTCGGCTCCGAGCATCGCGTCGCGCGCGTCGACCATGCTGTTCTGGCTGTTGGCCATCAGCAGGAACGAGTCGAACACGAGCTGGACCCAGCGCCGGTTGCCCGGGCACTTGGTGACCGGCGTCTTGCCGTTGGCGCACGACTTGTTCAGCGCCGGCGTGCCGGCGCCGTACTTGCGGATGAACGCCTGCCGGATGTCGTAGTTGGTCGCGCTCCACACCTCACCGGACGCGTGCACCTGCAGACCGACGAAGTCGTAGTCGACGCTCGAGTAGTTCAGCGGGCTGTTGCTCATGTTGTAGTTGCGGATGCCGGCGACCTTGTCGGTCGTGACGTACTCGCCGACGGTGAACCCGCGCTCGCCCTTCGGCGCGTAGCCGTGCTCGGCCAGGTATTCCACCGCCAGCTGGTCGGACCAGCTCTCGCTCATGCCCTGCGGCGTGCTCACACCCGCGTCCGGCCCGGCGATCATGCGGCCGGTGATGGCGTGGCCGTACTCGTGCCCGATCACCGACATGTCGTAGTCGCCGTCGACGCACGCGCCGTAGAAGGCGGCCGCGATCGGCTGCCACAGATACATGTTGGTGATCGGCGCCTCGCCGTCGGGCGGGGTGATCTGGTTGGCGTTGTTGCGGGCCGCGAACGCGGGCGGGCCGCCGCTGATGCCGCCGGCCTGCGCGTTGCCCTGCTCGTAGTCGTCGCCCAGTCCGCCCGGCCGCAGGTTGTCGTCCTGCATGTTCCAGGTCGCCTCGGTGAAGCCCAGGTGGTACGACCACTCGTGCATGCGGTTGTGCATGCCGAACAGGTTGGCCCGGGCCGCGTCGAGGTCGTTGCGCTGCGGCGTGGTGAAGACGTCCGGTGAGCAGCGCTCCCGGTACCACTGGTTGGTCCAGGGGTAGTTGTAGTCGCGGTCCGGCTTCGGAGTCGCGGTCTCGGTGCCGACCGAGAACGCGTCGTTCGAGTTCAGGTTCTCGACCGCGATGGCGTTGTTGCCGCGGGTCGTGAACGTCGGCTCGTTCGTGGCCGGGTCGACGTCCCACGCCAGCGGGGACGCGCTGCTCGCCACGATCTCGTCACAGCCGCGCTGCGGCGCCCAGCACCACGTCCTGCGGGTGTCGCGCGACGAGTAGTCGGTGGGCGGCGAGTTCGGGAAGACGTCCCACGACGGGTTGTCGCTGTCGTGGTCGACGATGTCCTCGCGGACCAGGATGCCGCCGTCGCGGGCGTCGACGTACGAGGTGTACGCGACCGGCTCGGCCCCGCTCAGCTCGGCGCCGAACGTGACCTGCCAGGCCGCGCGAGCGCCCTCGCTGGGCGTGGGCACGGCTACCAGCTTGTTGGCGATGACGGTCGGGTCGGCCACGCCGGCCTCACGGGCGGCGCTGGCCACAGCCTGCTCGGCCGTGAGGGTGGCCGGTTCGGGCGCCACGGCGTCGCGCGCCAGCGACGAGCTCACGAACCACACCTTGCCGTCGCGCACGCCCACCGAGAGCAGGCCGTCGCGCCCGGCGACGAGGTCACCGAACTTCTGCCGGAAGATGACCGCCGCGCCCTCCCCGATCGGCGAGGTGGTCAGGTGTTCCAGGGCCTGCGCGCCCCGGGCGGTGAGCCCCAGAACGTCCAGGTTCTTGTCCACGTACGCCCGGGCCGCCGCGACCGGCTCGGCCGGCAAACCGGTCTCGAGCGCCGCGCCGGTGGCGGTGAGCGTGGCGGGCGTGCCGAGAGCGTTCCAGCGGGCCGAGGTGCCCACCGCGGCCGCCCGCTGGCCGGTTGTCGGGGCGACGCGCCCCTGCCTGTTGTCGACGACGTGGTCGTGGTGGTCGTCGCCCTGCACCTTCTGGGTCGGCGCCTGGGCCGGGGCCGCGGGCGCCGCGTTACCGCCGGATGAAGCGGTCAACACGATCGCGGCGGCTAAGAAGCCGGCAGCGGTTCCCGCCAACGCACGGGGTGGGGTGCGCACGGTACCTCCTCTGTGGATATGGCCGTTTACCACAGCCATCCGATCGCACCCCCGACCCGCACAACATGGGCCAAACATCTAAATACATCTATAAGCTTGTGATGCTTCCTCCGTGGGAGCCGGATCGGGTCCCTCATCGTCGAGGGGCGCGTACGTCAGCGAACGAGCGGAGTGAGGCCGAGCGCCCGAGCCGTGTGCTCGTACACCTCGTCCGCCGGGGCGAACTCCACATCCACGCTCTTGCCGTGGCTGACGAGGCTGCCACTGGGGCTGGACGGCGTCGCGGCCGTGGCGAGCCGGACGGGCGTGCGGGCGGCCTTCTCCGGTGCCGCGGCGAACAGGTTGGTGACCGCCGAGACGAGCCGGAGGAGGCCGCCCGCCTTCGCGTTGAAGCCGGTTCTGATCACGCCGGGGTTCGCGCTGTAGGTGGTCATCCCCTCCGGCAGCCGGTCGGCCAGGGCCGAGGTGGCGAGCACGGCGGTGAGTTTCGCCGTGCCGTACACGGTGAGCTGCGAGAAGTTCGTACGCCAGGAGGTGCCGGTGACGTCGGGGCGCCCGGCGTCGAGGCGCCCGCGGGTGACCAGGTCGCTGGCGATCGTGACGATGCGCGCGCCGGGCGCCAGAGAACCGTTTGCCAGCAACCGGTGGGTGAGCTGGAAAGGCGCCAGGTGGTTGAGCGCGTGGGTGCGCTCGACACCGTCGGGCGTCTCCGCATAGTGCGGGAAAGCCGCCCCGGCGTTGTTGATGAGGACGTCGACGTGGGGAACGGTGTCCCGCACCCGGGCCGCCAGGGCGTCGATCTCGTCGCGCACGAGCAGGTCGGCGTGCAGCGCGTGGACCCCGTCGGTCGTGGTTTCGCGGCGGGTCACGGCCACGACCTCGAAGCCGGCGTCCAGCAGCTGGGTCACCAGGGCGCGTCCGAGCCCGCCCGCCGCGCCGGTGACGACAGCGGTTCTCACGGGCGGACCTGCAGGGTGATTTCGGCCCGGTGGCCGTCCGGCGTGGAGCTGACGGTGAGCCAGCTGCCGGGGGACCCCTGGGCCAGGCGGATCTCGATGTCGTTGGTGTTGACGAACGGGCTGCGGCCACGGCCCGCGTACGGCGGCCGGCCCTGAATCAGCTCGGCGAAGTCGTCCGGGAAGTAGAGCTCGGTAGTGAGCAGCGTCCGGCCGCCGAGGCTGACCCGGACGTGGATGTGCAGCGTGCGCGGGGTGTACCAGCCCGGCACGATCGTGCGGAACTCGACGCACCCGTCGTCGTCGGTGATCTGGGCGCCCCGCAGGAACATGGCGTCGTCGCTCGGCCGGAACCGGCGCAGGGTCAGCGACACCAGGGCGGGGAACTTGTCGGCGCCGTAGCGCTGATACCCGGAGTAGACGCCGTCCGCGTCGCAGTGCCAGATCTCGATCAGCGCGCCGGTCAGGGGCGTGAACATGCCCGCCGTCACCGTGCGGACAGCCAGCGTCAGCGGCGCGCCGTCGCGGTCCTCGCGCACGTCGCGGCGATGCGGCGACCCGGGCACGTAGTACGGGCCCGGGCCCTGATTCGCCTTCGTCTCGTGCGGCCCGATCGTCGCGGCGCGGCGCAGAGCCGCCCGGTTGTCGATGAGCCGGAGCGCCGTCGTCAGCACCCGGCGGCGCGCCCGGTCGCGCACGGTCATGCGATTCTCCGTCCGATCAATGCTTGGAGTGTCCAAGCATCAACATCGTGCCGAGAGAAGCTTGGATTCGTCAAGTATTGGAGAGTCCAAGTATGGTGAGCCGATGGACGACGAGTCGCTGACCTACCGGTTGCTACGCCTGGTGCACGCCATGGACGGCGCCACCGACGACGGCATCCGCGATGTGATGGCCGAGCTGGGCGTCACCCATGCCCTGGCCGACGCGTTGTGGCAGCTCGATCCGGACGCGTCCCCGCCGACCATGCGCGAGATGGCAGCCCGGCTGCGGTGCGACCCGTCAACCGTGACGTTCCTGGCCGATCGGCTCGAGCAGCTGTCGTTCGTGACCCGTGCTCCGGCGCCGCATGACCGGCGCACCAAGGTGCTCGAGCTGTCGGACTCAGGCCGCGACGCCCGGCGGCGGCTGGTCGAGGCGGCGACCACCCGCACCCCGATCGCCGGCCTGACCCGCGACGAGCAACTCACCCTGCACGACCTGCTGAGCAAGGCCATGGCGGGGCCAGCCGGGCGCTGAGCCTCCGTCTGTACGACCTGCTGTCCAAGGCCATGGCGGGGCCAGCCGGGCGCTGAGCCTCCGTCGCCTGTCGCTCGCCGACACCAGCCCCGGGCGGGCCGCGATGAATTGTCAATCGGTTCACGGCCGCCGAATTCCCCTCGCGGCGCGCCGCGGACGAGCCGTCAGACTTCGAGGGCCTCGGTGACGATGGCGCACGCCTCGGCGGTGTGCAGGGGGCCATTGCCGGCGGCCTTGTTCAGCAGGCGGCGGAAGACGTACCGCTCGTGTTGGTCGAGCGTGCTCAGCGCGGCCTCCTCGGCCTCCGCGACCTGGCCGCACAGGGTGGCGATCGCCTCGAGGCCGCGGGCGGTCGCGACGATCTGCCGCTGGCGGCGGTCGTGGGGGTTGGGCTGCCGTTCCACCAGGCCGGCCTCGACCAGGTCGTCGATCAGGTAGGTCATCATCGTGCGGTCGATGCCGAGCTTGGCGGCCAGGACGGCCTGGCTCGGCGGGCGGCCCTCGACGACCTCGGCCAGCGTCTGGTAGCCGCGGGCGCCGTGCGGGAAGCCGTCGAGCTTCGGACCGACCATCTCGGTGTACGACCGCAGCAGCGTGCCCAGGGCCGCCCCGAGGTCCGCTGTCGCCCCGAGGTTCGCTGTCGTCTCGCTCACCCGGCCATCCTATCTTTTGGTCAGATCGTCTTTTCGGAATACTATCTCTTCAGACGACGATGGAAAGTGCGGAGGATCGCATGACCGAGGGGATCGCGCTGGACCTCGCGGCGGCGCAGGCCGACCCCGACGGGTTCGCGGCGCTGGCCGAGCGGGCCGGCGGCACAGTGGTTCTGCACGAGAGCGACGACGGTGGTCTTGACCCGTGGACGACCGCGGTGTGGCTGGCCGGGCGCACGGAGGGCGTCCGCATCGGGCTGCCCGGGCCAGTGCTCTCCGCCTCATCCGAGATGCGCGAGAAGGCGTACGAAAGCCTCGAGATCTTGGCTGGTCCGCGGCTCGCCGCGCAGATCCAGCGGCGCGAGGGCATCGACTACGACAGCATTCCGGCCTCGCTGGCCGACGTGGCGATCGCGCCGGGCGACCCGCGCTATCGCGGGCGCAAGTCGACCTACATGCGCGGCGGCTCGCCCGGTTTGGTGCTTCGACCGCGCACGGCGGCGGAGGTGGCCGACGCACTGGCCTTCGCGGGCCGGCACCGGCACTTGCCGTTCGGCGTGCGCAGTGGCGGCCATGGGATCAGCGGCCGCTCCACCAATGACGGCGGGCTGGTCATCGACGTCGGCGCGATGAACGACGTTCAGGTGATCGACGAGCCGAAACGGCTGATCCGGGTGGGGCCGGGCGCGACGTGGAAGCAGGTCAACGCCGTCCTCGACAAGTACGACTGGGCGATCAGCTCGGGCGACTACGGCGGCGTGGGCGTCGGCGGCCTGGCCACCGCGGGCGGCATCGGGCTTCTCTCCCGCGAGCACGGCCTCACCATCGACAACGTGCGGGCGGTCGAGCTGGTGCTGGCCGACGGCACCCCGGTGCGGGCGAGCGGCGACGAGAATCACGACCTTTTCTGGGCCGTACGCGGGGCCGGCGCCAACTTCGGCGTGGCGACCGCCTTCGAGTTCGAGGCGTCGCCCGTGGGTGAGGTCGGCTGGGCCCAGCTCACCCTGGTCAGCCCCGACCTCGAGCAGTCGCTCAAGCAGTACGGCGAGGTGGCCCGCACCGCGCCCCGCGACACCACGGTCTTCTTCCTCACCGGACCGCCGCGGCAGGGCCAGTCGGTCGTGCAGCTGTACGGCCTGGTCGACTCGGGCGACGCCGACACGATCGTCGAGCGGCTCACACCGTTCGCCGAGACCGGCCTGCTCGCCCAGCAGCAGGTGGTCGTCACCCGCTACGCCGACGTGATGGCCCAGGCGGCCGACGTCGGTCCCGGCGGTCACCACGGCCGGGGCGAGCCGATCGCCCGCTCGGGCTTCCTGCCGGTGCTGACCGACGCCTTCGCCCGCGACGCGGTGGAACTGCTCGATTCTGGTGAGGTCTTCTTCTTCCAGCTGCGCCACATGGGCGGGGCCATTGCCGACACCGCATCCGACGCGACGGCGTTCGCCCACCGCACGCCGGAGTTCTCGGTGACCGCGCTCGGCCAATCCCAGCAGGGGCTCGACCGGGCGTGGGACCGCCTGTCCCACCACTTCGACGGCCTCTACCTCAGCTTCGAGACCGACCTGCGCCCCGAACGCCTGAACGACGCCTTCCCGCCGGCGACGCTGGCCCGGCTACGCACCCTCAAGCGCCGGTACGACGCGACCAACCTGTTCCGCGACAACTTCAACATCGACCCCGAGGTGCAGAAATGACCGACTACGGGCACGACCTGCTGTTCGGTACGTTCGTGACCCCCACCGGCCCCGAAGCGGTCGCCCTGGCGGTGACCGCCGACCGGGCCGGCCTCGACCTGGTCACGTTCCAGGACCACCCGTACCAGCCGTCCTTCGTGGACACCTGGACCC
The DNA here is from genome assembly GCF_023717965.1 of Paractinoplanes hotanensis. Classification (NCBI taxonomy): domain Bacteria; kingdom Bacillati; phylum Actinomycetota; class Actinomycetes; order Micromonosporales; family Micromonosporaceae; genus Paractinoplanes; species Paractinoplanes hotanensis. The sequence continues at coordinate 16,511 of NZ_JAMQOL010000002.1, read as the reverse complement.
TGATGGCCTACGTGGCCGCGAAAACCGACCGCATCCGCATCACCGGCAACGTCCTGAACCTGCCGCTGCGCCCACCCGCCGTCCTGGCCCGCGCCGCAGCGTCCCTGGACATCCTGAGCGGCGGCCGCATCGAGCTTGGCCTGGGCGCGGGCGCCTTCCCGGATGGCGTGGCCGCCATGGGCGGTCGCCGCCTGACTCCCGGCCAGAGCCTCGAGGCCCTGGCCGAGGCGATTCCGATCATCCGCGACCTGTGGGACACCACCACCCGCGACCGGGTGAACCACCAGGGCACGTACTACAACGTGGCCGGCGCCAAGCGAGGCCCGAGCCCCGCCCACGACATCGGCATCTGGATCGGCGCCTACAAGCCCAAGATGCTCGCCCTGACCGGCCGCCTCGGCAACGGCTGGCTGCCGTCCATGGACTACCTGCCGAAGGGCGCCGACTCACTGCCCGACATGAACGCCCGCATCGACGAGGCCGCACTCGCAGCTGGCCGTGCCCCCACCGACATCCGCCGCCTGCTCAACTTCATGCGCCTCGACGGTGGCCCCACCCAGTGGGCCGAACAGTTCGCCGACCTGGCCATCACCCACGGCATCAGCGGCTTCATCGTCGGCGGCGACGACCACAAACTCGCCGAGACCCTGGCCGCCGAGGTCGCGCCCGCGACCCGAGACCTGGTCGAGCGCGAACGCGGTTACTGACGACTCAGGACCTCGTCCCACACGTCTCCGCCCTCGGCCCAGGTCCACAGCCACTCGGGCAGGGGCGGGGTCACGTGGGTGACCCCATCCTCGGGTCGTTGCGGTGCGTCCCAGCCATCAGCGTCGTAGAGAAGAACCGTGCCCGCGCCCTCAGACCTCTTCGGGACCAGTCGTGATCTTGCCGTACACGTCCTTGGCGGCGATCCGGCCGTTGTGGACCCGGTAGAGGTCCAACCCGTGAAGCACCGACCCGTCCTCGGCCGGTTCCCACCGCCACTCGCAGACCACCCGGTCGCCGGCCGCCCACGCCGGCCCGAGCACCGGACCGGGCCCCAGATGGTCGGCGAAGGCTTCGGTGACCGCAGTCCGGCCGTGGATGGCGCGCGCCGGGCCGTCCCACGGGTCCGGGCTGTACGTCACGTCGTCGGCAAGGAATTCGGCCACCGCGGCCAGGTCGCCGACTGCCCAGGCAGCGTTGAATCGCTCGATCAGGTCCTGCGCGTCCGTCATGCCCGGCACGATAGTCAGTCCGCCACGGCGCGGTCATCCGGCGCACGGCGCCGCAGCTCGGGCTGCGTCAGGGCGGGCGGCACGTACGAGACATCGAGGGGACTCAGGTCCACTCCGGGCGGGACGACTCCGTCGATCGCGTCGAGGATGTCGTCGCTGAGGACGGTGCCGGCCCCGGCGAGCAGGTCGTCGAGATGGACCATGGTGCGCGGGCCGATGATGGCCGAGGTGACCGCGGGATGGCTGATGACGAAGGCCAGGGCGAGATGGGTCAGTGACAGTCCGGCCCGTTCGGCGATCGGCACGAGCTGCTCGACAGCGGCGAGCTTGCTCTCGTCGGTCATGTGCAGAGGCACGTAGTGCATGCGGGCAGCGGACGGTTGTTCCGGGCTGCCCTTGCGGTAGCGGCCGGTGAGCAGACCCATGGCCAGCGGACTCCACACGAGGGTGCCCAGTCCGTAGCGTTCGCAGACCGGCAGGACGTCGCGTTCGATGCCGCGGTTGAGGATCGAGTACGGCGGTTGCTCGGTGCGGAACCGGGCCAGGCCACGCCGCTCGGCGACCCACTGGGCTTCGACGATCTCGTCGGCGGGCAGGCTGGAGTGGCCGATCGCGCGTACCTTGCCGGCCCGGATCAGGTCGGTGAGGGCGCCGAGGGTCTCCTCGATGTCGGTGCCCGGGTCGGGATGGTGGACCTGGTAAAGGTCGATGTGGTCGACACCGAGCCGTCGCAATGAGTTCTCGCACGCGGTGACGACGTACCGGCGGGAGCTGCCACGCTGATTGGGGTCGGAGCCCATGGGGCCGTTGAACTTGGTGGCGAGCACGACGTTGTCGCGGCGCCCCTTCAACGCCCGGCCGACGATGCGTTCGGTTTCGCCCTCACCGCCGTAGACGTCGGCCGTGTCGATGAAGTTGATGCCACCGTCCAGCGCCCTGTGGATGATCCTGACGCAGTCGTCAGGGTCGGGATTGCCGTACGGCCCGAACATCATGGTGCCCAGGCAGTAGGGGCTGACCTGAATGCCGGTGCGGCCCAGAGGTTGCGTACGCATGCTTCTCCTTCATGAGGTGCCGGGGCGGCCGGGGATGGCCGCCCCGAGCGATGCGGGTCAGCCGGCGTGGGCAGCGTTGACCTGAAGAATCCAGGTGACACCGAAGCGGTCGGTGAGCATGCCGAACCCGGGGGAGAACGGCGACGGCCCGAACTTCTCGACGATCTCAGCGCCGTCGGAGAGCTTGTCCCACAGCGCGCTGACCTCCTCAGCGGTGTCGCCATCGACGGCGACGAAGAACCGCTCACCGGTCAGCGTCAGCCCGTTCTCGCGGGTCGTGGCGGTCAGCGGGGCGCCGGCGACGGCGTGGCTGGGGATGTCGTAGGCCAGGATGCTGAACCCGCTGTCCGCGGTGACCTGCCCGAAGACAACCTTGTCGGCGTCCGGCAGCTCCTTCGGCATCCCGAAGTCGCTGTAGGCAACGGCGGTGAGGTGACCGCCGAACACGGACTGGTAGAACTCCAGCGCCGCGCGGGCGTCGCCACGGAAGTTCAGGTGTGTGTGGGTGGTGATCGCCATGGTGCTGACTCCTCGGTCTCGGTGCGCTTGAGCGCTGACCCAAGATTCACAGCAGTAGGTGCCAGGTAGTGACACCTACTCCAGGCAGAATCAATTCATGCCGAAGACCTCCGCTCGCCTGCTGGCGCTGCTCTCGCTGCTACAGGCCCGCCGCGACTGGCCCGGCACCCTGCTGGCAGACCGCCTCGAGATCAGCCTGCGAACAGTGCGCCGCGACGTCGACCGCCTCCGCGAACTCGGTTATCCCATCGCCGCCGTCAAGGGCCCCGACGGCGGCTACCGTCTCAGCGCCGGCACAGACCTACCGCCCCTCCTGTTCGACGACGAACAGGCCGTAGCCCTGACCGTCGCGCTACAGGTGGCCGCCACCACCCCAGGCGACGGCCTGGCCGAGGCAGCAGCCCGCGCGCTGACCACCATCCGCCAGGTAATGCCGGCCCGCCTCCGCAACCGCATCGCGGCCCTACAGGTAACCGCCGTCGAACGCCCCGCCACCCGCCCCGCAGCCCCCATCGACGGCGACATGCTCCTGACGATCAGCGCCGCAGTCCAGGCCCGCGAGGTGCTGCGCTTCGACTACGGCGCCGACCATGGCGACCGGCCTCCACGCCGGGTCGAACCCCACCACGTCATCACCTGGGACGGCCGCTGGTACCTGATCGCCTGGGATCTCGACCGCGAGGACTGGCGCACCTTCCGCGCCGACCGCATCATCGTACGAACCCCCAACGGCCCCCGCTTCACCCCACGCGACCTACCGGGCGGCGACGTCGTGGCGTACGTGATCGGCACGTTCCGCGGCTCCGGCGACACATCCGGTAACTGGCCCTGCCAGGGAACCGTGATCCTCCACCTGCCCGCTGCGACCGTGGCCCTCTACACGCGCGACGGCCTCATCGAGGAGGCCGGCCCGAACCGCTGCCGCCTCACCCTCGGCTCCTGGTCGTGGCCCAGCCTTGCCGCCACCATCGCCCGCTACGACGCCGACATCGAGGTCGTCGGGCCGGCCGACCTGACCGAGGCGTTCGCTCACCTGGCCGCCCGATTCAGCAGGACCGCGGATCGCCCGTCCTCAGGCGCGTGATCGTTGACGTCGCTGCTGTTCCCCAGGGCGCCGGACGCTCCGGCAGCTTGCACGTCCCGGCACGGGTAAGAGCCACCGGCCCGGCCGATCGGTTCTCGAGCCGATCAAGCGGCTGTCCACGGTGGCGCTTACACTCAACTGACTCAGTCGTCCCAGCCCCCGGCGACACATCACTCTGCGCATATGTGCCTCGGGAGCCAGCATGACCTCGAACCAACCAGTGGTAGTGCCAGCCGATGAGCCCAGTCGCTCCGAGCCCGTGGAACAGCACGGGTCGCGCCGCACCGAGCCTGGTCAGGTCAGTCTTTTCGATCCGGATGCTCGCCGCCTGGCCCGCGCCGCGACAGCGCTCGACACCGACCTCATCGAGCAGATCGTGCAGACGTCCGTTCACAACATCGGCGTGGTGTCGACCTGGGAGCAGCTCGTGCAACCGGTCTGGAGATACCTCGGATCGCGCATCGACGACACCCGGCACACCGCATCCGAATACCTCTATGTGCAGTACGCCATGAGGGCGTTGTCCGGCGTGGCGCGGCCGCGCCGCCCGTCCCCACCGTCCGTACTCCTGGCCTGCGCCGACGAAGAACTCCAGGTTTTCCCGCTGGAGGCACTGGTCGCCGCCCTCGAGGAATCGGGTGCCTCATGTCGCGTGCTGGGCGCACGCGTCCCGCCGGACGCCTTGGCCACAGCCGCCAGACGCCTGCGCCCCGCCGTGGTGATCATCTGGTCACAGACCAGAACGACCGCCGACCCGGCCCAGATCGACGCATTGCTCGACGCCCGGCCCGCCGGCACGACCATCGCTGCCGGACCGGGCTGGGCGACCGCTGACCTGTCCCCTCATGCAGTTCGATCGACAGATGTCAGCACAGCGTTGGTCCTGACCCTTGCCGTGCTCGAGGGCCACGCGCATCCGCCACGGACACGGCCGAGATAGCGCTGTCAGAAGAGGGTCGTCAGTCGCACCGCTCCGGGGGCGCAGGCCGCGGGCGGTCAGGAAGCAAGGTGGCCGTGCATGGACAAGGACTCCGTGGCCGTGTCGCGAATGACCGCGATGGCCGCCATGCCGGTGATCTGGAGCACCCACTCGGTCAGCGGTCGGGGTCGCCATAGAATCAGTTCGGCGCCGTCGGGCAGAACGTGGCGTACGTGCACGAGGAAATTGGGGAGTGTCGCGCAGGCGAACGTGAGCTCGGCAAGGTCGACCAGCACGCTGACCGGCGCTGACGTGGCCAGCCAGTCGACGGTTCGGGACAGAACAACTGACACGTCTATGTCGATCTCACCAGCCAGGCGCACGTGTGCACGGCCGTCGCCGGGCCAGGAATGGATGGTGACCGTCAGACCATTGCCGGAGTCTTGATGGAAGCCGTCGGAACTCATGGGCATGATCCCGCCTCTGTATGGCGTGCGATATGCCGGGTCTGGGGCAGCGGCCCCTCCACCGGGGCCGTGACACTGACGTTACCCGCGACGGGGCTATCGGCAAGCCCCGAGATGCTCTGTCACACAATCTTCATGCATCAAAGAGCAGGATCGTCCCGAATCAGGGGGCAATGCGTCGCCCGGGCCCGCGAGGTCCCAGCGGGTGTCTCAGCCGTCGGTCACAGCCGCTTCCGGCTGGCGGAAGGCGCAGCATCGACACCACTACGCGGGCTCTACAGCACCACGTTGAGCAGGACGGTCAATATCACCGACGCCAGCACCGAAAGGACGATCATCGCGAGGCAACCGACCGGGCCGCCGAAGAAACGAACTTCCGTGTTCCCGATGCGCATGGCAGCCTCAATACCCCGGCGGTGGCCCTCCATGCGTCCGCGTACGTCCATACCGGTCATGGTGCGGCGCCGATCGTCATTGACGGAGCCCTCGCACAGGCGAATTCGGTCCGCACGCTCGTGCACGAGCTCTTTATCGGTACGCTCCTCGGTTCGGCGGTGATTCGCCTCTCGCCCGTGTTGCGATACCGGCCGGTCCGACAGCGCTTCGCGTGGGGCTGAGGCGAGGACGGGCGCAGCTGTGGTGAAGGCTTCGGGAACGTGCCCGGAATGCACCGGAGAGCATCATCCAAGCCGCGTGTTCACGCCAACTGTCCGAGCAGGGCGACGAGCGAGGCGGCCGATCAGGGCCACGTGACGCGGGTTCACCATCGGCATCGGGCCGGCCAGGTTGGTCAGCGCGGCGGGACCATCGCCGACCAGGAGAGCGAGTTCTGGGTCGGCTGTCTCGCCGGTGCCGGACGCGCGCGGGTCCACGAAGTCGGGATGGCCGTCGACCATCCACAGGTCAGCATCGCCGATGGAGGCTGTGGGTCGGTGCGGCACCCAGGTCGATGTCGACGAGCCGGGAAAGCCCAGCCCGCCGAAGCGCCGCAGGCGCTCGAGCCTCCCATGCAAAGCTGGGGCCGAGGGTGACCATGCAGGACGTAGCTGCTTTTCAGCCCAGCGTGGTCACCCTCGGCCCCAACCGTCCCACCGCAGGCGAGTCAGACACCCTCGGTAGCGCTCACAGGAACGACATCGGGAGCACCCAACCGGGTCGCATCAGCGGTCTCATCATCAGGCTGCTCCTGAGACTCCCGCTCAGCCTCCACACGAATCCGGTAGTTCTCAACTTCGCGAGCAGTCTGCTCAGGCGTCCACCCCAGCACGCCGGCCATAAGCTCCGCAGCCTCCTGAGCGCAGTTGACCCCACGGTCGAACGTCTCGATCGAGATGCGGGTACGGCGGGTCAGCACGTCCTCCAAGTGCCGAGCACCCTCGTCGGCCGCGGCGTAGACGATCTCGGCTCGCAGATAGTCCTCGGCGCCGGCCAGCGGCGCCCCCAGGGCCGGGTCAGCCGCCACCAGGTCGATGATTTCGCGGACCAGGGAACCGAAACGTCCCAGCAGGTGTTCGACCCTGGCCACGTGCAGCCCGGACTGCTGGGCCAGGATGCGGCGCTGATTCCACAAGGCGGGGTAACCCTCGGCCCCCACCAGCGGCACGCGGTCGGTGCACGACTTGGGCACAGAACGACCCAGACCGTGCACACAAGCGTCGACGGCATCGCGTGCCATCACCCGGTACGTCGTGTATTTACCGCCGGCAACGACCACGAGCCCCGGCACCGGACTCCCGACCATGTGCTCGCGCGACAACTGCGACGTAGCCTCCGACTCGCCCGAGAGCAGAGGCCGCAACCCCGCATAAACGCCCTGTACGTCCGTACGGGTAAGAGGCGTGGCCAGCACGGTATTGACGTGCTCCAGCAGGTAGTCGATGTCGGTGCTGGAGGCCGCCGGGTGCGCCTTGTCCAACGACCAGTCCGTGTCCGTGGTGCCGACGATCCAATGCCGCCCCCACGGGATGACGAACAGCACGCTCTTCTCGGTGCGCAGGATCAGCCCCGTGGTCGACTGGATGCGGTCGCGCGGAACGACCAGGTGAATGCCCTTCGAGGAGCGCACATGGAACTGCCCGCGCTCGCCGACCAACGCCTGGGTGTCGTCCGTCCACACCCCGGTCGCATTGATGACCTGCTGGGCCCGTACCTCGAAGATGCGGTCGGTTTCCAGGTCCTTCACGCGTACGCCGGTGACTCGCTCACCTTCGCGCAGGAAACCGACAACTTCCGCGCGGGACGCCACGTGCGCACCGTAAGACGCGGCCGTACGGGCCAGGAACATGGTGTGCCGGGCGTCGTCGACCTGCGCGTCGTAGTACTGGATGGCGCCGACCAGCGAGTCCTTGCGCAGCGCGGGGCAGGCCCGCAGCGCCGCCGTGCGGGTCAGTTGCCGGTGACGCGGCATGCCGCCGCCCAGCGCCATGGTGTCGTACAGCGTGACGCCCGCCCCGGCGTAGGCCCTTTCCCACGCGCGGTGTTTGAGCGGGTAGAGGAACCGCAAGGGCCGCGCGAGGTGCGGGGCCAGGCGGGAGACGATCAGGTCGCGTTCGTGCAGCGCCTCCTTGACCAGGGCGAAGTCGAGCATCTCGAGGTAGCGCAGGCCGCCGTGCAGCAGCTTGCTGGATCGGCTGGACGTGCCGGACGCGAGGTCGCGCGCCTCGACCAGGCCGGTGGACAGGCCGCGGGTGACGGCATCGAGTGCCGCCCCCGCGCCCACCACTCCGCCGCCGACAACGAGGACGTCGAGCTCGGCGCCGGCCAGGGCGGCCAGCGCCGAGTCCCGATACTGCGGGGAGAGTGCGGTTGCCATGATTCAGTCCACGTCCACCCAGTTGAGAGTGCGCTCGACTGCTTTCTTCCATTTCGCATAGCCGAGGGAGCGCTGCTCCTCGGACCACTGCGGCTGCCAGCGCTTCGCCTCGTTCCAGTTCTCGCGCAGCTCGTCCGTGTTCTTCCAGAAACCGACGGCCAGCCCGGCCGCGTAGGCCGCACCCAGCGCCGTGGTCTCGGCGACGACCGGCTGGCTGACCGGCACGCCCAGCACGTCGGCCTGGATCTGCATGGCCAGGTTGTTCGCCGTGATGCCGCCGTCCACCTTGAGGACATCGAGTGTCACGCCCGAGTCCTGCGCCATCGCGTCGACCACGTCGCGGCTCTGGTAGCAGATCGATTCGAGCGTGGCCCGGGCGATGTGCGCGCTCGTGTTGAACCGGGACAGCCCGACGATGGCGCCGCGGGCGTCGGAACGCCAGTACGGCGCGAACAGCCCGGAGAACGCCGGCACGAAGTAGACGCCGCCGCTGTCCGGCACCTCGGACGCCAGTCGCTCGCTCTCCGAGGCGTCGTTGATGATGTGCAGCTGATCGCGCAGCCACTGCACGGCCGAGCCGGTGACCGCGATCGACCCCTCCAGGGCGTAGATCGGGGCGGCGTCGCCGAACTTGTAGCAGACCGTCGTGAGCAGGCCGTTCTCCGACCGGACCAACTCGGTGCCGGTGTTGAGCAGCATGAAATTGCCGGTGCCGTACGTATTCTTGGCCTCGCCGGGGGCGAAGCAGACCTGCCCGACCGTGGCCGCCTGCTGGTCGCCGAGGTCGCCGGTGAGCGGCACCTCGCCGCCGAGCGTGCCGGGCCACCGCGCTACGCCGTACGTGTTCGGGTCGGACGAGGGCCGGATCTCGGGAAGCATCTGGCGCGGGATGTTGAAGAAGCCGAGCAGCTCGTCGTCCCAGTCGAGGGTCTCGAGGTTCATCAGCATCGTGCGGCTGGCGTTGGTGACGTCGGTGAGGTGGTTGCCCCCGTCGACGCCGCCGGTCATGTTCCACAGCACCCAGCTGTCGGTGTTGCCGAAGATGGCGTCGCCGCGTTCGGCCGCCTCGCGCACCCCGTCGACGTTCTCCAGGATCCACTGGATCTTGCCGCCGCTGAAGTACGTGGCCGGGGGCAGCCCGGCCTTGCGGCGGATCACGTCGCCGCGGCCGTCGCGGTCGAGGGCCGAGGCGATGCGGTCGGTGCGGGTGTCCTGCCAGACGATCGCGTTGTAGTAAGGGCGCCCGCTGCGGCGGTCCCACACCACCGCGGTCTCGCGCTGGTTGGTGATGCCCAGCGCGGCCAGGTCCTTCGCGCCGAGGTTGGCCTTCTGCATGGCGGTGCGGACGACGGTGACCGTACGCTCCCAGATCTCGGCCGGGTTGTGCTCGACCCAGCCCGCCTGGGGCAGGATCTGTTCGTGTTCGAGCTGGTGGCGGGCCACCTCGTTGCCGCCGTGATCGAAGATCATGAATCGGGTGCTGGTCGTGCCCTGGTCAACGGCGCCGACGAAGTCAGCCATTGCGTGCCTCCACGTTGTCTCGGGTGGGCTGCTCGGGCAGCCGTCCTGGCTCCTCGGGCCCGCCGGCGCCCAGCCCGGGCAGGAACCGGCCGACCAGCCCCTGGTAGAGGCCGGCGCCGAGCACACCGCCGATGATGGGCGCCACGATCGGGATCCAGAAATAGAGATACCCGGTCTGGTCGCGGAATGCGCCGCCGTAGCCCGTCAGGAAGCTGGCGAGTCGCGGACCGAAGTCGCGGGCCGGGTTGATCGCGTAGCCGGCGTTGGTGCCCCAGGCCATGCCGATGCCCACCACGATCAGGCCGATGATGAACGGCGCCAGGTTGGCCTGCGGAGGAGTGCCCAGCGCGTCGGTGACCGCGAGGATCAGGAACAGCAGGATCGCGGTGCCGATGATCTGGTCGCGGAACGCGCCCCACTCGCCGACCGGCAGGGTCCCGTTGCCGGGCAGGGTGGAGAAGACGCCCTGGGTCTTGATGGTGAGCCCGGGGTCCGCGGCGTGCAGCACCTCGGTGTAGTTCCACCGCACGATCAGCGCGGCGACGAAGGCGCCCAGGAACTGCGCGAGGCTGTACGGGAGGACTTTGCGCCACTCGAAGCCCTTGAAGACCGCGAGCGCGACGGTGACGGCGGGGTTGAGGTGCGCCCCGCTGACGCGCCCGGCGACGTAGACGCCGAGCACCACACCCAGGCCCCAGGCCCAGGCGATGCTGTCGTGATCGCCGATGCCGGCGCCGGCCACCTGGGCCACCACCCCGACACCGAACAGGATGAGAATCATGGTCCCGGCGAACTCGGCCGCCAACTCGGCGACGATGCCTCCCGGGATCTTCAGTCGTGCGGCCATCTGCCCCTCCTGAAGTTAACCTGCCAGGGACGCTAGGTAGCCGCACGGGCACTAACAATGAACGCCATTCGACAATGTCGAACGGTGGTCTCGATCCCGTGCCACTGGTCGTCATAGTGTCGTAACGTGCCGGGAACAGTGCAGTCCATCGAGCGGGCTGCGGCCGTCCTGCGCCTGCTCGCGGGCGGCGCGGGCCAGCTGTCGCTCGGTGAGATCGCGCGTTCGCTCGACCTGGCCAAGGGAACGACCCACGGCATCCTGCAGACGCTGCGCAAGGTGGGCTTCGTCGAGCAGGACAAGGCGTCCGGGCACTACCAGCTCGGGGCGGCGATGCTGCGGCTGGGCACGGGCTACCTGGACGTCAACGAGCTGCGCTCCCGCTCCATCAACTGGGCCGACCCGCTGGCGTCGCGCAGTGGCGAGGCGGTGCGCATCGGCACGGTCCTGGAAGGACAGGTGCTGGTCGTCCACCACGTCTTCCGGCCCGACGACACGTTTCAGACCCTCGACGTCGGCAACCTTCTGCCGATGCACGCCACCGCTCTGGGCAAGGCCCTGCTGGCGTACGGAGCCACGCCGCCGGCCTCCCTCGACCGGTTCACCAGCCGCACGGTCGGCACCCAGCGCGAGCTCACCGCGGCCCTGCGGGTCGTGCGGGAATGCGGGTGGAGCTCCGACATCGAGGAACTGACCCCGGGTGAGGCGTCCATCGCCGCGCCGATCCGGGCGTACGGGGGTCTGGTGGTCGGCGCCATCGGCATCTCCGGCCACGTCGAACGAATCTGCGACAGTCGCTACCACCCCCGGCCCCAGCTGGTGGCCACCGTGCGCGACGCCGCCCGTGCGGTGTCGCGCGACCTCGGAGCTGCCCGACGATAAGAGGAATGACATGACCGAGCGCTACGTGGTCGCCATCGACCAGGGCACCACCTCGACGAGGTGCATCGTCTTCGACCGGCGCGGCCAGCTCGTGTCCCTCGCCCAGCAGGAGCACAAGCAGTACTACCCCAAACCGGGATGGGTCGAGCACGACGCGGCCGAGATCTGGCGCAACGTGGAACGGCTCGGTCCCGAGGCGCTGCGCCGCGCGGGAGCCACGATCGACCAGGTGGCGGCGGTCGGCATCGCCAATCAGCGGGAGACCACCGTGTTGTGGGACAGGGTGACCGGCCACCCGATCGGGCACGCCGTGGTCTGGCAGGACACCCGCACCGACACGATGGTCACCGAGCTCGACGCGGAACCGGGCGCGGAGGGCGTACGCCATCGGTCGGCCCTGCCGTTGGCGACGTACTTCTCGGGGCCGCGCATCCGGTGGATGCTCGACCACCACCCCGGGTTGCAACAGCGCGCCGAGCGGGGCGAGGTGCTGTTCGGCACGATGGAGACCTGGCTGATCTGGAACCTGACCGGCGGGCTGCACGTCACCGATGTCACCAACGCCAGCCGGACGCTGCTGCTCGACGTGCACACCCTCGACTGGTCGGCCGAATCGCTGGCGTTCTTCGGCATCCCGCGAGCGATGTTGCCCGAGGTGCGCCCGTCGATCGGGGTGTTCGGCACGGCCACGGCGGCCTTTCCCGGCGTACGCATCGGGGCCGCGCTCGGCGATCAGCAGGCTGCCCTCTTCGGGCAGACCTGCTTCGCCCCGGGCGAGGCCAAATGCACGTACGGAACCGGAAGTTTCTTGCTGTTGAACACGGGGTCGGAGCTGGTGCGCTCGACGCACGGCCTGCTCAGCACGGTGGCCTATCAGATCAAGGGCGAGCCCGCGGCGTACGCGCTGGAGGGCTCGATCGCCATCACGGGCTCGCTGGTGCAGTGGTTCCGCGACCAGCTCGAACTGATCACCAGCGCCCCCGAGATCGAGACGCTGGCGCGCACGGTCACGGACAACGGCGGGTGCTACATCGTGCCCGCGTTCTCCGGCCTGTACGCCCCGTACTGGCGCAGTGAGGCCCGCGGCGTCATCGTGGGCCTGACCTCGTACATCACGAAGGGCCATCTGGCGCGCGCGGTGCTGGAGGCGAGCGCCTGGCAGACCCGCGAGGTCGTCGACGCGATGAACGCCGACTCCGGCCTGGCCCTGAAGACGCTGCGGGTCGACGGCGGGATGACCGCCGACAACCTGCTCATGCAGTTCATCGCCGACGTGCTCGACGTGCCGGTGGTACGTCCGCTGGCCTCCGAGACAGTCTCGCTGGGCGCGGCGTACGGGGCCGGCCTGGCCGTCGGCTACTGGCCCGACCTGGAGGGCCTGCGCCAGAACTGGCACCGGGCCGCGCAGTGGCTCCCCACGATGGACGACGCCAAGCGGGAAACCGAGTACGGCAACTGGCAGCGCGCCGTCTCCCGCACGTTCGACTGGATCCAGGCCTGAGGTCTCACCGCGGATGCCTGGGGATACGGCTCGGCCGGGCAGCTGATTCCGGCAGGCTTGAGCATTACCATGCCCCCATGCGCTGGGAGATCGGAGTGATCGCGGCAGTGGCGTTGCCGGCCGCCACGCGACTCGCCGTGGTCGCCGGCCCGGGCCCACGGGAGGCCGCCGGGAACGACCTCACCCGCCGGCTGCTCACGGTCCCGGTGAACGGCCGCCTGATCTCGTGAGCCCCGGTGGCACCGACGCGAACCTGCTTACGCTGGTGGTGGGTTTCTTCGCCGCGGCTTCTCTCATCGCGGTGATCACGATGGTCCTGCGGCGCCGCAGTGGCCGTCAGGATCTGCTGGGCGCCCAGGTACGCGAGATGGAGGCGCGGGCCGCCGCTGCCGCGTCACCGGACGCGGACACCCGCTGGCGGGACGCGGCCACCCAGATCGCCGAGGCCCGCGTTCACGATGCCGCGTCCCGTGCTCCCGGCCCCTCTGACGCGCTGACTTCTGATGTGTCGGCTGCGGATGCGGCGTCACTCGGCGCGAGATTTCCGGATGCGGCGGCGGAGGACCGGCCGGCCCAGGACGCCACTGCTCCGCCGGACGGATGGCCGGCGGCGCCCGGCGGGATCGACGCGATGGCCGACGCGTTCGCCTGGCTCCGCATCGCGGCACTGGTCGAAGCCGGGCAGCGCAAGCAGGCGGTCGAGCTGCTCAGCACCACGATGGCCATCCCGGCCGACGAGGCGGAGATGCTCGTCGACGGCCTGAACGACGCGGGCGGCGAGCGTCGCCCCGGCTGACCCGTGGCCACCCGGCCGGCGGATCAGTCGGCGAGGTAGCCGGTCTCGGGGTCGATCTCGGCGAGGAATCCGCGAATCGCCTCCTCGTGCTCGGCGGTCGTCGATGAACTGCGGTCGGACCGGGCCGAGGTGAAGCCGTACTGCGGGTTGCGCCCGGAGGTCCAGTTGTAGTCGTACACGCCGGGATGCCCGGGGCGGGCCACCACCTCGAACACTTCGCCGTCGATCTCGAAACGTCGCATGCCGTTCATGGTCGTTGCAGGGCGGCCTCGGCGCGCTCGCAGGCCGGGGTGAGCAGCGCCAGGTAGCCGGCGGCGGCCCGGGCTCGCGGCAGGAAGCGGCGCAGGGCGTCGTGGTCGCCGGCGGCCTCGAGGGTCTGCACGAGCAACAGGGATTCGTGCGGGACCTCCTCGGGACCGGGGCGGCGGCCCATCGCGACAAGGCGCTCGGCCAGCGCGCGGGCGGTCGTGACGTCGCCGCGGTGCAGGGCGAGCCGGGCGCGAAGGACTTCGGCGTTGCCAGGGTGGGCCAGGTCGGGCTCCACCGTGGCGGCGGCCTTCCCCGACTCGTGGAGGTCGCCCCGGCGGGCCAGGGCCAGCGCGCCGACGAGCGGACCGCTGCGGATGTAGGGGCAGGCCATCGCGGCTACCGGGCCCTGGCGTAGACGCAGATGCTCGTCCAGGAAGGGGTCGATGTCGGCGTCCCGGCCCAGCTGTTCCAGGCAGAGGAGCACGGCTGCGGTGCCGTGCAGGCGGTCGTGGGGAGAAAGGCCGCGAGCCCACTCGTACGAGCGGTGGGCGTGTTCCAGGGCCTGCTCGTAGTCGCCGCGGACGGCGCCGACGACGAGGCTGGCGATGGTGTGGCCGAGCGCCCGGTCGCGGTCGCGGCCCTCCTGCTCGACCAGGGCCACCTCGTCGAGCACGGCGGTCACCGCGTCCTCGTAGCGGCCCTCGAGGAAGTGGACGGCGGCGTTGCCCAGCAGGGCCTGGCCGCGCAGCGTGGGCGAGCCGAGGCGGTCGGCCAGGGCGGCGGCGTCGGTGGCGGCCCGCCGGCGGCCGGTGACCGGTACGGGGTCGGTGCGACCCGTCCAGGCCCAGCGCCCGCCGCACAGCGCGCGCAGCGAGAGCAGTTGCGCCTTCGTGGGCGGGTCGGTGACGGCGGCCAGACCCTCGTCGACGACGCGGTCGGCGAGCTCCGGGTCGGCGGGCACGCGGAAACCACCCCAGCGGGCGATGAGCATCTGGGCGGTCTTGAGGCACAGCCCGGCCCGCCGGTCGCCGTGGCCGGGCGCGTCGCGCAGTGCCGTGATGGCCTCGCGCCAGGCCCGGACGGCCTCGTCGCCGTCGTACGCGGTCTCGTGGTCGTCCCCGATCGCCTCGAGCGCGCCGGCCCGCTCGGCCGGGTTCGACGCGTACCGCAGGGCCGCCCGGTGCAGGTCGAGGGCGCGCGGAACGGCGTACCGGCGGCGTGCCCCGATCCCGGCCGTGAGCAGAGACCGGAACGCCTTGCCGCGCGTCCACTCGCCGGCGCCGGGCCCGTCCGCGGCCGCCGCGTAGTGGACGGCGACCAGTTCGATGACCTCGCCGATGCGCTCGCGCGAGACCTCCTCGAGCCAGGCGGCGACCGCGGCGTGGCCGGCCGCCCGTTGCGCGACGGGCAGGCTGGCGTACGCGACGTCCCGCAGCAGGGCGTGCTGGAACGCGTACTCGTCCTGGCCGGTGACCAGTGCCGCCGGGCGAGCCCGGATGAGCGCCCGGTTCTCCAGCGCCGCCAGCAGATCGGGCTGGTCGGCCCCGAGACGTTCGCGCAGCGGCGCGGCCCAGAAGACCCGGCCCATCACGGCGGCGGCCTGCAGAAGCCGCTTCTCGGCCGGGGGCAACGCATCGACGCGCGCCGCGAGGAGAGCGTGCAACGAATCGGGCAGTCCTGTGGTCGCGGTTTCGGTGACGTGGGCGGCCAGCTGGTCCAGGAAGTACGGGTTGCCTTCGGCGCGGGCGAGGATCCGGACCCGGCTGTGCGGGGGCAGGCGGCGCGCGTGGGGATGGGTGGCCAGCAGCGTACGGCTGTCGTCGGCGGTGAGCGGCTGCAGCGACACCATCGAGACGCCGGGCAGATCCGGGCGGCCCTCGAGGAACTCGGGGCGGGCCGTGGTGAGCAGCACGACCGGCCCGGTCGAGCGGGTGACCAGGCGCGACAACATGCCGACGAGCGGACCGCCGGCCCAGTGCAGATCCTCGACGACCAGCATCAGCGGGCCCCGGGCGGCGAACGCGGACGCCAGCCGGGGCCAGGCGCGGCCCAGCTCGTCGGCCACGTCACGCGGGTCGGCCTGGTCGAGCGGATTGTCCGGCACCCGAATCGCCGCGGTGGTGGCCAGCGCGAAGACAGTCGTGTCGAGCTCGGCCGGTGTGAGTCGCTGCCCTCCGAGTACGCGCCCCAGCCGCGACCGCAACCGCTGCGGCGCATCCGGGTCGCCCAGCGGAATGCCGCAGGCCTCGCGCAGAATCTCCCCGAGCGCCCAGAACGTGATGCCGTCCCCGGCCGCCAGGCACCGCCCGCGCAACACCCGCAGCCCGCCGGGCCGGGGCGACGCCCCGACGTGCGCGACGACCTCCTGAACGAGACGTGTCTTGCCGATTCCCGCCACGCCGGTGATGGTGATGAGCCGGGGTCGCCGGCTGGACACGGCCTCGTCTATCAGGCCGAGCACGGCACGCATCTCGCCGGCCCGGCCGATCATCGGCGCCTCGGACCGCCGGCGGACCGCGGCCGGCATCGGTGCCGGCATCAACGCCGCGTCCCGTTCTTCCGCGCCGCCGATGCGGGCTCGTTCTTCCGCGGCGCCGATGTCGGCTCGTGACCCATGCGGGATGGCGTCCGGTAGTACGGCTTGC
>NZ_JAMQOL010000019.1:0-155805 GCF_023717965.1 Paractinoplanes hotanensis | reverse complement strand
CCCGCAACCCCGACGCGGCGTCCGCCCGAGCGCCCGAATCGGCGCCGTCGGGCGAGTCCGCCCCGCCGACATCCCGCAACCCCGACGCGGCGTCCGCCCGAGCGCCCGAATCGGCGCCGTCGGGCGAGTCCGCCCCGCCGACATCCCGCGACTTCGACGCGGCGTCCGCCCACGGGCCCCAAGCGATGTCCGCCCACGCGCCCGGAGCGGCGTCTTCGTATCACCCTGACGCGGGTGGCTGGGGCAAGTACGTGGCCGGTGCGGCGTTTCTCAAAGCGCTGACCGATGGGCGCAACGCCCGGGCGGTGTGGAGCGCGTTGCCCGGTGAAGACTGGTCGCGGCGGATCGCTGAGGCCGCCGAGGCGACCGTGCGTGGCGGCCGGGGCGTGGTGATCGTGGTGGCCGACGCGCGTGACCTCGACCGGGTCGACCGGGCGCTCGAAGCCGTACTCGGGCCGGGGCGGCACGTCGCGCTCAACGCCGCGCTGGGTCCCGCCGAGCGCTACCGCCGGTTTCTGGCCGCCAGCCGCCACCAGGTTCCGGTCGTGGTCGGCACGCGGGCCGCGATGTGGGCCCCGGTGGCCAAGATCGGCCTGGTCGTGATCTGGGACGACGGCGACGACCTGCACGCCGAGCCCCGCTCGCCGTATCCGCACGCCCGCGAGGTGCTGCTCACCCGCGCCCAGCTGGCCGATTGCGCCGCCCTGGTCGCCGGGTTCGCCCGCACCGGCGAGGGCCAGCTGCTGCTGCAGACCGGCTGGGCCCGTGAGATCAGCGCGGCCCGCGACGTGCTGCGCGCCCACGCCCCCGCCATCGCCCCCACCGGCGACGACCCCCAGCTGGCCCGCGATCCCGGCGCCGCGACCGCTCGCCTGCCCAGCCTGGCCTGGCAGGCCGCACGGGGGGCGCTTCAGTCGGGCGCCCCGGTGCTCGTCCAGGTGCCCCGGCGGGGCTACCTGCCCTCGGTAGCCTGCGCCGAGTGCCGCACGCCGGCGCGCTGCCCCCACTGTTCCGGCCCGCTCGGCCTGCGGGGCGCCCGCGACGTCCCCACCTGCCACTGGTGCGGCCGGGCAGCCGCGGACTATTCATGCCCGGCCTGCGGCGGGCGTCGCCTGCGAGCGTCGATCACCGGCGCCCGACGCACGGCCGAAGAGCTGGGCCGGGCCTTTCCCGGCGTCCCGATCCGCACCTCCGGCAAAGACGAGATCCTCGACACCGTCCCGGCCGACGCCGCCGTCGTCGTGGCCACCCCCGGCGCCGAGCCGGTGGCCGCAGCGGGCTACGGCGCCGTCCTCCTGCTCGACACGTGGGCCCTGCTCACCCGCTCCGACCTGCGCGCCGCCGAAGAGACGATGCGCCGCTGGCTGAACGCGGCCGCCCTGGCCCGCCCGGCCGCCGCCGGCGGCAAGGTGGTGGTCGTCGCCGACGGCTCCCTGGCACCGGTGCAGGCATTGATCCGCTGGGACCCGGCGTGGTTCGCCCAGCGCGAGCTGACCGAGCGGCGCGAGCTGTCCTTCCCGCCCGCGGCCCGCATGGCCAGCCTCACCGGCAAGGCCGAGGCCGTGTCCGAGTTCCTGAACATCGCGCGCCTGCCGGACGACACCGAACTGCTGGGCCCCGTCCCCGCCGACGACGACCAGGAACGCATGCTGCTGCGCGTCCCCCGCGGTCAAGCAGCCGCCCTGGCCAACGCCTTGCACGAGACCGCCGCGGTCCGCAGCGCCAAGAAGGCCGCCCTGTCCGTCCGCATCGAGATCGACCCGGCCGCCCTCTTCTGAGTCCGCACCGGCCAACGCCGCATCCGGCCGATGTTCGACCCTGCGCTTGGGGACAGTGCGACAACCTCGCACAACGCGCCACGCGGCCACCTCGCAGAGGCCCGCGTCCCCGCCACGCCTGGCCGGCTCGCCCGCACCCTCACCTCGTCGGTCTCCGGGCGGATGCGGTCAGTCGGTCCAGGTCAGGTCGAAGGTGCCGTCCTCGATGCGGGCGATGAAAGACTCGACGTCCGCGGACTGCACGACGGCGTCTTCCCAGCTTTCGCTTGCGTTGCTGACCAGCAGCACCGGCGCCGGGTTGTGGCGTAGGTCGAGCACGAAGTTCTCCAGACCGCCGTCGCCGCCGATCAGGGCGATGCCGGGGTGGGTGCTCTCGGTCTCCCAGATGGCGAGCAGCTGGCGGGCCTCTGCCGGCGGGTACAGCCACACGTACTTGCCCGACGGCAGCCAGCCGCGCCGCAGCCATGATGACGACCGCAGGTACGCCCGCCACGCTGCCGGCAGGTCGGGGCCGCCGGCGAACTCGGCTTCCGGCACCGGCCCGCGCCAGTCCGCCTCCTCGACGATCACGCCGGTCGGCTCGTCGTCGCGGGTCTGCACCCGTAGGACGTGACCCGAGCCCTCCGCGGGCACCAACTTGTCCCGTGCGACGCGGACGGCCTCGTCCCGGTCGTCGAAAAGGGACAATTCACCGGGCCACTCGCGCCAGTCGGCGGCCTCGATCCGCTGCACATCGTTCGTCCCGGCCGCACCCCAGCGCGTGACCAGGCCATCGTCAAGATCATCACCCATGCGGGCACATTACTGAAGGCTCCGGCGACCCGGTAACCACGTGTGACGCAAAACCGGCGCCCCCGCGGTTCGGGGAGGCGCCGGCTTCACGAAACGGGTCAGGCAGCGGCGTTCTTGAGGTCCTGAGCGCGGTCGGTGCTCTCCCAGAGCAGCTCGGGGATCTCGCGGCCGAAGTGACCGTAGGCGGCCGTCTGCTGGTAGATCGGGCGCAGCAGGTCGAGGTCGCGGATGATCGCGGCCGGGCGCAGGTCGAACACCTGGTTGATGGCCTTCTCGATGCGCTCGACGGGCACGTTCTCGGTGCCGAACGTCTCGACGAACAGCGACACCGGGTGGGCCTTGCCGATCGCGTACGCGACCTGGGTCTCGCAGCGCTCGGCCAGGCCGGCCGCCACGACGTTCTTGGCGACCCAGCGCATCGCGTAGGCCGCGGAACGGTCCACCTTGGACGGGTCCTTGCCGGAGAACGCGCCGCCGCCGTGCCGGGCGTAGCCGCCGTACGTGTCGACGATGATCTTGCGGCCGGTGAGGCCGGCGTCGCCCATCGGGCCGCCGATCTCGAAGCGGCCGGTCGGGTTGACCAGCAGGCGGTAGCCCTCGGTGTCGAGGCCGAGGCCCTCGAGCTCGGGCGCGATCACGTGCTCGCGGATGTCGGGCGTGAGCAGCGACTCGAGCGAGATGTCGGCCGCGTGCTGCGACGAGACGACCACCGTGTCGAGGCGAATCGGGCGCAGCCCGTCGTACTCGATGGTGACCTGGGTCTTGCCGTCGGGACGCAGGTAAGGGATCGTGCCGTCCTTGCGGGCGGCCGACAGCCGGCGGGCCAGGCGGTGGGCCAGCGCGATCGGCAGCGGCATCAGCTCGGGCGTCTCGGAGCACGCGAAGCCGAACATCATGCCCTGGTCGCCGGCGCCCTGACTGTCGAGCACGTGCTCGCTGTCGCCCTCGCGCAGCTCGAGCGCGCTGTCGACGCCCTGAGCGATGTCGGGCGACTGCGACCCGATCGAGACGCTGACGCCGCAGGACGCGCCGTCGAAGCCCTTCTTCGACGAGTCGTATCCGATCTTGAGGATCGTGTCACGCACGATGCTCGGGATGTCGGCGTACGCCTGGGTGGTGACCTCACCCGCTACGTGCACCTGGCCGGTCGTGATGAGCGTTTCCACCGCGACACGGCTGCGGGGGTCCTGCGCCAGCAGGGCGTCGAGAATGCCGTCGCTGATCTGGTCAGCGATCTTGTCCGGGTGGCCTTCCGTGACCGACTCGGAGGTGAACAGGCGGCGTGCCACGGTGCTCCTCAGAATTGTCGAATACAACGTAACGCGGAAGTGTAGTCACCGTGCCCGGCGGGAGTCGCCTGGGTACTGGGCTCTCCCACCGTCGGCGACCTGGCTTTCCAGAAGCGCGACGATACGGTCGTAAATCATATCGGCCACATCGTCTTTGGGGAGCTTGGCGTAACCCGTCGTGCTCCCGTCGGCCCCGAGCAGCGTGACCTCATTGTGGTCGGCGCCGAACACGCGGTCCACACCCACCTCGTTAACGACGATCAGGTCGGCACGTTTCTTGATCAGTTTGACCCGTGCGTGCTCGATCGCGTCGTGTGTCTCGGCCGCGAAGGCCACGAGGATCTGCCCCGGTCGCTTGCTCGCGCCCAGTTCAGCGGCGATGTCGGGATTGGTGACGAGTGCGATCGGCGCCGGCGAGCCGTCGTCGGTCTTCTTGATCTTCTCGTCGGCCACGGTGGCCGGGCGGAAGTCGGCGGGCGCGGCCGACATCACGACGACATCCGCCTCGGCGGCGGCCTTGACCGTGGCGGCCCGCAGTTCCTCGGTCGTCCCCACCCGTACGAGATCCACGCCGGCCGGATCGGGCAGAGTCACGTTCGCCGCGATCAACGTCGTGCGCGCGCCCCGGGCCGCAGCCGCCTTGGCCAACGCGTACCCCTGCTTGCCGGACGACCGGTTCCCGAGGAACCGCACCGGGTCGAGCGGCTCCCGGGTGCCCCCGGCGGTCACCACTACATGGCGGCCGGCCAGGTCGAGATCGAGACCCCGCCGGTGCACGCGTAACGCCAGCTCGAAGATCTGCACGGGCTCCGGCAGCCGGCCCTTGCCCGTGTCCTTGCCGGTCAGCCGCCCGACCGCCGGTTCGATCACCACCGCGCCGCGCGCCCGCAAGGTGGCGACGTTGGCCCGGGTGGCCGCGTTCTCCCACATCTCGGTATGCATGGCCGGGGCGTAGACCACCGGGCACGTGGCCGTCAGCAGGGTGTTCGTCAGCAGGTCGTCGGCGATGCCGTGGGCCGCCTTGGCCAGCAGGTCGGCGGTCGCGGGCGCCACGACGACGAGCTCGGCCGATCGCCCGATGCGAACGTGAGGCACCTCATGCGCGTCGTCCCAGACTTCGGTCGCGACGGGGCGTCCTGAGAGCGCCGCCCAGGTGGGCGCGCCGACGAACTGCAGCGCGGACGCCGTCGGCACGACGCGCACCTTGTGCCCCGACTCGGTGAACAGCCGCAGCAGCTCACACGCCTTGTAGGCAGCAATACCGCCCGCCACCCCGAGGACGACTTCAGCCACCACAGACCCCCGAACGCTCCTTCGCCCACCGGTGCGGACGACGAATCAACGCTAGCCCGAGGGCGGCCCCGGATGCGGCGCCGACCCCATGCCTGTGGATAACCATCCTGTGCGGCTCGACGGACGCCGTACGTGTCGAAGTGTCAAGACCCTGGAGCTTCGCCCCAGACCCCAGCCATCGCTGGAGATCACCTCTGGCGATGGTGACGCTGGGTGGGCTTGGGTGATCTCCGGTCAACAGCGTCAGAAGCGAATCGTGAGGAGGGGGCTGCCGTCGCCCGGAGATCACCCAAGCCAAGACTCACTCTGGAAAGAAGAACACCACAACACACCACGTCCAGGGACTACGTGCGCCCGCCGGGGTCAAGCTTCCCTGCCCCCGGGGAACAAAACGGGACAGGGCTCACCAGAAATGCACCTTCCGGCGGAAGCCCGGCTGCAAGCGGTCACACGCAAAGCCGCGCACCCCAATACGGAGCCCACCCCAACCATCCACTCCCCCCGCTTTTTGACCGACCGGCCGCGCAAGCGGCACGGTGCGAACGCGCACCCCACCACCCAGGCCGGCCCGAGTGAGAAAAAGTCCTGGTTTCATCCCCAACGCGAAAGCCAGACCGCTCACCCGCACGGGTTTCCCCAGCCCAGCCCCGCACCCAGAGAAGCGCCGACCCCTCACTCACCGCGAGGTGAACCCCCGGCCGTCCCACCGCAAGAAAGCCCACCCCACAAAGCAGAAACGCAAAGATCCCGCGCCCCCAGGGGACACGGGATCGATGTGACGCGCCACCAGGAGGGGCGCGAAGGAATCAGGGGTTGTCAGTAGCCTCAGCGGTCAGCAGACCAGCGTTGATCTCGCGCATGGCGATCGAGAGCGGCTTCTCCTGCGGCGTGGTTTCGACCAGCGGGCCGACGTATTCCAGCAAACCCTCGCCGAGCTGGCTGTAGTACGCGTTGACCTGGCGGGCGCGCTTAGCCGCGAAGATCACCAGCGAGTACTTCGACGAGGTCTTGTCGAGCAGCTCGTCGATCGGCGGGTTGGTGATGCCTTCGGGGTTCGCGATGGTTCCCACAGTTTTAAGATCCTTAATGCTCTGGGGCTTGCGCTGGCGTCAGAAATGACGAACCGAGCAATCCTACCAGCTCATCGGCCGCACGCTCGACGAAGTCGTTGACCACCGTTCGGTCGAACTCCTTCTCGGCGGCCAGTTCCTCGTCGGCGTGGGCGAGGCGGCGGCGGATGGTTTCCTCGTCGTCGGTGCCGCGGCCGATCAGGCGGCGGCGGAGTTCCTCGACGCTGGGTGGGGCCAGGAAGACGAGTTGCGCGTCGGGCATCGTGGCCCGCACCTGGCGGGCGCCCTGCAGGTCGATCTTGAGCAGGACCGGCCGGCCCTGGCCGATCCAGCCTTCGACCTGCGCCCTGGGCGTGCCGTAGAGGTTGCCGGCGAACTCCGCCCATTCGAGCAGTTGACCGCCGTCGATCAGTCGTTGGAACTCGGGCCGGGTCACGAAGTGGTAGTGCTCGCCGTCGGTCTCGTAGTCGCGTTTCTTGCGCGTCGTCACCGACACCGACAACTTGATCCAAGGCGAGCGCGCCCGGATCAACTCGATCACACTGTCTTTGCCGACCCCGGAAGGGCCGGAAAGGACGGTGAGGCGGGCTGCCGGGCGCGCGTCGTCATCCATGCTCACAAGGCTCATTCAACACGAGCCCATGAGTCAGTTCGCAGCGAACTCCCCCAGGAGGGCCTTGCGCTGCTGGTCGCCGAGACCGCGCAGCCGGCGGCTGTCGGCGATCTTGAGCTTCTCCATGATCTGGGTCGCGCGGATCTTGCCGATGCCCGGCAGCGCCTGGAGCACGGCCGAGACCTTCAGCTTGCCGACGACCTCGTCCTCCTCCGCGCGGTCAAGCACAGCGGCGAGGGTGGTCTTGCCGGACTTGAGCTGTTCCTTCAGCTCAGCCCGAGCCTTACGTACTTCCGCGGCCTTCTCCAGCGCTGCAGCGCGCTGCTCGGGGCTCAGTGACGGGAGCGGCACCAGTTCTCCTCAGGTCCCTATCGCGGCGGTAGTTCAATACCGGCGCTTCTGTGAAACGTGGTGTGCCAGGGAACCAAAGGGGCATGTGGTTCCCGGCGCCGGGAAAACTAGCGGTCAACGGCGCTTTCGGCAACGTGGGGGTACCCCCGCAACCGCTCCGCGACTCCCTGATAAGCAGGGCCGTTTCACCCGAGAGCGGATCTGCATTCGTCGGCGACACGGTCCGCGGCAGCCCTCAGCCCGGCCACCGAAGGTCCCGCCGCCAGAACTTCCCGTGAGTACGACGGCAGCACGTTGCGCAGGCTTTCGCCGAAGACGGACCGCAGGTCGGAGGGGGTCGCGCCCTGCGCTCCGAGGCCCGGAGCGAGCAGCGGACCGTTCACTCGGGACAGATCGTGCCCGGTGTCGCCGATCGTCGCTCCGATTACGAGTCCGGCGCTTCCGAGCGGCTCAAAACCCTTGTTGAGCAGGGAAACTTCGTCGATCACGGTTTGCCCCACGGTCTTTTTGCCCGTTGCGACAGCATGCTGGACGGAGCGTCCCTCCGGATTGGATGTCAGCGCCACGACGAACACGCCACCGCCGTGACGAGCGGCGACGTCGAATGCCGGCTGCAACGAGCCCACGCCGAGATAGGGACTCACAGTAATCGCGTCGGCACAGAGAGGACTCGCCGGATTGAGGTAGGCGTCGGCGTACGCGGCCATCGTCGAGCCGATGTCGCCGCGCTTCACATCCAGCAGGACAAGGGCGCCGGCCTCCTGGGACTGTCGGATAGTTGACTCAAGAATTCCGATGCCACGTGACCCAAATCTCTCAAAAAAGGCCGACTGCGGCTTCAGCACAGCCACCCGATCGGCCAGGGCTTCGACGACCGTACGGGCGAAACGTTCCAGGCCGGCGATGTCGTCGGTGAGCCCCCACCTGGTCAGCAGGGCGGCGTGCGGATCGATGCCTACGCACAGCCGGCCGCGCTTGTCCATGGCCTCCGCGAGGCGCTTGCCGAAGGTCTCCACTGGGACTCCTCTTCCGTGTCAGCAGTCAGGTGATCAGTCAGGTCGGTGAAGCCGGGTCAGTCAGGTGGTCAGTCAGGTTGGCGGGGCCGTCCCCGGGACGGGTCGCGACCCGGCGCGGGACGCTTGGGGGCGGGGTGCACCGCGGCGCTGCGGTCGTGCTGTCGGCGCGGTCAGAGGCACCCCCTGGCGATCGGTTCGGGCCTGTCAGGTCGCGGCGACCGCGGCGGCGATGCCGGCGGTGATCTGAGCGACGTCGTCCGGCTCCGCGATGTACGGCGGCATCGTGTAGATCAGGTCGCGGAAGGGCCGCAGCCACACCCCGGCCTCGACGGCCGCCGCGGTCGCCCGGGCGATGTCCACGTCGTGGTCGAGCTGCACGACCCCGATCGCCCCCATGACCCGCACGTCTGCGACCCCGGACGCGGCCCGCAGCGGCTCCAGGCCCGCTCGTAGACCGTTTTCGATCAGTCCTACGCGGGATTGCCAGTCACCCGTGCGGAGGAGCTCCAGCGAGGCGTTGGCGACCGCACAGGCCAGCGGGTTGCCCATGAAGGTCGGGCCGTGCGCGAGGCCGCCGCCCTCGCCGGCTGAGATCGCCGCCGCGACCTCGGTCGTGCACAGCGCCGCCGCCAGCGTGAGATAGCCACCCGTCAGCGCCTTGCCCACGCACATGATGTCGGGGCTGACCCCGGCGTGCGCGGCGGCGAAGAACTCTCCCGTGCGACCGAAGCCGGTGGCGATCTCATCGAAGATCAGGAAGATGCCGTGCGCGGCCGTGACGTCGCGCAGGACGCGCAGATACCGCGGATCGTGGAACCGCATGCCCCCGGCGCCCTGCACGACCGGCTCGACGATCACCGCGGCGATCTCGTCGGCGTGCTTCCCGACCATCTCGACCAGCTCGGTCGCGTAGGCCTCGTCGTACTCCGCGGGTGGCGGGCCGGCGAAGACCTGGGCGGGCAGCACCCCGGTCCACAGCGAGTGCATGCCGCCGACCGGGTCGCAGACGCTCATCGGGTGGAACGTGTCGCCGTGGTAGCCGCCGCGCCACGTCGCGAGCCTGCGGCGGCCGGGGCGGCCCCGCGCCAGCTGCGCCTGCAGAGCCATCTTGATCGCGACCTCGACGCCGACCGAGCCGGAGTCGCACAGGAAGACGTGCTCGAGCCCGTCCGGCGCCAGGTCGGCCAGCGTGGTGGCCAGCTCGATGGCCGGCTCGTGGGTGAGCCCGCCGAACATCACGTGGCTCATCCGCCCGGCCTGCTCGGCCAGCGCCGCGTCGAGCGCCGGGTGCCGATAGCCGTGGATGGCCGCCCACCACGACGACATGCCGTCGACCAGCTCGCGGCCGTCGGCGAGCTTCAGCCGTACGCCGGACGCGCTCTCGACCAGGTAGGGCTCACTGCGTCCCGGCATCGGCCCGTACGGGTGCCAGACGTGCCGCCGATCGCGGGCGATCAGCTCGGCCGCCCGCGACCCGTTCATCGCACAGCCGCCAGCCGCAACCGGGCCACCGCCGGCCGGCAAGAAACCGCCGAGCCGTTCATCGCACAGCCGCCAGCCGCGAGCAGGCCACCGCCGACCGGCAAGAAACCGCCGAGCCGTTCACAGCGCGGCCGCCGACCCGGGGTAGGCCGATGGCCCGGACGACACGGCCCGGCGGACGGACGCCGCGGCGCGCACCAGCGCCGGGCCCCGATAGATGAAGCCGCTGTAGAGCTGCACCAGGGCGGCGCCCGCGTCGAACAGCCGGGCGGCGTCGTCGGCGCACATCACCCCGCCCACCCCGATGATCGGGAGCCGGCCGCCCGTCTCGGTGTGCACGAAGTGGACGACCTTGCGGGCCTTCTCGGTCAGCGGCCGTCCGGACAGCCCGCCCGGCTCGCCGGCCCGGGACACGTCGGCCGCGGCCAGGCCGTCGCGCGCCAGCGTGGTGTTCGTGGCGATCACACCGGCCGCGCCATGGCTGAGGCAGACCTCGAGCAGTTCGGCGATGGCCGGCTCGGTGAGGTCGGGGGCGATCTTCACGAGTACGGGCTTGGGGCCGACCAGCGCGGTCAGCAGATCGGCGATCGCGGTCTTGTCCTGCAGCGTCCGCAGGCCCGGGGTGTTGGGCGACGAGACGTTGACCGCGATGTAGTCCGCGTGCGGGTGCAGCAGCTTGTGCGAGGTGAGGTAGTCGTCGACCGCCTCCTCCAGCGGGGTGACCTTCGACTTGCCGAGCGAGATGCCCAGCGGCACCCCGATCGGGCCGAGCTCGTCGAGCCGGGCCGCCAGCGCCGCCGCGCCCGCGTTGTTGAAGCCCATCCGGTTGATGATCGCCTCGCTGTCGCGCAGGCGGAACAGTCGGGGCTTGTCGTTGCCGGGCTGTGCGTGGGCGGTGACCGTGCCGACCTCGACGAAGCCGAAGCCGAGGGCCGGCCACGCGGGCAGCGCCCGGCCGTTCTTGTCCATGCCGGCGGCCAGACCGACCGGGTTGGGGAAGCGCACGCCGAAGGCCTCGACCGGGGCATCGACCGTGTACCGGGCCCGCATGGCCGCCCGCACCGGGCCGGGCAGCCGGGCCAGGCGGGCCAGCGTGAACTCGTGGGCCTTCTCGGCGTCCCCGCCGCCCACCCGGAACAGCACCGGGCGGACGGCGGACTCGAACAACGTCACTTCGGGCCTCGCAGGGCGGCGTGCAGCTCCTGCAGGGGCCGGACGGTCATGTCGCCGCGCATCAGCGCTTCGATGCCCATGACCGCGGCGGCCGCGCCGGGCACCGTGGTGATGCTCGGGATGTCGGCCGTGACCGCGGCGCTGCGGATCTCGTACCCGTCGGACCGGGCGCTGGCGCCCGAGCCCTGCGGCGTGTTGATGATCATCGCGATCTCGCCGGCCAGGATGAGCTCCACCGCGTTCTTGCCGGGGCTCTCGAAGTGCTTGGGCACGACCTCGCAGACGACGCCGTAGCGGCGCAGCACCTCGCCGGTGCCGGCCGTGGTGACGATCGTGAAGCCGAGGTCGGCCAGCCGCTTGATCGGGAAGACCATCGCCCGCTTGTCGCGGTTGGCCACCGAGACGAAGATCTTGCCGGCTGTCGGCAGCGACCCGTACGCGGCCGCCTGCGACTTGGCGAACGCCTGACCGAAGCCGGCGTCGATGCCCATCACCTCGCCGGTCGACTTCATCTCGGGGCCGAGCAGGCTGTCGACGCCCTTGCCGGCCGGGGTGCGGAACCGCTTGAACGGCAGCACCGCTTCCTTGATCGCGATCGGCGCGCCCTCGGGCACCGTGCCGCCGTCGCTGTCGGCCAGCAGCATGCCCTCGGCCCGCAGTTCGGCGATGGTGGCGCCGAGCATGATGCGGGCGGCCGCCTTGGCCAGCGGCACCGCCGTCGCCTTGCTGACGAACGGGACGGTGCGCGACGCGCGGGGGTTGGCCTCGAGCACGTAGAGCGTGTCGTCCTTGAGCGCGTACTGCACGTTGAGCAGGCCGCGCACCCCGACGCCGCGGGCGATCGCCTCGGTGTACCGGCGCACCTCGGCCAGGTGCGACCCGGCCAGGGTGATCGGCGGCAGCGAGCAGGACGAGTCGCCGGAGTGGATGCCGGCCTCCTCGATGTGCTCCATCACGCCGCCGAGGTAGACCTCGCCGGTGTCGTCGCAGAGCGCGTCGACGTCGATCTCGATCGCGTCGTCGAGGAACCGGTCGACCAGCACCGGGTGGTCGGGCGAGATCTCGGTGGCCCGGTTGATGTAGCCCTGCAGCGTCGGCTCGTCGTAGACGATCTCCATGCCGCGGCCGCCGAGCACGTAGGACGGGCGGACCAGCACCGGGTAGCCGATGGTGTCGGCGATCTGCTTGGCCTCGTCGAAGCTGGTCGCGGTGCCGTGGTCGGGCGAGCGCAGGCCGGCCTTGGCCAGCACCGCGCCGAACTGGCCGCGGTCCTCGGCGAGGTCGATCGACTCGGGCGAGGTGCCGACGATCGGGACGCCCGCGGCCTTGAGCCGGTGGGCCAGGCCGAGCGGGGTCTGACCGCCGAGCTGCACGATCACGCCGACCACGCCCGGACCGCCGGCGGCCTTGCCGCTGGAGTCCTCGGAGTGGAAGACCTCGAAGACGTCCTCGAAGGTGAGCGGCTCGAAGTAGAGCCGGTCGGCCGTGTCGTAGTCGGTCGAGACCGTCTCGGGGTTGCAGTTGACCATGACGGTCTCGAAGTCGACACCCCGCAGCGCCATCACAGCGTGCACGCAGGAGTAGTCGAACTCGATGCCCTGGCCGATGCGGTTCGGTCCCGAGCCGAGGATGAGCACCTTGGGCCGGGCCGACGGCGCGACCTCGGTCTCCTCGTCGTAGGTCGAGTAGTGGTACGGGGTGTCCGCCTCGAACTCGGCCGCGCACGTGTCGACGGTCTTGTAGACCGGGCGGATGCCCAGCCGGTGCCGCAGCGTGCGCACGCCGTCCTCGCCCGCCAGCTCGGGCCGGAGCGCCGCGAGCTGCTTGTCGGACAGGCCCGAGCGCTTGGCCCGGCGCAGCAGCTCCTCGTCGAGCACCGGGGCGTCCATGATCTGCGTGCGCAGGTCGACCAGGGCCTTGATCTCGTCGAGGAACCAGGGGTCGATGCGGCCGCTGGCCTCGTGCACCTGCTCGACGGTCGCGCCCAGCCGCAGCGCGGCCTCGACGGTGTAGAGCCGGCCGTCGTGCGGAGTCCGCATGGCTTCGAGAGCGGCCTCGGCGCTGTCGAAGGAAGGAGCCGTCCAGAAGCCCGCGGCCGACGTCTCCAGGGACCGCATGGCCTTGTTGAGCGCCTCGGCGAAGTTGCGGCCGAGCGACATCGCCTCGCCGACCGACTTCATCGTGGTGGTCAGCTCGGGGTCGGCGCCCGGGAACTTCTCGAACGCGAACCGCGGGATCTTCACGACCACGTAGTCGAGAGCCGGCTCGAAGGCGGCCGGCGTCTTGAGGGTGATGTCGTTCGGGATCTCGTCGAGCGTGTAGCCGATGGCCAGCTTGGCCGCGATCTTCGCGATCGGGAAGCCGGTGGCCTTCGACGCCAGCGCGGACGAGCGGGACACACGCGGGTTCATCTCGATGACGACGAGCCGGCCGTTGTCCGGGTTGACGGCGAACTGGATGTTGCAGCCGCCGGTGTCGACGCCGACCTCGCGCAGCACAGCGATGCCGAGGTCGCGCAGCTTCTGGTACTCGCGGTCGGTCAGGGTCATGGCCGGGGCCACGGTCACCGAGTCGCCGGTGTGCACGCCCATCGGGTCGACGTTCTCGATCGAGCAGACGACCACGACGTTGTCGTGCTTGTCGCGCATCAGCTCGAGCTCGTACTCCTTCCACCCGAGCACGCTCTCCTCGATCAGCACCTCGTGGACCGGGGAGGCGGACAGGCCGGCGCCGGCGATGCGCTCGAGGTCCTCGTCGGTGTGGGCCATGCCCGAGCCGAGGCCGCCCATGGTGAACGACGGCCGGATGACCACGGGCAGGCCGAGGTCTTCCACGGTCGCGCGGACCTCGTCCATCGAGTGGCAGACGCGCGAGCGCGGGGTGTCGCCCCCCGCCTTGGCCACGATGTCCTTGAACAGCTGCCGGTCCTCGCCGCGGCGGATCGCGTCGATGTTGGCGCCGATCAGCTCGACGCCGTACTTGTCGAGGACGCCGTTCTCGTGCAGCGCGACCGCGGTGTTGAGCGCGGTCTGGCCGCCCAGCGTGGCCAGGATCGCGTCGGGGCGTTCCTTGGCGATGACCAGCTCGACGAACTCCGGGGTGATCGGCTCGACGTAGGTGGCGTCGGCGAACTCGGGGTCGGTCATGATCGTGGCCGGGTTGGAGTTGACCAGCGAGACCCGGATGCCCTCGGCCCGCAGGACGCGGCAGGCCTGGGTGCCGGAGTAGTCGAACTCGCAGGCCTGGCCGATGACGATCGGGCCGGAGCCGATCACCATCACGTGCTTGAGATCTTCACGCTTCGGCATGGTCAGCCCTTCTTTTCCACAAGCTCGACGAACCTGTCGAAGAGGTAGTCGGCGTCGTGCGGGCCGGCGGCGGCCTCGGGGTGGTACTGGACGGTGAACGCGGGGACCTCGAGGCCCCGCAGGCCCTCGACCACGTTGTCGTTGAGGCAGACGTGCGAGACCTCGACGCCGCCGAAGTCGGTGTCGATCACGGTGTTGAGCGGCGCGTCGACCGCGAAGCCGTGGTTGTGGCTGGTCACCTCGACCTTGCCGGTGGTCCG
This sequence comes from Paractinoplanes hotanensis, assembly GCF_023717965.1. NCBI lineage: Bacteria > Bacillati > Actinomycetota > Actinomycetes > Micromonosporales > Micromonosporaceae > Paractinoplanes > Paractinoplanes hotanensis. Next base: position 141,380 of record NZ_JAMQOL010000019.1, on the reverse strand, counting down.
GTCGAGCACCGGCTGGTTGATGCCGCGGTGCCCGTACCCGAGCTTGTAGGTGCCGAAGCCGAGCGCCCGGCCGAGGATCTGGCTGCCGAAGCAGATGCCGAACAGCGGCTTCTCGCGGCGCATGACCTCGCGAGCCAGCGCGACCGGGCCGTCGGCCGTGGCCGGATCGCCGGGGCCGGGTGAGAAGAAGACCGCGTCCGGGCTGACCGCGAGCAGCTCGTCGATCGAGGACGAGGCCGGGAAGACGTGCGTGGTGACGCCCCGCTCGGCCAGGCGGCGGGAGACGTTGCGCTTGATGCCGAGGTCGAGCGCGGCCACCGTGTACCGATGCTCGCCGGCGGCCTCGACGGTGTAGCGGGACGAGGTGGTGACCTCGGCCGACAGGTCGGCGCCGGCCATCTGCGGCGCGGACTGCACGCGGGCCAGCAGCGACTGCGGGTCGAGGTCGACCGACGAGATGCCGGCCCGCATGGCGCCACGCGACCGGAGGTGCCGGGTCAGCGCACGCGTGTCGACGCCGCTGATGCCGACGACGCCCTCGGCCGCGAGCCGCTCCCCCAGGTCACCGGTCGAGCGCCAGTTGGAGGGGCGGCGAGCCGGGTCGCGTACGACATAGCCGGCGACCCAGAAGCGGGAGGACTCGTCGTCCTCGTCGTTGACGCCGGTGTTGCCGATCTGCGGCGCCGTCTGCACGACGACCTGCCGGTGGTAGGACGGGTCGGTCAGCGTCTCCTGATAACCGGTCATGCCGGTGGTGAAGACAGCCTCGCCGAACGTCTCGCCCAGCGCGCCGTAGGCCTCGCCGACGAACGTCCGCCCGTCCTCCAGCACAAGGATTGCTGAGCTGCCTGAACGGCTTCGCCGTACTGCATCAGAAAAGTGGGTGCTCATTACTTGACAGCCTTCCCGTCCAGGACCGTCGGCTCTCCCCGGAGGAAGGTCGCGACGATGCGACCCGGCAGGGTGGTGCCCGCGTACGGTGTGTTGCGGCTGCGGCTCGCCAGCTCGGACGGGTCGACGACCCGCCGGGCGGACGGGTCCACCAGCGTGAGGTTGGCCGGGTCGCCCACCGCGAGGTCGGTGCCGTGGCCGGTCAGGCCCGCGATGCGCGCGGGCGTCCGGGACATGCGCTCGGCGATCAGGTCCCACCGCTGGCCGAGCACCGAGAGCACGACCGGCAGGGCGGTCTCGAGACCGACCATGCCCGGGCGCGCGTACGCCCACTCGCACTCCTTGTCCTCCACGGCGTGCGGCGCGTGGTCGGTGGCGACGATGTCGATGACCCCCTCGACGAGGGCGTCGCGCAGGGCCTGCACGTCCTTCGCCGTACGCAACGGGGGGTTGACCTTGTAGACCGGGTCGTAGGAGGCGGCCAGCTCGTCGGTGAGCAGCAGGTGATGCGGGGTGACCTCGGCCGTGACGCGGACGCCGCGGGCCTTGGCCTGGCGCAGCACCTCGACCGAGCCGGCCGTCGAGACGTGGCAGATGTGCAGGCGGCTGCCGACGTGCTCGGCGAGCAGCACGTCGCGGGCGATGATCGCCTCTTCGGCCACCGCGGGCCAGCCGGTGAGGCCGAGCCGGGTGCTGACCTCGCCCTCGTGCATCTGCGCGCCCTCGGTGAGCCGCGGCTCCTCGGCGTGCTGGGCGATGATGCCGTCGAACGCCTTCACGTATTCGAGCGCGCGGCGCATCAGGCGCGGGTCGGCGACGCAGTGCCCGTCGTCGGAGAAGATGCGCACGCCGGCCGCGGAGGTCGCCATGGCGCCCAGCTCGGCGAGCTGCTTGCCGGCGAGCCCGACGGTGACCGCGCCGATCGGCTGCACGTCGACCAGCCCGGCCTCGCGGCCCAGCCGCCAGACCTGCTCGACCACGCCCGCTGTGTCGGCCACGGGTGACGTGTTGGCCATCGCGAACACCGCCGTGTAGCCGCCGAGCGCGGCGGCCCGGGAGCCGGTCTCGACGGTCTCGGCGTCCTCGCGGCCGGGCTCGCGCAGGTGGGTGTGCAGGTCGACCAGGCCGGGCAGGGCCACCAGGCCGGCGGCGTCGATGACGTCGGCGTCGGTCGCCGGGCCGGCGGCGATGACCCCGTCGCGGATGAGCAGGTCGGTCGGCTCAGCCCCGAGGACCGAGACACCACGCAGCAGGTATGAGGTCACGCCTTGCCTCCCAGGAGCAGATAAAGGACGGCCATCCGAGCGCTCACGCCGTTGGCGACCTGTTCGACGATCGTGGAGCGCGACGAGTCGGCCACCTCGGGGGTGATCTCCATGCCGCGGTTCATCGGGCCGGGGTGCATCACGATCGCGTGCTCCGGCAGCTTGCGCATGCGCGCGAGGTCGAGACCGTAGCGGCGGCTGTATTCCCGTGCGGACGGGAAGTACGAGTCCTGCATGCGCTCGGTCTGCACCCGCAGCATCATCACGACGTCCATATCGGGCAGGACGCTGTCCAGGTCGTACGATACTTTCGTCCCGGCCTTGGTTTCTTTCGGTTTTCCGCCGCGGTCAAGCTCAGCCTTGGTTTCTTTCGGTTTTCCGCCGCGGTCAAGCTCAGCTGACAAGGCCGCGGCTACGTTGAGCGGGATCAGCGTCGGCGGGCCTACGAGGGTGATCTGCGCGCCCAGTGTCGTCAGCAGCAGGACGTTCGAGCGGGCGACCCGGCTGTGAAGCACGTCACCCACGATCGCGACCTTGAGGCCGTCCAGCCGGCCCAGCCGCGACCGCATCGTGTACGCGTCGAGCAGCGCCTGCGTCGGGTGCTCGTGAGTGCCGTCGCCCGCGTTGATCACCGACCCGTCGACCCACTGGGCCAGCCGGTGCGGCGCGCCCGAGGCGGGATGCCGGATGACGACCGCGTCGGCCCCCATGGCCTGCAGCGTCAGGGCGGTGTCCTTGAGGCTCTCGCCCTTGGAGACGCTGGAGCCCTTGGCCGAGAAGTTGATGACGTCGGCCGACAACCGCTTGGCGGCGGCCTCGAACGAGATGCGGGTGCGGGTCGAGTCCTCGTAGAAGAGGTTGACCACCGTGCGGCCGCGCAGCGTCGGCAGCTTCTTCACCTCGCGCCCGGCCAGCGCGGCCATCTCGCCCGCGGTGTCCAGGATCAGCGTGGCGGTGGGCGCGTCCAGGTCGGCCGCGGAACGCAGGTGCTTGATCACTTTTCCTCGCCCCCGGTCAGCTTGACCTCGTCGAGGCCGTCCGACTCGGTCAGCGAGACGCGGACGCTCTCGGACAGCGCGGTCGGGATGTTCTTGCCCACGTAGTCGGCGCGGATCGGCAGCTGGCGGTGGCCGCGGTCGACGAGGACCGCGAGCTGCACCGAGCTGGGCCGGCCCTCGTCGTTCAGGGCGTCGAGCGCGGCCCGCACGGTGCGGCCGCTGAAGAGCACGTCGTCGACCAGGACGACCCGCCGGCCGTCGATGCCGCCGCCGGGCAGCTCGGTCTTGCCGAGCGCGCGGGTGGCGTGCAGCCGCAGGTCGTCGCGGTAGAGGGTGATGTCGAGGGAGCCGACCGGAACGTCGATGCCCTCGAAGGCGTGGATGCGGGCGGCCAGCCGGCGAGCGAGCGGGACTCCGCGGGTGGGAATGCCGAGAAGGACGGTGCCGGTGGCGCCCGAGGTCTTCTCGAGAATCTGATGAGCGATGCGGTCGACGACCCGGTGCAGGTCGGACGCACTCAGAATGATCTTGCTAGGCGCGTCGGCGCGTGGCGATGCCACGGCGGACCTCCTTCCCCGCCTCACGGGACGGGTCGTTAAAGGACGTCTGATGGAGCGGCCCCGGAGGGAGCCGGCCCGATGGCTGACGCTACGTTACCAGTGGGCGCGGCGGTGACCATGGTGACGTGGCCGACGGGCGAACACGACGGACTAATCCGACAACTCTCCCCGGCGCGGCGCGACTCATAGGTAAACGACACTTGACCGGGGGTCGCTCACTGCGTACCGTCACGCTGCGTAGCGATCGCGGAGGGGAACCCTCCGGGCCAGCACAGTGGGAGTGTTCCGAATGCCGTCTGAGTACGCCAAGTCGCTGGGTGCGCGCCTGCGCTCCATCCGGCAGCAGCAGGGCCTGTCCCTGCAGGGTGTGGAAGAGAAGTCGAACGGCCGGTGGAAGGCCGTGGTGGTGGGCTCGTACGAGCGCGGCGACCGTGCCGTCACCGTCTCGCGCCTGGCCGAGCTGGCCGACTTCTACCGGGTGCCCGTCTCGGAACTGCTGCCCGACGGCAGCGGTGTCCGTCTCGAGGCCACCAACAAGATCGTGCTCGACCTCGAGAAGCTCTACGACACCACCGGCGAGGACCTCGCCTACGTGGCGCGTTACGCCCGGGCCATCCAGCAGCAGCGCGGTGACTACAACGGCCGCGTCCTGTCGATCCGGGCCGACGACCTACGTGCCCTGGCCATCGTGTACGACATCTCGCCGTCCGGCCTGATCGAGCGCCTGACCGAGCAGGGTGTCCTGGTGGCCGACCCCCGGGCCTTCTTCGCCAGCTGATCTTCCCCGCCCCATCCCCCTTTCCCCCGACCGCGCCGGCATCCACCTCCGGCGTCGTCCCGAGCCCGAAAAGCCCGCGTCCGCGCGGGCTTTTTCGCTGTCCGGTGACACCGGACGGGCACGACGGCCGACATCACCCATCGTGTCGGCCGCATCTACGATGATCGACTTCGCCGCCGGAATTTGCGCGATCAGTGATGATGACGCCGCACACGGTCAGTTTTTTCGCTGAGCCTGACTGGTCAGCTTTCCCAGGGGTGACCACCGGCACCATCCCGTGCGGGCGCTACGGCCCGGCGCCGCACTCAGGCCGCCGGCACGCCCAGTGCCGCCCTCCGTGCGGTTGCCGGAGCCGACGACGCGTACGGGATGAATGTGGTCTTGATCGTGGAAGCACAAGAGGCCCCGATCGCGAATCCCGACCGGAGCCTCCGACTTACTCAAACACCACTACCGCGTAGCAAACTCCGCAATCCGCCCGAGGATGCCGTTGAGGAAGCGTGGGCTGTCGTCGGTGGACATCTGCTTGGCCAGCTCGACGGCCTCGGTGATCGCGACCGGGTCGTCGATCTCGGACACGTAGAGCAGCTCGTACACGGCGATGCGGGCCAGGTTGCGGTCGACCACGGGCATGCGGTCGATCGTCCAGCCCTCGGCGTAGCTGGCGATCAGCTCGTCGATGCGGTCGAGGTTCTCGGCCACGCCCTCGACCAGGCTGACGGTGTAGTCGAGGTGGTCGGGGTGCGGTTTCGCGATGCGCTCGAGGTAGGTGGCCAGGACCTGCCGGGGCGGCAGGTCACGCAGGTCGGCCTCGTAGAGCACGTCGAGGGCCCGCTTGCGTGCCTTGCGGCGCGCGGGCATCTGCAGCTTGGGACCCTCGGCCATCTCAGGAACGACCGAGGTAACGGCCGTCGCGGGTGTCGACCTTGATCTTCTCGCCGGTGGTGATGAACAGCGGCACGTTGACCGTGGCGCCGGTCTCGACCGTGGCCGGCTTGGTGCCGCCGGTCGAGCGGTCGCCCTGCAGGCCCGGCTCGGTGTAGGTGACCTCGAGGAAGACGCTGGTCGGCAACTCGATGTAGAGCGGGACACCCTCGTGGGTGGCGACCGTGGCCTCGGCCTCGGGGAGGAGGTAGTTCGCGTTCTCGCCGACCGTGCCGGCCTGCACCGTGATCTGGTCGAACGTGTCCAGGTCCATGAAGACGAAGTCTTCGCCGTCCTGGTAGAGGTACTGCATCGTGCGCTTGTCGACCGTCGCGGTCTCGACCTTGGTGCCGGCGTTGAAGGTCTTGTCGACGACCTTGCCGGACAGCACGTTCTTCAGCGTGGTGCGCACGAACGCCCCACCCTTACCCGGCTTGACGTGCTGGAACTCCACGACGGACCAGAGGTCGCCGTCGAGGTTGAGCACCAGGCCGTTCTTCAGGTCGTTCGTGGAAGCCATGTCCTGCCCTGCTGTTGGGGAAATCTGTCGGTGACCGGCCGAGTTTACCGACGTCGCGGCCTAACCGACGAATCGGGCCAGGTGCTCCAGCGCCAGACGGTAACCATCGACACCCAGCCCGGCGATGACGCCGGTGGCGACGGCCGAGATGACCGAATGGTGCCGGAATTCCTCCCGTGTGTGAATGTTGCTGATGTGCACCTCGACGAGCCGCCCGCGCAGCATGGCCGCCGCGTCCCGGATCGCGATGTTGTAGTGGCTCCACGCGGCCGGGTTGAGCACCACGTCGGCGCCCTCGTCGGCCGCCTGGTGCAGCCACTTGATCATCTCGAACTCGGCGTCGGTCTGGCGCACCTCGACCTTCAGGCCCAGCCGCTCGCCCGTGGCGAGGCAGAGCTGTTCGAGGTCGGCGTACGTCGTCGAGCCGTAGACCGTGGGCTCACGAGTGCCGAGCCGGCCCAGGTTGGGGCCGTTGAGCACGTAGATCATCGCGCCACCTCCGCGTACGCCTGCTCGAGGAGCGATTCGTCCGGCCCACTCAGAATGTCCGGCTTGGCCAAGGCGTTCAGGACCACGAACCGCAGGGTGGCGGCCCGCGTCTTCTTGTCGACACGCATCGCGCTCAACAGCTCCGGCCAGGCCTCGGCCTGGTAGCGGGTGGGCAGGCCGACGGACTCGAGGATCGCACGGTGGCGACCGGCCGTCGCCGCGTCCAGCCGACCGGCGAGCCGAGCCAGCGCCGCGGCGAAGATCAGGCCGACCGAGACGGCGTGGCCGTGCTTCCAGGTGTATTTCTCGCGCTTCTCGATCGCGTGGCCCAGCGTGTGGCCGTAGTTGAGGATCTCGCGCAGCCCCGACTCCTTGAGGTCGACGCTGACCACCTCGGCCTTGACCCGGATCGCCCGCTCGGCCAGCTCGCGCAGCAGCGGCCCGCCGGGGTCGACGGCGGCCGCCGGGTCGCCCTCGATCTTCTCGAGGATGGCCGGGTCGGCGATGAAGCCACACTTGATCACTTCGGCCAGGCCGGCCAGCAGGTCGTCGGCGGGCAGGGTGCGCAGCGAGTCGAGGTCGCACAGCACCCCGGCGGGCGGATGGAACGCGCCCACCAGATTCTTGCCGGCCGCGATGTTGACGCCGGTCTTGCCGCCGACGGACGCGTCGACCATGCCGAGCAGCGACGTCGAGCACGGCACCCAGCGCACCCCGCGCAGCCAGCTGGCGGCCACGTAGCCGGCCAGGTCGGTCACGGCGCCACCGCCGACGCCGATCACCACATCGGTCCGGGTGAAGTTGTGCCGGCCCAGCTCGTCCCAGCACCCGGCAGCGACCTCGACGGTCTTGCCGCGCTCGGCGTCGGGCACCTCGATCAGCACCGTCTGCACGCCGGCCGCCGCGGCGACGCGGGCCGCCTGCTCGCGCAGCGGGGCGGCGAACAGCACCGCGGCACGGGCCGCACCCTCGATCAACGAGGGCAGCTCACCCGCCAGGTCACGACCGACAAGCACGTCGTACGGACGGTCACCGCTCACCCGAATTCGTGTCACCACGGCGGTCACCCTATCCCCCGCCTCCGACGGAAACGGGCGCGCCTCGTACGAAAATGGGGTTATATCTTTATGCCCCCATCGGGGTTACAACTGAGCCATGCCGAAAATCAACGTCTACCTGCCCGACGACCTCGCCGAAGCCGTCCGCGAGACCGGCGTGCCGGTCAGCGCCGTCTGCCAGCGCGCCCTCGACCAGGCGGTTCGCCGCATCACCACGATCCGCCAGGCCGTCCTCACCGACGTCGACGCCGCGTACCTGGCCGAGCAGTTCCCCAGCCTCACCGGGCGGCTGGTCACCGTGCTCAGCCTGGCCGCCGAGCGGGCCCGCGAGGCCGGCGCGACCACGGTCAGCACCGGCGACCTGCTGCACGGCATCCTGGCCGAGGGTGGCAACCTGGCCCTGCAACTGCTGACGGCCATGGACATCAGCCCGTCCTCGCTCACGGCGCCGTCCGCTCCCGAACCGGGAGCGGACGTGGACGGCCTGCGTTTCAGCCCCAAGGCGGCCGCCGCACTGGAACTGGCAGCGGGCGAAGCGCTCAGTCTGGGCAACAACTACGTCGGGTGTGAGCACCTGCTGATCGCCCTGGCCGCCGAGCCTGACGGGGCGGCCGGCGACCTGTTGCGCTCGCGCGGACTCGACCCCAAGGCCACCCGGCGCGCGGTCTCGGCGGCGCTGACCGGCTATGCCCACCTGCGGAAGAACATCGGCCCGGCGCCGGATCCGCTGACCGCCGTACGCGCGGAACTGGCGCCTTTGATCGAACGGATCGAGCGCCTGGAGCGTCAGGCCTGAGCGTGCAGCTTCCGGAGGTAGCCGCCGAGGTCGTCGAGCGCCGCTGCCAGCCGGGCGACCTCGGCGTCCTGCCCGGCCCAGGCTCGCCGCCGGGCGTCGTCCCAGGCCAGCACGAGCGAGAGGTGGGCCAGTTCCTCGGCGACGGCGGTGTCGCCCAGCCGATCGGCGATCGTTCGCAGGAGCCGGAGACAGCTCGGGTCGGGGGCAGCCAGCAGCACCGCGCGAGCCTCCGGCAATGCGCCGGTCCCGAACAACTCCGCGGCCCGAGCCTGCTCCCGCAGAGCATGGGCTGTCCGGCGTTCGGTCGCCGACGTGGCGGTGGCCAGCAGTTCGTCGCTGATCCGCTCGGCCTCGGCCAGGTCACCGTCCTCGGCTATCGCGAGGCGGCAGGACGCGAGGCTTGTCAGGGCTCTCCGCCGGGTGGACGGGTGAGCTCCGGCGACAGCGGCGGCCCTTGATGCGTACGGCAACGCCTCACCGGCCTTGTCGAGCGCCTGCAGGCCGGCGGCGATGGTGACCAGCGACAGCGCGACAGCGTTGCCCGAACCGGACCGCTCCGCCTCGCTCAGGGCCCGGCGGCCCAGTTCCAGCGCCCGCCACGGATTGCTGGGCGCCGCCCCGCGGGCCTCGGTCAGAAGGTGGTCGACGTAGATCAGGTGGTCCACGGGCTCAGCGGCCTCGTCCCGCATCAGCCCACGCCGGCGCCGCTCGGTAAGGGCGCCGGCGCACCCTGCCCGATCGGGCTCCCCTGCCTGCGCCCAGACACCCGCCAGCACCGGGCCGATGTGGTCGGCCGCTCCCACGTACAGTTCCTCCAGCGCATATCCCAGCGCCGCCGCCCAGTCCCTCCTCTCCTCGTCGTCGAGCCCGAACCGGCGCAGCGCCTCCGCGTGTCCCAGGTGCAAGAAGCGGGCACGGTACGCGTAACGGTCGCGCCAGCGCCAAGCCGTGTCGCCCACCTCGAACAGTTCGGGGCCGGCCAGCACCTCGTCGATGAAGTCGACAACCGCGTCGACGTCGTCACACCCGTCGCACCCGATCCGGTGCAACGCGACTGCCACGGCGGCCGGGGTGAACTCGGGGCCCTCGATCGCCGCCATCCGCACCACCGCCCAGGCGAGCGCGCACTCCTCGGGGGTCGGGCAGCGTTGCCGGATCCGCCGGTCGAACGCGTCCCGGACAAAACCGGAGTGGTCCTCGGGCTCGCCCCAGCGCCAGCGCCACTCGTCGCGATCGAACTCGACCGCGCCTCCGTCGACCAGCTCCCGCCACAGATCTCCCACCCGGCCCGCTCCACCGCCGGCCAGCTCGAACACGTCGGACCGCAGCGGCTCGACGAGGCGCCCGCCGATCTGGGCCTCCAGCTCGTCGGCGCCGGCCGGGCCCAGCCGCACAGTCGACGCGAACCACGAGTCGAGCGAGGTAGCCAGATCTTGGTGATCCACGATCCGCCCCTCGCCGGCGTCGAGCGCCGCCACGATCAGCAGCGGCAGCCGGGCCAGCTCGGGCGCGCTGTCCCGCAGGAACAGCCGCCACCAGACCAGGTCGGCCGCCGAGAAATCGTCGAGCAGGCACACCACCGGTCTCACCCGCGCCGCGATGCGCAGCATGGCCAGCAGATCGCCGGGTTCGTCCAGCCGCCGGCTCTCTCCCAGAGCACACAGCTGACGCTCGGCGTGCGGCGACTCGGCCACGGCCGCGACGAGCTGCGCGAGCAAAGCGCGGTTCAGCAGCTCGGCCGGGTCATTGCTGAACCGGTAGCACGCCACGATCGGCGGCTCGTCATCCTGGCGCAGTTCTCCGGCGAAGGCGGCCAGCGTCGCCGACCGGCCGCTGCCGCGCTCCCCGACCGCGAACACCAGCCCACGGGCGTGGCGGCGGAGCTCCTTCAACAGCTCCGGCCGCACCCGCAGATCGACGTCCATGCGCCGCAGACTACTGACGAAAGGCGGCCCGCGTTCGCGGAGAGCTCGGTGGCGAGCACGATTTGCCGCGGGTGTGCCGCGCCACCAGCTCGGAGTAGGCCTCGCGCACCGCGTCCAGCGGATAGATCGCCGCGATCGGCAGGACGATCCGGCCCCAGGCCAGCTCGCCGGCCAGGAAGGAGAGGATCTCGGCGTCGCCGGCGGTGGAGCTGCCCTCGATCTTGGCGCCGGCCTTCTGCGCGGCGGCGTAGTCGATGATCGTGTCGATCCGGGCCGAGTCGACCCGGAGCTCGACGGCCTGGTCGACATAACCCCCGCCGTACGTGTCCAGGAACGCGTCGATGCCGTCCGGGGCGGCCGCACGCAGCCGGTCGGCCAGGCCCTCGCCGTACGCCACCGGGGTGACACCGACGCTGCGCAGCCAGGCCGCGTTGGCCTCGCTCGCAACCCCGATGACGTGCGCACCGGCGTTCCGGGCGAGCTGGACGGTGAGCGATCCCACCCCACCTGCCGCGCCGCTGACGACGACGGTCTCGTCCTCTTTCGACTGAACCGCACGCACCGACGCGAACGCCGTCACGTCGGCCACGAAAAGGCCGCCCGCCCGGATCCAGTCGAGCGCCGCCGGCTTGCGGGTCAGGTGGTCGGCCGGCACCACGACGTAATCGGCCTGCGACGATCGCCAGTCCGACCAGCCGAGCACCTCGTCGCCGACCGCGAACTCCGTGACCGACCCCCGGTCTCGACCACGCGCCCGGCGAAGTCGCTGCCCTGGCCGGACGGGAACGTCACAGGCCATCGCTCGTGCAGCAGGCCGGACCGGATGGACGCCTCACCGGGATTGATGCCGGCCGCAACCACCTCGACAAGCACCTGGTCGGCCGCGGGCACCGGGCGTTCCACCTCGTCAATGCGAAGAACATCCACGTCGCCGTAGTGATCGAATCGCACCGCTCGTGTCATGCGCCCAGCCTTGTCCCGCCGAGCCTGCCGGCGCCGTCTCGTCCGTCACACCGGTTGGTGTCCTAAGGTCGCCGTGGGGGTGGTTCCACTGACCGGAATCGAGACAGCGCTGGTCAATGTCGGCCGCGCGGTGGTGACGCCGCTGTTCACCAGATGGCTGGGTGGGCGCCGGGAAGCCCGGGAACGCACGCTGCCTCTTAGCGAACTGCTCAAGCAGAAGGCCACCGACGAGTTCACCCGCCGCCGGGGCGAACGACAGATCGAGACCGTTGTCGACGAGGTGGCCGAACGACTCGCGCCGCTGACCGCCACCCGGTTCGCTGCCCTGCCCCAGTACGAGGCAGTCGCCGCCTTCGAAGCCGTCGCTGACACCTTCCGGCGGGCCGACCTTTCCGACAACGCGCTCTTCGCGGCCGACCTCGACCCAGCACGCCTCGCCGCTCTCCTGCGAGCGGACATGCCGCCAGCCGGGCTGTCAGCCGGGGCGGAACGCCTCTACGACCTGGCGCTCGACGACTGCTGCCGGTGCTTCACTCAATTCGTCGTACGCACATCGCCGTTCGGCAATCGGGCGGCGGTGGAAATGCTGGGCCGGCTCACCGAGATCACCGGCATCATGTCCGAGGCCCTGCGGCATCTCACCGTGGATGGCCTCTCGCCGACCGAGTTCCGGCCGCGGTACGCCGAGGTGCTCACGAACAAGTTGAACGCGCTCGAACTTGTCGGCGTCGAGACGCAGTTCCGCCCCCGGACCACACTCAACGTCGCCTACATCAGCCTGGCCGTCAGCGACGACGGCGCGGGGGTGAGGGAACCTCCGCCTGCTTGGGAGCCGACTCTGCTTCGGCACGCGCGGCCCGACAGCGCCGGTAGGGAGCGGGTGGAACGGGCGCTCGCCAAGCGCACCCGCACGCTGATCCGGGGCGAGGCCGGGGCCGGCAAGTCCACACTGCTGCGCTGGCTGGCCGTGACCGCAGCCAACCAACGGTTCACCGGTCCGCTCGCCGATTGGAACGGCCGGGTGCCCTTTTTGGTGAAGTTGCGAAGCTGGCCCGAGACGCTGCCGGCGCCGGAGCAGTTCCTGACCGGAGTCGCCGACCCGATCGCCGCGACGATGCCGACCGGATGGGTGCACCGTCAGCTCGAAGAGGGACGAGCGCTGCTGCTGGTCGACGGCGTCGACGAACTGCCCGCGGAGCGGAGGCCGAAAGTCCGGGCCTGGCTGCGGGAACTACTCGATGCCTATCCCCAATCGCTCGCTGTGGTCACCTCGAGGCCACCTGCCGCCCCGGTACGGTGGCTGGCCGCCGAGGACTTCGAGTCGCTGACCCTCGAACGGCTGACCCCGGCCGACGTCCGGGCGCTGATCGAACAGTGGCATCGCGCGGCACTCTCCTCGCCATCGCTGCCCTGCCTGCCCGAAAGGTTGCCTCACTACGAACAATCACTTCTGACCCAGCTGACGGCGAGCCGGCATCTCTATCGAATGGCGGGCAACCCGTTGATGGCCGCCATGCTGTGCGCGCTCAACCTCGACCGGGAGGCCAGTCTGCCGCCCGACCGCATGGGCATCTATCAGGCCGCCGTCGACATGTTGCTGCACCGGCGCGACACCGAGCGCGGCGTGCATTCGGCCCTTCCTGCGATGTCTGTGCGCGAGCGTCTTCAGCTCCTGCAGGACCTGGCCTGGCGGATCTCGCTGAACGGGCGATCGGAGCTGTCTCGGGCCGAGGCGATCGAATACCTCCGCCGTCGACTGGCCGGTATGCCGCGAGTGTCGGCCGATGCCCGAACCGTGCTGACCCACTTGGTCGAGCGGAGCGGAATGCTGCGCGAACCTGCGGTGGGACGGATCGATTTCGTCCACCGGACCTTTCAGGAGTATCTGGCCGCGCGAGAGGCGGCCGAGCAGGACATGGGCGGCATGCTGGCGGGACAGGCCCATCTGGACACCTGGCGCGAGACCATCGTGATGGCGGCCGGACACGGCAACAGCCGCATGCGACGCGAGCTGATCGAAGGTCTGCTCGCTCGCGCCGACCAAGAGCCTCGCCACCGCCGTACGTTGGTCTTGCTGGCCACCGCCTGTCTGGAGACGATGCCGTCGCTCGATCCGCCGACTCTGATCGACGACATTCACCGACGCCTCGATCGGCTTCTCCCGCCTCGGCGACCGGTGGAGTCGCGATCGCTCTACATCGTCGGCGAGCCGATTCTGGACCGGCTGCCGCGCTCGCTCGACGGGCTCTCCGACAGCCAGGCCGTGGCGCTGATTCAGACCGTTTCCCTGGTCAACGGCCCTCGTGCGCTCGAAATCCTCGCCGGGTACGCCCACGACCCTCGTTATCTGGTGCAACTGGAACTGGCCGATTGCTGGCGGACCTTCGATCCCGACGAGTACGCGCGGCGCGTCTTGGCGAATGCGCCGCTGGTGGGCGGTTACATCCCCGTACGCGAACCCGCCCTCTTGGGTGCTGCCCGCCACCTGAGCAATTTGCGCAGCATCCGAGCCAACTTCAATCGTTCGGTCGACGTCGCGGAGCTGTCGGACGCGCCCGCGCTCAAAGAGATCTACCTGTACGGCGACAGATGTCAGAATCTCGGCGACCTACGCCGATACCCGGCACTCGAAAAGGTGGTGGTGGGGGCGACCCGCGTGGGGGCCGGCGACCTACGTGCGATGGCCGGCATGCAAAGCCTCAAAGAGTTGGGCATCATCTGGGAGTCCTCGGTCCGCATGCGCGACATCAAGGTCATCGCTGACATGGCACAGCTGCGGCGCCTGGATGTGCGGCTACATCCGGAAGTGACCGACGTCTCGGCGCTGACCAGCATGCAGTCTCTTGAATATCTTTTCCTCGATGGAGAACACAGCGCGTCGTTCGGACCACCGAGCGAACTGCGCCGACTCGGATTGCCACTGGCCGTACTGGGCGCCGATGGCTTGAGTTCCCTGAACTCCTTTTTCCCTCGTCTGGACGAGCTCGAACTCAGCGGAGTGAAGGACGACTGGGACCTTGCCGCGATCAAGGAACTGCCCTCGCTGACCAGGCTGATCGCGTTTCCGGCGGCCAGTCGGCGTTTGGAAACGCTCGAGGCGACGCCTCGACTGACCCAGATCACCCTGTCCCCGGCCGCGCCGGTGGACCTCGGACCGCTCGCGCGACTGCCGCAGATCGAGCAGATCGAGATCTGGGACGTCGAGGACTCGATCGACCTCACTCCGTTCCGAAGCTGGAAGGGGAGGAGTGCTCACCATCGACGTCTCCCAGCGGAGCAAAGTCGTCGGCCGACGAGGACTGCCGTCTACTGTCCGGCTGCGTCGTCAGTGGACGTGAGCAGGGCGGCGACCTCCGTCGCGATGTCGGCGGGCTCGCGGCCGTCGGTCCTGACCGTGTGGGTGGCGACCTCGGCGTAGAGCGGCCGCCGCTGGTCGAGCAGGTATTTCAGGGTGGCCCGGGGGTTGATGGCCAGCAGGGGGCGGCCGGCGCCGAGGCCGACGCGCTTGACGGCGTCGCTCAGGTCGACCGAGAGGTAGACCACGGTGTGCTTCTTCAGCAGCTCGCGGGTGCCCTCGTGCAGGATCGCGCCGCCGCCCAGGGCCAGCACGCCGTCGAACTCCTCGAGCCCGGCCGCGATCGTCTCCCGTTCCAGGGCGCGGAACGCGTCCTCGCCGTCGTCGATGAAGATCTCGGGGATGGGCTTGCCGGCCCGCTGCTCGATGACGGTGTCGGCATCGGCGAACGGCACGCCCAGCAGCTCGGCGACCGCGGCGCCGATGGTCGACTTGCCGGCGCCGGGGGCGCCCACGAACACGGCCCGCGGCGCCATCAGCGGATGACCAGGTTGTCGAGGTAGCCGGCCAGGTTGCGGCGGATCTCGGCCACCGAGTCGCCGCCGAACTTCTCGACCGCGGCCTCGGCCAGCACGAGCGCGACCATGGCTTCGGCGACGATGGCCCCAGCCGGCACGGCTACCACGTCGGAGCGCTGGTTGATCGCCGTCGTCGGCTCGCCCGTCGTCACGTCGATCGTCTGCAGGGCGCGGTTGAGCGACGAGATCGGCTTGAGCGCGGCGCGCACCCGCAACGGCTCGCCGTTGGTGATGCCGCCTTCCAGGCCGCCGGCCCGGTCGGTGACCCGCTTCACGCCGTCGGGGGTGGGGACGATCTCGTCGTGGGCCACCGAGCCGCGCGAACGGGCCTGGGTGAAACCGTCGCCGATCTCGACACCCTTGACCGACTGGATCGACATGAGGGCCGCGGCCAGTCGCGCGTCGAGCTTGCGGTCCCACTGGACGTGCGAACCCAGGCCCGGGGGTACGCCGTAAGCCAGCACCTCGACGATGCCGCCCAGCGTGTCGGCGTCGCTCTTGGCCGCGTCGACCTCGGCCACCATGCGGGCGCTGGCCTCGGGGTCGAGGCAGCGCAGCGGGTCGGCGTCGATGCGCTCGGCGTCTTCGGGCGTGGGGATCAGACCGGTCTTGGCCGCGACCGAGCCCAGCTCGATGACGTGCGAGACGACCTCGATGCCGAGCGCCTGCTTGATCAGGTTTTTGGCGACCACACCGACGGCGACGCGGGCGGCCGTCTCGCGGGCGCTGGCGCGCTCGAGGATCGGACGGGCGTCGGTGTGCCCGTACTTCTGCATGCCGGCCAGGTCGGCGTGGCCGGGGCGGGGGCGGGTCAGCGGCGCGTTGCGGGCCTGCGCGGCCAGCTCTTCGGCCGGGACCGGGTCGGCCGCCATCACGGTTTCCCACTTGGGCCACTCGGAGTTGGCCACCCGGATCGCGACGGGGCTGCCCAGCGTCAGCCCGTGCCGGATGCCGCCGATCACCTCGACGACGTCCTGCTCGAACTTCATGCGGGCGCCGCGGCCGTAACCGAGACGGCGGCGCGCGAGGTCCCGCCCGATCTCGGTGGTCGTCACCTCGACACCGGCGGGCACCCCCTCGAGCAGCGCGACGAGGGCGGGGCCGTGCGATTCACCTGCGGTTAGCCAGCGCAACACGGATCACAGTCTGGCACGTCGCGCAGAGCGGCCGCCGCTGCCCTGCCGTCGTCCCGCTTTCCGGAATTTCGCCTCGCGCGCGCGTCGCCATCCCCAGCCCCCGCCCACCTCAGGGGAAGAGGATGGGGACGTTACGCCTTGTCAAGCCGTGATGGCTCAGTTATCCACAGGCGCGGGCCGCGGCCGCCCCGAGCAGTGCGCTGCGCATTGCCTCTTCCGGGGCCGGGGTGACGCCGGTGAACTGCTCGAACTGGCTCAGCGCCTGGGCCAGCAAGAGGTCAAGACCCGAAATCACGGGTACGCCGTGAGCCAGCGCGTCGGCCGCCAGGGGCGTCGGCCACGGGTCGTAGATCGCGTCGAACAGCACTGTGCCGTCGCGCCACGCCACCGACCCGGCCAGGTGATCGCTCGCGCCTTTGGGAACCGTTGAGATGACCGCGTCGGCCTGGAACGTCTCGGGCGCGCGCTCCCACGGCACGCTCAGCAGCGTGATGCCGAGCGCATCGGCGGCCGGCGCCAGCCCCGCAAAGGCTTCGAGCCGGCGGGTCACCACGGTAACGGCCGACGCGCCGAGCTGAGCGGCCGCCGCCAACGCGGCCCGGGCGGTGCCGCCGCCGCCGAGCACGGTTACCGAGGGGGCGGGCTTGAGGCCCGCATTTTGCAGCACGCGCACTATGCCCGGCACGTCGGTGTTGTCGGCCTGCCAGGTTCCGTCCTCCCGCCGTACGAGAGTGTTGGCCGCACCAATCGCCACCGCGACCGGCGTCGCCACCGCGGCCAGTCGCAGAGCCTCTTCCTTGAGCGGCATGGTGAGCGACAGCCCGGCCCATTCCGGCCCGAGACCGCCGACCAGCGCCGCCAGGCCGGGCTCGGCGCACTCGACGGCCGAATACGACCAGCCGGACAGCCCCGCCGCGGCGAAGCCGGCGTTGTGGATCACCGGCGACAGCGAGTGGGCGATCGGCTGGCCGCACACGGCAGCCCGGCGAATCGGAATCACGCCGACCAGATTAGTCGCACTGCAGCTTGATGCCGTTGGCGCACGCCTTGTCGATGTTGGCCTCGTGCTGGGCGTCGGTGACGGCGAAGGCTGAGTTGCCCTTGTTGTCGACGGCCACGAAGAACAGCCAGGGGCCGGTGGCCGGCTTCATGGCGGCCTCCAGCGCTTTCCGGCCCGGGTTGTCGATCGGACCGGGTGTCAGCCCGGCCTGGCTCACCGAGTTGTACGGGTTCTTGGGGTCGTTCAGCTCGGCCTTGGAGAGCTGGCCGGAGTGCTTGGCCGCGCTGCCCTTGAGCTGGAGCCAGTAGTTCGCGGTGACGTCGAACTGCAGCGGCATCGCCGGCTTCTGCTTGTACGTGCGGTTGTAGGCGACCCGGGCGATCTTCGGGGTGTCGGGGTCGGCGCCGGACTCGGCCTGGGCCAGCGACGCCACGATCAGCGCCTCGAACGGCGAGACCGCGAGGTTCTTCTGCACCGTGTCGACGAAGCCGAGCTCGGTGGTCGTGTCGAGGAACTTGGCGATCATCACCTCGAGCACGCCCTTGGCATCGAGCTTCGGGTCGAACTCGTACGTGTCCGGGTAGAGAAAGCCCTCGACCGTCTTCTTCGCCGGCTTGTTGTCGCGGCGGTTGAACCAGAAGTCGGGCACGCCCAGCTCGATCGGGTCCTTGGCGGCCTCGACGAAGTCGTCGTACGGGATCTTCGTGGCCTTGGAGAGCAGGTCGAACGTCTGCATCATGGTCAGACCCTCACGCAGGGTGACACCACGGGTGACGCGCGTCTTGGGGTCGAGCAGCAGCGTCACGGCGCTCTCAGCCGACATCTGCTTCTTCAGGTTGTACGTGCCGGACTGGATGTTCTTGCCCTTGGGGTTCTCGTCCGCGGCGTTGACGAAGGCCTTGGTGCTCTTGACGACGTCGGACTCGACCAGCGTGTTGCCGATGTCGGTCAGGGTCGCGTTCTTCTCGATCGTGACCTGGATGGCCTCGCCGCCGGCGCCGTCGTAGTCGGCCGCCGTGAAGAAGCCCTTGACCTTGTTGTAGCCGAAATAGACCCCACCACCGAGCGCGGCCAGCAGGACAAAAGCCATAACAAAGGCGATGCCGGACTTGCCCGTGCTCTTCTTGGCACCACGGGCGCCCCGCCGGTGGCGAGGCTTGCCCTTCTCGGCATGCTCGTCGAACGCCAGGTCCAGCTCGTCGATCATCTCTGCCTCCGCTGCGCGTCCAGCCAGCTCTGCAGGATCTCCACCGCGGCCGCCTGGTCGACGACCGCCCGCTGGCGCTTGCCCCGGACGCCACGTTCGGCCAGCCTACGGGTCGCAACCACGGTCGACATCCTTTCGTCCGCCAGAGCGATCGGCACTTCGCCGACCGCCGACGCCAGTCGCCCAGCGTACGCACGAATGTCGATGGCGGCAGGTCCCTCGGCCCCGTTGAGGCGGACCGGAAGCCCCACCACGATCTGCACCACCTCGTGTTCCCCCACGAGGCGGACGAGCTCAGCTATGTCGCCGGGCACGGCATCGTCTGCCGCGCCCATGTCACGGGGCACCGTGACCAGGGGGGTGGCCAGGATCCCGTCAGGGTCACTGATCGCAACCCCGACGCGCACCTTACCGACATCGACGCCCAGTCGCCTACCCCGCGACAGTGCGCTCATCCGGCCACCCTCCGTAGTCCCGTCCGACCACCCCGACCACCGTTTCGGGCCGGACCGAACGATGAGCTTACGCGGCGGCCTCGTCCACGGCCTTTTCGACCGCCGCCAGAAGCACCGGAACCTGGTCGGCAGGCAGCCCGCCGCCCTGGGCCAGGTCGGCGTTGCCGCCACCCCGGCCGGACAGCGCGCCCTTGACAAGATCGGCCGCGGAGAATCCACGGCTCTTCGCCGCCGCGTTGATCGCCACGATCAGCGACGCCTTGCCGTTCGAGCGGGCCGCCACCGCGACCACCGCGGGACGAGCCGCGTCGATCTTGCCGCGGATCTCCTGAGCCAGGGTACGAACGTCGTTGCCGGCCGCGCCCTCGGGAGCCTCGGTGCCGACGAACGCGACACCGCGCAGATCCTTCGCCTGGGCCGCCAGAGTGCCCGCGCCGCCCAGCACCATCTGGGCGCGCATCTTCTCGAGCTCCTTCTCGGCGTCGCGCAGCGCGGTGACCGTCTGCTCGACCCGGTCGGCCACCTGGTCGCCGGGCACCCGGAACAGCTCGGCCAGGCGGCTGACCAGCAGGTGTTCCTTGGCCAGGAAGCCGAACGCGTCGATGCCGACCAGTGCCTCGACCCGGCGCACACCGGCGCCGATCGACGACTCGTTGAGGATCTTCACGAGCCCCAGCTGACCCGAGCGGGCGACGTGCGTGCCACCACACAACTCACGTGCGTAGTCGCCGACTTCAACCACACGGACCTCATCGCCGTACTTCTCACCGAACAGCGCCATCGCACCCAGCCGGCGCGCTTCCTCCTGGGAGGTGATGAACGCGTGCACCTCGAGGTCCCGCAGCAGCACCTCGTTGACCTGCTGCTCGACGTCGTTCAGCACCGCGGGCGAGACGGCCCCGGGGGTGTTGAAGTCGAACCGCAGGCGGCCCGGCGCGTTCAGCGAACCGGCCTGGGTCGCCGACTCGCCGAGGAAGGCGCGCATCGTCTGGTGGATCAGGTGGGTCGCCGTGTGCGAGCGCGAGATCGCCTTGCGGCGGGTCACGTCGATCTCGGCCTCGGCCGATTCGCCCGTACGCACCTCGCCGCGGATCACCCGCGCCTTGTGCACGATCAGGCCCGGCAGCGGCTGCTGGACGTCGACGATCTCGAGCTGGCCGCCGCCGACGTTGATGACGCCGGTGTCGGCCTGCTGGCCACCGCCCTCGGCATAGAACGGCGTGGTGTCGAGCACCAGCTCGACGAAGTCGCCCTCGCCGGCCACCTCGACCGCGCCGCTGCCACCGATCAGCGCCCGCACCCGCGACTCGCGCTGCACCTCCTGATAACCGGTGAACTCGACCGGACCACCAAGATCCAGAGCGTTCCGGTACGCGCTGAGGTCGGCGTGTCCCGTCTTGCGGGCCGCCGCGTCGGCCTTCGCGCGCGACCGCTGGTCGGCCATGAGCCGGCGGAAGCCGTCCTGGTCGACCTCGAGGCCCTGCTCCTGCGCGATCTCGAGGGTCAGGTCGATCGGGAAGCCGTACGTGTCGTGCAGCTGGAACGCCTGGTCACCGCTGAGCTTGGCGCCGCCCGACTTCTTGGTGTCGGTGATCGCCGTGTCCAGGATCGTCGTGCCCGCGCGCAGTGTGGACAGGAACGCGTCCTCCTCGGCGTACGCGTACGTGGAGATCCGGCCGAACTCCTCGGCCAGCTCCGGGTACGACGGCGCCATGCAGTCGCGCGCCACCGGCAGCAGCTCGGGCAGCGCCGGCGCCTGCCAGCCCAGCAGGCGGATCGAGCGGATGGCCCGGCGCATGATCCGGCGCAGCACGTAGCCCCGGCCCTCGTTGCTCGGCGTGACGCCGTCGCCGATGAGCATCAGCGCGGTGCGCACGTGGTCGGCGATCACCCGCAGGCGTACGTCGTCGGGGTGGGACTCACCGGCCACGTGACCGGAGTGCGCGCCGTAGATCTTGCCGGTCATCTCGGCCGCGCGGGCCAGGATCGGGCGGACCTCGTCGATCTCGTACAGGTTGTCGACGCCCTGGAGCACCGACGCGACGCGCTCGAGGCCCATGCCGGTGTCGATGTTCTTGTTGGGCAGCTCGCTGACCACGGTGAAGTCGGTCTTGGAGCGCACATCGGTGATCTCGTACTGCATGAAGACCAGGTTCCAGATCTCCATGTAGCGGTCCTCGTCGACCGCGGGGCCACCCTCACGGCCGTACTCGGGACCGCGGTCGTAGAAGATCTCGGAGCACGGGCCGGCCGGGCCCGGGATGCCCATCGACCAGTAGTTGTCCTTCTTGTCCCGGCGCACGATGCGGGACTCGGGGACGCCGATCGCCTTCCAGAACCCGTACGCCTCGTCGTCGTCGAGGTAGACGGTGGGCCAGATCCGCTCCGGGTCGAGGCCGTAACCGCCCGCGGTGACCGGGTTGGTGACCAGCTCCCAGGCGAGCTTGATCGCGCCCTCTTTGAAGTAGTCGCCGAACGAGAAGTTGCCGTTCATCTGGAAGAACGTGCCGTGCCGGGACGTCTTGCCGACCTCGTCGATGTCGGGCGTGCGGATGCACTTCTGCACGCTGACGGCACGCTTGAAGGGCGGGGTGCGCTGACCCAGGAAGTACGGCACGAACTGCACCATGCCGGCGTTGATGAACAGCAGGTTGGGGTCGTCGATAGCGGGCAGCGGGGCACTCGGCACGACCGTGTGCCCGTTGGCCTCGAAATGCGCCAGATAGCGCCGCTTGATCTCCGCCGTCTTCATCGGTTCCCCTCCTGGCCGTCCTGGCCGTCCTCGTCCTCGTCCTCGTCCTCGTACAGCTCACCCTTGGCGAACGCCTCGTTGATCTGTTCCTCGCGATCAGCCGCGAGCACGCGGACGTCATCCACGAAGCTACGCACCGACTCGACCACGCCGCCAGCGGATTGCGACAAGGAGGTGGCGATGCCGGTGGGGGTGAACTCGTTCGCCTTCTGGGTCAGCTTGCGGACGACGATCGCACCGACGGCCAGGCCCACGCCCAGCCAGAGCAGCCGCTTCATAGCGGGTGGTTCCCTTCTGAAGAGTTCTGACGCAACCGTGCGTCTTCTGGCGCAGCCGTGCGTCTCAGCGACGGGCGGCCTTGCGGCGCTGCTTGAGGGTCTCGCGCACCTCGCGCGCCTCCTCGGCGTTGCGGCGGGCCGCGACGGTCTTGCGCAGGCCGTACCCGAACGAGGCCACCTTGACCAGCGGGTTGGCGGCGGCCGCGGCGACGACGGTGGACAGGTTGGCCACGTTGGCGGTGACGTGCGCGGCGTGCTCGGTGATCGTGTCGACCTTGGCGAGCTGCACGTTCACAGTGTCCAGTGAGACCTGCGCCTGCCCCAGGGTGGCGTTCACGCTGCGGACGGTCTCGTTCACGTCGGTCAGCAGCGGGCCCGTGCGGTCGGTCACGTCGTTGATCGCGCGGGTGGCGGCGTCAACCGTCCGGCCCAGCTTCAGGATCGGCACGGCGAGCACGATGACGAGCATCAGAAAGGCGCCCGCCGCGATCAGGCCTGCGATTTGTCCGGCGTCCATCAGGCGCGTCTCCCTTACAAGGTCACTATTCGGCGTGGCAACGTGCAGACCCTACCGTCCGTGACCGCAGCCCGCGTCACGACGCCGTGGGTGTCGGCTCCAGGAGCGGATCTTCCGTGATGACCGTGTCGGGAGTCTCGCCGATGAGCGGACTCTTCTGCGGGTCCGGCTTGCCGCGGGAGTCGGCGATGGCGTTCTGCACCTTGATGCTCACGGCCGACCCGACACACTGGCCTTTGGCCGGTGCCGGCGGCGCGGTGGCCCCGGCCACGGACGGATCGTTCGCGGCGACCTGGTCGACCTGGCACTCGGGCTGGCTGACCCGCAGGTCCAGTGTGAACTCGTCGCGCTTGAAGCAGCTGTAGGTGGTGCTGTCGCCCTCAGGGATCGGCACCTCGGGGCACTCCACGACCTTCCACGGCGCCCATCCGGCGCTGGTCAGGGCCGAGGTGTACGCCGCGGTCGTCTCCGGGATGGACCTCTGCGACTCGGCGGTGCGCTCCCGGAACGTGCAGTCGATGAAGCACCACCGGCTGCCGTCGCTCTTGTCGTCGACCTTCTGCTCGGCCCACGCCGGAACCTCGAGCGAGTCGAGCGAGCCGAAGACCGGGTCGCTGCTCGCGGTCCGCAGCCCGAAGAAGGCGGGCAGCACGACCAGCACGACGACCGCCAGCGACACCAGGGTCACCATGCGTAGCTTGCGCTGGGTGCGCAGTCGTTCCAGGAATCCGCCGCCGCGCTCGTCCTCGTCGCCCGCTTCGGCGGCGACTCTCGCCGCGGCGGCTCTGGCGCCGATCACGGGCGAGCTCACCCGGGCCGCGCCGGCTTCACCCCTGGGGGGTACGCCGTCCGCGCCCGCACCACTGTCGACCGCAGCCCGTCCGGGCGCGTCCGGCCGCGCGACAACCGCCGCAGCCCCCACGCGGGCGGCTGCCTTGGCCGCCCCCGGACCGCCGACGGAGGCCGCCCCGACCGACGCCGCACCGGCCGCACCCCGGGCCGGACCGCTTCTGGCCGAGCCGGCTGCTGCCGCCGATCCGCCCGTTCCCGGGCCGCTCCTTGCCGAACTGCCTGTTGCCGGGCCAGTCCGTGCCGCACTGCCGGGCGTGCTCCTTGCCGCGCTGCCGGGTGCTCCGCTGCGAACGGCCGCCGATCCTGCGGCGCCACCAACCGAAGCTGCGCCGCTGGCCGGGCCACCGACGGAGGCCGCACCGCTGGCTGCGCCACCCACACTCGCCGCGCCTACCGAAGCTGCGCCGCTGGCCGGGCCACCTACCGAGGCCGCACCACTCGCCGAGCCGCCTACCGAGGCCGCACCACTCGCCGAGCCACCCACCGAGGCTGCACCGCTCGCCGAGCCACCCACCGAGGCTGCACCGCTCGCCGAGCCACCCACCGAGGCTGCGCCGCTCGCCGGGCCGCCCACCGAGGCTGCGCCGGCGGCCGCCGCACCGGCGATTCCGCCGACCACTGCAGCACCGGAGGCTCCGCGCGCACCCAACGCGTGCGCACCCGAGGAACCGCTACCCGGCCCGGAAGAACCGCCCGGGCCCATGCCGGCCGGAGGCAGGCTGACGCTTGGCGATCCGCGGCCGGCCGTTCCCCGGCCGCCCGGACCCTCACCGCTGGACTCGCCCGCGCGGCCTCGCCCGGCCGGGGGCAACGCGGCCCGGGGCGGCTGCCCCGGAACGGCCTGGGCCCGCGACAACTGGCCGTACTCGCCGGGAACCCGGTCGGGCTCACCGTGCCGTGGCCGCTCGAAGTCGTCCTGATCGGCCTCGCCCCGCGGCGCTCCCGGAACACTGCCGGCGCGCGAAAGCTGACCGTACTCACCCGGAACCGAGCCGTGGGCGTCCTGGCTGTGGGCCGGCCCCTGCGGGGCCTGTCCGTAAAGACTCTGTGCCTGCCCCCCGGGGCTCTGCCCATGCAACGGCTGACCGGCAGGATTCTGCCCGTGCAACGGCTGACCGGCAGGATTCTGCCCGTGCAACGGCTGACCGGCAGGATTCTGCCCGTGCAACGGCTGACCGGGAGACGTCGGCCCGACGGGCGGCGATACCGGACGGACAGGTACGGCGCCCGTGCCCATCCCGGCCCGGCCCGGCCCTTGCTGTCCCGCCCGACCGCGGCCCTGTGGCTGACCGCCGCCCTGCTGGTTAGCGCTCTGCTGGTTGCCTCGCGGACCGGCCCGTCCGGAACCCTCGCCCGGCCGAGCGACAACACCGGACGTGTGCCCGGCCATCGCCCCGGCCCGTCCGGGAACCGCGGGCGCCCGGACGCCTTCGCGCCCCGGCACGACCGGTGGCACAACAGCCGCGCCCCGCGCCGGCCCGGCGCCGCCAGGCGGGGTTACGGGAAAGCCTCCGGTGTGCCCGGAAGTCCCGGCGCCGCCCGGGCCACGCCCGCCCTGAACACGCCCCGTGGATCCACCACGCTCACCGGTGCCGCCCTGACCGGGGCCATCGGGCCCACGCCCGCCAGAACCGCGCTGACCGGGACCGTCAGACCCACGCCCGCCAGGACCGACCTGGCCGGGGCCACTCGCACCGCCATGACGCCCACCGGGGGCATCCTGATCGAGTCCGGCCGGGCCGCCACGGCCCTGAGGCCCGCGGCCACCCTGCGCCGGCACGTTGCCGCGGCCACCGCCATGCGGCCCGTCCTGCTCGGTGAAGTCCGGTGCGCTTCCGAAGGCGCCCGAGTCACCGGACCTCCGGCCGCGCTTCCCCGCATCCGGGGTGCCGTGCCGTCCGGTCCGCTCACCCGGGCTGTCCTCGTCGCCACGACCGTGGCGCCCGGCGATCGGCCCGCTCCCGCTGCCGGCGCCGGTGTAGCCGGGCCCGCCGCCCGGAAAGGCCTGACCCGGAGCACCGGACACGGGCCGCCCCGCCCCAGCCCGGCCGTAGTCACCGGAGGTCGAGCCGCGCTCACCAAAACCGCCCGGCTCACCGGAAACCGGCCGACCGGCACCGCCGTACTCGCCCGACGCGGGCCCACGCCCGCCGAAGTTCGCACCATCCGCACCCGACACGGGCCGCCCCGCGCCGCCGTATTCACCCGGCCCGGCTGCCCGCCGACCGGAGTTCTCGTCGCCGGGCGCACCCGACACAGGCTGACCGGCGCCATGCCTACCGACGTTCGCGCCGTCGGGTCCACCTGACACGGGCTGCCCCGCGCCGCCGTACTCGCCCGGCCCGGCTGCTCGCCGACCGGAGTTCTCGTCACCGGGTGCACCCGACACAGGCCGCCCGGGCGCAGAACCATGCCGGCCGAAGTCGCTCCGGGGCGCTCCCGAAACCGGGCGGCCAGACCCGCCGTGTTCACCCGGCGCCGGTGGGCGCCCGCCGAAGTCCGCACCACCGGGCGCACCGGACACGGGACGCCCCGCGCCGCCGTACTCGCCCGGGCCGCCCGAGACAGGCCGGCCGGAGCCGGTGTCGGGTCCACCGAACTCCGCTCCAGACACCGGCCGCCCGGCACCGCCCGGCGGCGGGCCGTCGGCGCGGAAGCGGTCACGACCGCGGGTCGGACTGCCCGGGGAGACGGGCCGCGAAGCCGGGGACACCGGCCGGACCGAAGGAACCTCGGGCGCGTTGCCGGAGGCGGGCACGATGGGCCCGGAAGTCATGCCATCGAAGCCGCGCGGGTCTACACCCTGTCGGCCCGGGACCCGTCCGCTCGGCATACCCGGTGCTGCCTGCGGCGGCGGCCCTCCGTGCTGCGGGGAACCCGGCTGAGAGCCGCCATACTGCGGAACCCCGGGCTCGACGCCGCCGTACTGCGGAGCCCCGGGTTGAACGCCGCCGTGCTGAGGGGCTCCGGGCGGAGGACCCGCCTGAGCCGCACCACGCTGGGGTGGGCCCGGCGGAGGACCCACCTGGGCCGCGCCACGCTGCGGAGCACCCGGCGGAGGACCCACCTGGGCCGCGCCACGCTGCGGAGCACCCGGCGGAGGGCCGGCCTGGGCCGCGCCACGCTGGGGTGGGCCCGCCTGGGCGGCGCCCTGGGGCGGCACGCCGGCCCGGCCCGGAGCGGCCTGGCCCGGGACGGGACGCGCTCCGGAGACCTGGCCGGGCTGGCGGGGCGGCGGAGTCGGGCGACCGGGCGCTGGCTGTTCGTTGTTGCCGGGCGGCTGGCCGGGGGTCGCGTCGGCGTCCAGGGCGGGGAAGCTGTCGTCCGGTTTGTCGTCGGGGCCGGGGGCCATCCGGCCCGATTTGCTGTAGCGCGTCTCGCCGGCGAGCGTGCCGGGGCCGATCGCGCCGCGCTGTTCCTTGGCCGTGCGCAGGTCGTCGAGCCAGCCGGTTTCCTCCTGGCCGATGACCTCGGGTTCGATCGGCTCGGCCGGGCGCCCGCGGCCGAATCGGCGTCCCTTTCGACCGCCGGCCTGCTCGTTGCGCAGGTCAGCGTCGTCGTCGGGCCGATCGGCACCGCGCGGGGTCACGGCTGTTCCTTTCCGGCGGCGGAGCCGCTGTCGTCGGACCGTTCTGTGCCGGTCGGGCCCGGATCGGCGACGCTACCAGCCCGGGCTGTGGTCGCGCTCCCATCGGAGGCGGCGGCCCCGGGATCGGCGCCTGTCGGGCCGGGCCCGTCCTGCGCCGGATCAGCCACGACGGGGGGTGGTGACTTCTCCGGTGTGATGTTCGCGGCAAAGCGTCCCTCATCGGCGGCCGGGGCACCACCCACCGCGCGGTCTGTCCCGGTTGCCGGGGCATCCCCCGTACGCTGCGTGTTTGCCCGGCCACGGACGATGCGCCGCAGCCGGGGCACCCGCTCGCCGATCGCCCGTTCGGCGCCGTGGTCGGTCGGCTGGTAATACTCCGCGTCGGCCAGATCGTCGGGCAGATACTGCTGTTTCACCACCCCGCGGGGGTCGTCGTGCGGATAGCGATAACCCCGGCCGTGCCCTAATCCGCGCGCGCCGGGGTAGTGCGCGTCGCGCAGGGCGGAGGGCACCGCACCACCACGGCCGGCCCGGACGTCGGCCATGGCAGCGCCGATGGCCGTGGTGACGCTGTTGGATTTCGGGGCGGTGGCCAGGTGCACCACGGCCTGGGCCAGGTTGAGCCCGGCCTCGGGCAGACCCACGTTCTGGACGGCCTGGGCCGCCGCCGTCGCGACCAGCAGCGCCTGCGGGTCGGCCATTCCCACGTCCTCGCTGGCGAAGATCACGATGCGCCGCGCGATGAACCTCGGGTCCTCGCCCGCGACCAGCATGCGAGCCAGCCAGTGCAGGGCCGCGTCGGGGTCGCTGCCGCGCATGCTCTTGATGAAGGCGCTGGTCACGTCGTAGTGCGCGTCGCCGTCCCGGTCGTAGCGGACGGCCGCCACGTCGACCGCCTTCTCGGCCGTGGCGAGGTCGATCTCGGCCACGCCCTGGGCGGCCGCCGAGCCGGCCGCCGCCTCCAGGGCGGTGAGCGCCTTGCGCACGTCGCCCGCGGCCAGGCGTACGAGGTGCTCCTCGGCCTCGGCCGACAGCGTGACCGCGCCGCCCAGCCCGCGCTCGTCGGCGACCGCGCGGCGCAGCAGGCCGCGCACGTCGTCGTCGTCGAGCGCCTGCAGGGTCAGCAGCACGCAGCGCGACAGCAGGGGCGAGATAACCGAGAAGTACGGGTTCTCGGTGGTCGCCGCCAGCAGCGTGACCGTCCTGTCCTCGACGGCGCCGAGCAGCGAGTCCTGCTGGGTCTTGCTGAAGCGGTGCACCTCGTCGATGAACAGGACCGTCGGCGGGCCGCCGTAGCGGCGCTCGCGGCGGGCCGTGTCGATCACCGCGCGCACGTCCTTGACCCCGGCCGACAGCGCCGACATGGCGATGAACTTGCGGTTGGTCGCGCCGGCCACGAGGTGGGCGATGGTGGTCTTGCCGGTGCCGGGCGGGCCCCACAGGATCACCGACATGGGGCTGGCCCCGGTCACGAGCTGACGCAGCGGGGCACCGGGCGCGAGCAGGTGTTCCTGGCCGACCAGCTCGTCGAGCGAGGCGGGTCGCATGCGTACCGGCAGCGGGGAGTCGGCGGCCGGGGAGCTGAAACCGTCCGCCGGGCCGGCGGGCTGAGTGGCGCCACCAGGCTGCGCCAGGGAGAAGAGGCCGTCTGATTCCATCGGTGGAAACAGTACCGGCCCGCCGGAACGGGATGCTGAATCCACGTGGCGGCGGGCCGGGTGCGAGCCGTGCCAGGCGGGGCGCCGGTGGCTCGCGGAGTGGTGGCGCGGGGCGGGTTCAGCCGCGGCCGGGGCGACGGCCGTAGAAGCGGCGGCCCGAGGTGCCGTTGCCGGCCCGCGGCCCGCTGCCCACACCGGCCAGGTACAGGGCGAGCAGCAGCAGACCGAGGGAGGCCATGGTCTGGAAGTTGAACAGGTCGGGGGCGCCCAGGTTGGTGTCGAGCAGGTCCAGCAGGAGCCAGACCCCGAAGACGACTGCGGCGGCGATGGCAAGCATTATGTTTTCCTCCGAGGGGTGAGAGCCGTGTCACGCAGATACCCCGCAGCCGGTCCCGCGCAAACTCCACCCTGGAGTGGGTGATCAAGGCAACGCATTGACCGCCTTCGCGATCAGCAGGACGGCGATGAGCAGCGCGATGGCCGATTCCAGGGCCATCGCGGACTTGGCCCACCGCGACAGCGGCAACGTGTCGGTCGGGCTGAACGCCGTCGCGTTGGTGAAGGCGACATAGAGGTAGTCGAGGAAGTACGGCTCCCAGTCCTTGGACGCGAGTTGCGGCGAGGTCATCGGCGGGAACAGGAAGTCCGGGTACGGGTCCTCGCCGCGCGCCCGCCGGGCCGGGCCACCGCGGTCGAGCTCCCAGAACCACACCGCGAAGGACAGCACGTTCAACACGTAGATGGCGCCGCCGACGGCCACCAACTGGCTCGCCGAGCCGGTGTCGTGCCCGGTCAGGATGTCCCGTACCAGCATCGCCACCGACCACACGTTGCCCAGGCTGGCCACCACGATCAGGCCGAGACCGACCAGGCGCAGGACCGGGGTGTCCCGCTTGATCCGCTTCGGATCGGCCGCGACCAGCACGACCGCCATCACGACCTCGATCGCCGGCAGCAGCCAGCGCGGCCCCATCGTGAGCCGGTCGGGCAGCATGATCTGGATCGCGACCATCACGACGACCGCGAGCGCGGCCGGCCAGCGGGCTTCCGGGTCGGTGGGCCGGCGCCAGGCGGGCTGCTCCCCGGTCACCGGGCTCAGTCCGCGAGCTTGAAGAACAGGTCGGTGCGCCACTTGTGCAGGTCGGGCTGCTCGGCCGGGTCGGTCAGCAGCACCTCGAGGCGGCAGCCCCACACCTCGCCGGTCGGGGTGGGCTGCATGTCCCACTCGAGGCCGCGGTCGCGGGCCCAGTCGAGCATGCGGGCGGTGACCGCCATCAACTCGTCCGGATGGCCGACGTGGCTGACCGTGACGTAGCGACCGGCGGGCAGCGTCTCGACGAACATCGGGGCGGGCGGCTCGATCGGGCCGGCTATCGGGATGCCGGCCTCGATGACCAGGTCGGCCGACATGTCGATGACCCGGTAGCGGAAGAACGGCGCGCCCGCGACCGCCGCGCCGCGCTCGCCGAGCCGGGCGAACATGGTCGGCAGGTGGTCGGCGACCCGCGCGAACTGCGTCATGGTGATCGACTCGCGCCGGCCCACGTACACCTGCGCGGGTCTCTCGACAATCGTCGGCTCCACCCGGCCAGTCTCACAGCCGCGGCGATCAGCCGCACGCCGACCCGCTGACCTGGCCGGTCGCAGAGCCCGGCGAGCAGCCGCAGCCGACCCGCCGACCCGGCCGGTCAGCTGCCCCGGCCTGGTCAGACGCCCTCGGAGACCGGGCGCAGCCGGGTGCGCAGCACCGAGCGGGCCAGCGACGTGTCGAGTTTGACGTCGAGCGGGCGCGGCCCGAGCCCGGCCTCGGTGCTGATCCCGACGGGCAGAGCCGACGGGTCGAGCCCGTGCGCGCGGGCGATCAGGCTGCCGAACTCGACCCGCGAGACGGCCTCGGGCCCGGCCACGTCGAGGACGCCGGCGAACCGGGAGTCGGCCAGTTCGAGCAGGGCGCCGGCCAGGTCGTCGACGTGGATCGGGCAGCGAATCTCGTCGGTGAACAACGTGCCCGGCTGCCCGTCGAGGAGGCCCCGCACGAACCGCTCGAATCGGCCCTCGCCGTTGCCGTAGATCAGCGACGTGCGCACGATGACCGCCGACGGGTCGATCGCGGTCACCGCTGTCTCGGCCGCCGCCTTGGCCGCGCCGTAGAGGCTGACCGGCGTCGGCGGGTCGTCCTCTGTGTACGGCGCGGGACGGCCGGCGTGCAGCGCGTCGGTCGAGACGTGCACCAGCCGCGCTCCGACGGCAGCGGCCTCGGCAGCCACGGTGGCGGCCCCGTCGGCTGACACTGCCCAGCCGCCCCACGTGCTGTTGATGACCAGCTTCGGGCGTACGGCCGAGATCAGCGCCCGCACCGCCTTGCGATCCGTGACGTCCATCGGCACCCAGCCCCCGGACGCCGTGGTGGCTGTGCCCACCACGGCATGACCGGCGGCCGTCGCCTGACGGGCCAGAACGGAACCGAGGAAACCCGATGCGCCGACGAGGAGAGTGCTCATGCCTCGATCAGATCAGTTCGAGCGCTCCACGGGAACAGCCTGGCCGTCGGTGCCGGGCGTGCCGGCCGTGGGTTTGGGCTTGGCGTCGATGCCGGCCTCGAGCCGCTGCTGCGCCGTGATCGGGGTCGGCGCCGTGGTCAGCGGGTCGTAACCGCCGCGGGTCTTGGGGAACGCGATGACCTCGCGGATGGACTCGTTGCCGCTGAGCAGCATGCAGGTGCGGTCCCAGCCGAGCGCGATGCCGGCGTGCGGCGGGGGGCCGTACTTGAACGCCTCGAGCAGGAAGCCGAACTTGTCCTGCGCCTCTTCCGGCGTGATGCCGAGCAGGTCGAAGACCCGGCTCTGCACGTCGGCCCGGTGGATACGGACGCTGCCGCCGCCGATCTCGTTGCCGTTGACGACGATGTCGTACGCGTAGGCCAGCGCCTGGTCGGGCGCCTCCTCGAAGCGGTCGAGCCACTCGTCGTTGGGCGAGGTGAACGGGTGGTGGACCGCCGTCCAGCCGCCCTCGTCGGTCTTCTCGAACATCGGGGCGTCGACGACCCAGCAGAACGCCCAGGCCGACTCGTCGATCAGGCCGGACCGCTTGGCGATCTCGATGCGGGCCGCGCCCAGCAGTTCCTGCGCCTCGCGGCGCTCGTTGGCGGCGGCGAAGAAGATCGCGTCGCCCGGCTTGGCCCCGACCGCGTCGGCCAGGCCGGCCAGGTGGGCCTCGGAGAGGTTCTTGGCGACCGGGCCGCGGGCCTCGCCGGTCTCGGCGTCGAGCACCACGTAGGCGAGACCGCGCGCGCCGCGGGCCTTGGCCCAGTCCTGCCAGCCGTCGAGCTCCTTGCGGGTCTGCGCCGCGCCGCCGGGCATGACGACCGCGCCGACGTAGCCGCCGGCCGCGATGGCGCCCGCGAAGACGCGGAACTCGGTGCCCTGGAGGTACGAGGTGAGCTCGGTCAGCTCGACGCCGTAGCGCAGGTCGGGCTTGTCGGAGCCGTAGCGGTTCATCGCGTCGGTCCAGGTGATCCGCGGGATCGGCAGCTGCACCTGGTAGCCGGCGAGTTCGCTCCACAGCCGCGAGACGATCTCTTCGCCGAGGGCGATGATGTCGTCCTGGGTGACGAACGACATCTCGATGTCGAGCTGGGTGAACTCGGGCTGCCGGTCGGCGCGGAAGTCCTCGTCGCGGTAGCAGCGGGCGATCTGGTAGTACCGCTCCATGCCGGCCACCATGAGCAGCTGCTTGAACAGCTGGGGCGACTGCGGCAGGGCGTACCAGGTGCCGGGCTGCAGGCGCACGGGCACCAGGAAGTCGCGGGCGCCCTCGGGCGTCGACCGGGTCAGGGTCGGCGTCTCGATCTCGTTGAAGTCGCGGGCGTGCAGCACCTCGCGGGCGATCTGGTTGGCCCGCGAGCGCAGGCGCAGCGCGTTGGCCGGGCCGGAGCGGCGCAGGTCGAGATAGCGGTACTTGAGCCGCAGGTCGTCCGACGCGGTGATCGTGTCGTCGACCGGCAGCGGCAGCGGGGCGGCCTCGGAGAGGACGGTGAGCTGCGACGCCGCCACCTCGATCTCGCCGGTCGCCAGCTCGGGGTTGGCGTTGCCCTCGGGCCGCGCCGACACCTCGCCCACCACGAGCACGCAGAACTCGTTGCGCAGCGCGTGCGCGTCCTCCTCGCGGAAGACGACCTGGACCACGCCCGAGGCGTCACGGAGGTCGACGAAGATGACACCGCCGTGGTCGCGCCGGCGGGCGACCCACCCGGCGAGCGTCACCGTCGTGCCGGCGTCGCTTGCGCGCAGGGTGCCGGCGTCATGGGTACGAATCACGGGAAGGACTCCTCACAAACGGTCTGGGGCGCACCCGACATTCTGTCAGGGGCGCCCGCGGCGACCGCCGTCAGCCCGCGACTTTCCACGAGGTGGCCCGCATCCCGGCCGTACCGGTCGCGCCCACATCCACGATCTCGACCAGCACCATGCGGGCCGGGGTGGCCGCGGTCAGCACACAGAGAACGGTCCCCTTGCGTACGGGAACACTGGCCCCCGGCCCGATCGGGCTGGTCCGGATGGCGCGGGCGCACCCGGCCGCGTCGAGGTCCCGGCTGCGGACCTGACTGCCGCCGGCCGCGCCCGGCCCGAGCACGAGGCTCGGTGGCTGGTCCCCGCAGCGGCTGTCGTACCGCAGGTCGCCGGCCTTCTCGGCGGCGTTGGAGCGCGGCTCGTCCAGGTCGAGGAAGAGCACCGCCGAGCACCCCACCTGCACCCGCAGCGGTTCCTGGGCGTACGAGACATCGAAGCTCTCCGGCCCCGGCGGCGCCTCCGCCACCGGCGCGGGCTGTTCCATCGCGACCCGGGCCAGGTTCGACGCCCGCCACGAGACGAAGATCGCCACCCCGGCCACGTTCAGCGCGAACAGCGCCACCAGCGTGGCCACGAAGGCCGCCCCGCACCGCCGGCCGGACCGCCCGCCGATCCGTTCGGTCGGCCCGTCCGGGATCGGCGCCCCGGGATCGTCCGGGCGCGGTTTGGCCGGGTTCAGCGGGTAGGGGTCGCGGGCCTTGGGCGGCGTGTTGCTGGTGGCGCGAAATGTCGACATCGGCGGCTCCGAACGCTCGGCAAACCGGATGAAGCGACCCTAAGCCGCCTAAACGCCATCCCTCTATCCCCTGGCCAGGCGACTGACCGAGGCCAGCACGGCCACCGCCCGGGGTATGGCGGCGTCGCTGATGTTGCCGTAACCGAGAACCAGCCCCGGCGGGCCGGGCGCCGTGCGGTAGTCGGCCAGCGTCATCACGCCGGCGCCGGCGGAACGGGCCGCGGCGGCCACCTCGGTCTCGTCCAGACCGGGCCACGAGCAGACCACGTGCAGCCCGGCCGAGACGCCCTGCGTCGTCGCACCCGGCAGGTGACCCGACAGCTCGGCGATCAACAGGTCGCGACGGGCGCGGTAGCGCTGACGAGCCCGGTGCAGGTGCCGGTCGTAGCGGCCGGCGGCCACGAACGAGGCGAACGCGGCCTGGTCGATCACCGACGGTCCCGGGCCGGTCTCCACGGCCGTACGCCAGGCCGGCGGAACCACCGCCCAGCCGACACCGACCGCCGGGGCCAGGGTCTTGTGGGCCGAGCCGACCAGCGCCACCCGATCCGGGTCGAGGCCCTGCAGGCAGCCCACCGGCTTACGGTCGTAGCGGAACTCGCTGTCGTACTCGTCCTCCACGATCAGCCCGTCGACGACGCGGGCCCAGTCGATCAGCGCGGCGCGGCGGGCCGGCGACAGCACCGCGCCGGTCGGGAACTGGTGGGCGGGCGAGAGCAACACCGCCCGTACGCCGGAAGGAAGCTCAGCCACCCGCAGGCCGTCGCCGTCCACCGGAACCGGCCGAGGCCGCAGGCCGGCCGCCGTCACCGCCGAGCGCAGCGCGCCCCACCCCGGGTCCTCCACCGCGATCTCGCGATGCCCGGCCGCCGCCAGCCCCCGGCACAGGCGGCCGACGGCATCCCGGATGCCCGCGCAGATCATCACCGCGGAAGCCGTCGTGACCGCGCCCCGCGAGCGAGCCAGATATTCGGCCAGCACGGCCCGCAGCCCGGGCAGACCACCCGGCGGCGGATGGCCGAGGTCGGCGTCGGCGGCCGCCCGGGCCAGCGCGTCCGCCCACTGGCGACGCGGGAAGGCCCGCAGATCGGGCAGCCCCGGGGCGAGGTCGAACCGCGGCCGGACCGCCGTCGCCGCCACCACCGGCGGCGACGGTTCGGGGCCCGCGGACCAGCGCACCCGGGTGGCCGAACCGGTCCGGCCGCTCACGTAGCCCTCGGTCGCCAACTGCGCGTACGCCTGCGTGACGACCCAGCGCGAGCAGCCCAGCGCCGGCGCGAGCAGACGGCTCGGCGGCAGCGCGGCGCCGGTCGGCAGCTGTCCGGCGCGGATCGCCGCCCGCAGCGCCGTGGCCAGCGCGACGTGCCGCGGGCCCTGGGCGGGCAGGTCGAGCAGCGTCTCCCAGGCCGAATTGGTACGGGATTCCGGCATGACAACGGATCGTACGACCGGACCGATACGGCCCTAGGCTCGGCCGCATGCGCTATCGATTTCTGGGACGCACGTCGCTGGCCGTGAGCGAGCTCTGCCTGGGGGCCATGACCTTCGGGCGGGAGAGCGACGAAGAGACCAGCCACCGCATGATGGACCGGTTCGCCGAGGCCGGCGGCACGTTCCTCGACACGGCCGACGCGTACGGGGCCGGCCGCTCCGAGGAGATCGTCGGCCGGTGGCTCAAGCAGCACGACCGCGACGACTGGGTGATCTCGACCAAGGTGCGCTGGGGCCCGGGCGGCAACCGCGAGGGTCTGGGCCGCAAACACGTGATGACCGCCGCCGAGGGCAGCCTGCGCCGCCTGGGCACCGACCACATCGACCTCTACCACGTGCACGGCTGGGACCCCGCCGCACCGGTGGACGAGGTCGTGCGCACCCTCGACCTGCTGGTGACCAGCGGCAAGGTGCGCCACCTGGCGGTCAGCAACTGGGCGGCATGGCAGATCCAGAAGGCGCTGGGCGTCGCCGACAAGCGCGGGTGGGAGCCGTTCGCCGCGATCCAGCCCCGCTACAACCTGCTCGACCGCGAGTTCGAGTGGGAGCAGGGGCCGCTGGCCGCCGACGCGGGCCTGGGCGTGCTGCCGTGGAGCCCGTTGCGCGGAGGCTGGCTGACCGGGCGCTACCAGCGGGGCGGGTCGGCGCCGGCCGGGAGCCGCGTCGGCATGGCCGAGAGCGAGAACTGGGGCGAGCGGTGGGCGGTGTACGACAACGACCGCACGTGGCGGGTGCTCGACGAGTTGGCCGCGGTGGCGCGGGAGGCGGGCCGGGAGCAGGCACAGGTGGCCCTCAACTGGCTGCTCGGCCGCCCGGCTGTCACCGCGCCGATCATCGGGGCGCGCAGCATGCAGCAGCTCGAGTCCAATCTGGGCGCGACCGGCTGGGATCTTGACGCGGCGCTGGTGGAGCGGCTCGACGCGGTGACCACGGTCGACCCGCTGCCGTTCCCGTACGACACGCTGGCCTTCAGCACCCACAGTCCCGCACGCGGGTGACCGTCACGCGGGCACGAACCAGCCGTCGCGCAAAACGGGCACCACCCGGCCCGCGCCGACGGCCGCGGCCACCGTGACGTCGCCCGCGAAGCCGTTGACCCGCAGCTCGCGACCGCTCACCGACTCCGGCAGGGCGGTCGCGAGCCGGTCGGCCACGCCGCGGTAGGCCGCGACCGCGGTCAGCGCCTCGGGCGAGAACCCGGCCCCGCCGTCCGCCTCGGCCAGCGCGGCGAGGAACGCGCCGGCGCCCCACAGGTCCTCGACGGCCGGCCGCAACGACCCGTCGGGCCACCGCTCGCCCGCCGCTACCACGGCCACCGGCCGGCCCGCGGCCCGCTCGGCCACCCACTCGGCCGCGACCGCTGCGTTGCGCAGGCACACCCCGACGACCGTGGCGCCGGCGTCGGCCAGCCGCGCCGAGATCGCCGATCCGTTGGGCGAGGGCAGCACCAGGCGGTCGATCTTCGCGGCCTCCAGGTCGGTGTTGAGGATGCTCTCGGGCGACAGCGTGATCTGCCCCGGCCCGGCCTGCGATCGCAGCACGGCCAGCATCGCCCCGTGCAGCCGGGCCACCGCCACCGCCGAGTCGTCGCGCCAGCGGTACGGCAGGACGCTGATGCCCTGCTCGATCGCCACCGTCAGCGTGGTCGTGAACGACAGCACGTCCACCACGGCTACGTAGGCCGCACCCGGCGCGACCGCGTCCGCGCCGACCGGCCCCCAATCGAACCGGACCCGGAAGACACCCTGCCCATCAGCGACAGCCATCGATCCTCCTTGCTCGCAGTCCGCCGGCGGAGACGAGATCAGAAACAGGTGGCCAGCACGTCCACCACGCGGCGGTCCGCGTCGACCACCGGGATGTGCCGCCACTTGTCGAACGCCGTGCACGGATGCGAGATTCCGAACCGCACCAGGTCGCCCGGTTCGAGCCGGGCGTCCCCGATGGACAGGTACGTGTGGTGGTCGTTGAGCTTGGTCACCTCGAGACCGGTGGCCGGCGCCGACGTGCCGTCCGGCCGCCTGATCTCCATCGGCACCGGCAGTCCCTCGTCGAACGGCGCGTCCCGCTTGCCCATCCCGGCCAGGGCCAGCCCCGGCTCCGGCGTCGAGATCACCTGCGCCCACAGGTCGAGCGCCGCCGCCAGCGGCCCCTCGCCGGGCACCCGCAGGAACGGCGTCCGCTCCCGGTAGAACCCGTCGTCGTGGGTGACCGACGCCCCGCTGCGCAGCAGGAGCAGGGCGTCGACGTCGATGCGGGCGACGACCCGGTCGAACCACGCGCTGCCACCGGCCGACAGGATCGGCCGCTCCGGCAGCAGCCCCGCGTCCCGCAGCCGGACGAACCCGGCGACGACCTGGTCCAGGAAGTCGTCGACCTCGCGCTCGCTGCGCAGCTGACCTTCGTACGCGGTGAGACCGGCCAGTTCGAGGCCGGGCGCCGCCGCCACGGCCCGGGCCACCTCTTCGAGCTCGCCCAGCGTCCGGACCCCCGTACGCCCGTGGTCGTGCCCCAGCTCGACGAGAACCCGCAACCGGCCCCCGGCCCGGGCTGCGGCGGCCACCCCGGCGACCGAGTCGACCTGGAACCAGATCTCGTCCGGCCCGGCCAGCCAGCGCAGGGCCGTCGGGTCGAGCACCTCGTTGGCGATCAGCACCCGCGGCACGCCCAGCTTGCGCAGCACGAGCGCCTGGTTCGGGGTGGCCACGGTCAGGCCCCACGCCCCGGCGTCCAGCTGCCGGGCGAGCAGTCCGGGCGCCATGGTCGTCTTGGCGTGCGGGGCGAACTCCCACCCGTGCCGCCGGGCGTACGCGGCCATGGTCGCGATGTTGGCCTCGGCCGCGTCCCGCCGCAGCACCAGCAGCGGCCAGGTGAACAGCCCGCCGAACAGGCTCGGCTTCGCATCCAGCGGGAACGTGCCCTCGGGCAACCAGAATCCCTTGCTCCGCCAGTCGGGGATCACCTCAGGAACGTCCATCCACAACCTCGATCCCCAGGTCGCCGAGCGGTTCCAGGGCGTTGAGCACGCCGGTCAGCCGCTTCTCCTCACCGATGAAATGCGTCTCCAGCACCGCGCTGAGCCCGTCCAGCTCCTCGTGCGTGGTCGCCGACTCCAGCCGGTGCACCATCCCCCCGATGATCTCGTGGTCGCGTCGCAGGTCACCCAGAAAATCAGCCAGTTCCGGATGCCGCTCGGCCAGCAGCGGGAACACTGTCGCGTCCTCGGCTGTGTGGTGTCTGGTCACTGCCGTGCACAGAGTCAGGCAGTGCAGCCGCAGGTCGCGACCCTCGTCGAGCGCGTCGTAGAGGTCGTCGACCATCTCGCGCAGGCGCAGGTGCGCGCCGATCAGTTGGTTCCCGTAGGCGCGGAACCGAGTCCGCTCATCGTCGTAACCCATGCTGACGCCAGCTCATCAGACCGGTTTTGGTGAGTCAACGCCCTTCGTCATCTCGGCCGGGTCGAGGCGCTTTGTCATCTCGGCCAGCTCGGCCAGGCGGTCGGGCAGCTCGCGGGGGTTGCCCGGCGCGTCCGGGCGCGCGTCCCACGGGCGCGGCCCGCTCGGTGGGCGGTAGTTGACCCCGAGCGCGTCCAGCCGCTCCAGATGCGCGGGCAGCCGGGTCTCGAACGACTCGTACGACCGCCCCGGCGGGTCCCACACCGCCTCGGCGAACGCGCTCAACCGCGGGTACGTCATGTAGTCGACCTGGCGGGCCGTCTCCATGTGCTCGGTCCACACGTTCGCCTGCCCGCCCAGCACCAGTTCCCGTTCGGCCGGCGACAACCCTTCCGGTACGGCCGAGAACGCGTACACGTCGGCCAGGGTCAGCCGGGTGCCGACCGGGGTGGGCTCGCCCGGGTCGTCCGACTGGCGGTAGTCGAGGTACGCCGCGATGTCCGGGCAGGCCACGACCTGGTGCCCACGCCGGGCCGCGACCGTGGTCGGGCTCTTCCCGCGCCAGGCGGCCACCACCGCGCCGGCCGGAGCGCCACCCTCGAGGATCTCGTCCCACCCGTAGATCCGCCGGCCCCGCGCTGCCAGGTGCGCGGCCATCAGCGCGGTGAACGCCGGCTGCCGGTCCTCGCCCGCCCATTCGTCGCGCGGGCACTCGTCGCCGCCGATGCCGATCAGCTCCGACGGGAAGAGCTCGCACAGCTGATCGAGCACGGCCCGGCAGAATTCCAGCGACCGCTCCCCCAGGTTCAGCACGTGCGACGAGATGCCCCAACCGGTCCGCACGCCGCCGGCGAAACCGTTGCCGAGCTCCGGGTACGCCGCCACGGCGGCCTGCATGTGGCCGGGCATGTCCACCTCGGGCACGACCCGGACGTGCCGCTCCCCGGCGTACGCCACGATCTCGCGCAGGTCGTCGGCCGTGTAGAAGCCGCCATGCGGCCGCCCGTCGTAGCGGGCGTGCTGCCGGGCGCCCAGCATCGACTCGGCCCGCCACGCGCCGACGTCGGTCAGCCGTGGCCACCCGGGCACCTCGAGGCGCCAGCCCTGGTCGTCCGTGAGGTGCAGGTGCAGCACGTTGAGCTTGTGGAAGGCGGCCAGATCGACGAAGCGCAGCACGTCCGGCACGGGCATGAAGTGCCGGGCCACGTCGAGCATCACGCCCCGCCAGCCGAACCGCGGCCGGTCGGTGACGGTGCCGGCCGGGACCAGCCAGCCGGTCGGACCGGCCCGGCGCAGCGCCGCCGGTGGCAGCAGCTGACGGAGCGTCTGACCGCCGTAGAAGACGCCGGCCGCTGACCCGCCGGTGATCCTCAGCCTTCCCGAGGCGCAGCTCAGCTCGTACGCCTCGGGAACTAGAGCCCGATCGACCCGCAGGCTCACGCCGCCCCCGCCCGGCGGAAGCGGGCAGCGCAGCGTGGTGCGAAGCCAGGAGGCGACACCGCCCAGTTCCGCCGGAGCGTCCAGCGGCG
Organism: Paractinoplanes hotanensis; assembly: GCF_023717965.1. NCBI lineage: Bacteria > Bacillati > Actinomycetota > Actinomycetes > Micromonosporales > Micromonosporaceae > Paractinoplanes > Paractinoplanes hotanensis. Next base: position 101,396 of record NZ_JAMQOL010000019.1, on the reverse strand, counting down.
TCTCCGCCCCCAGGGCGAAAGCACCCTCGGCGGGACGGACCGAGACCGGCTGCGGGATCATGATCAGCAGCCTAGATTCGAGTAGGGTCGGCCGGGGAGGTGGCGTGACCTACGACCTGCTGCTGGCCGGCGCAGAGCCGTTCGACGTGGCGGTCACCGGCGGGGTGATCGCGGCGGTCGGCCCGTCCCTGCCGCGCGACGCCCGGGTCGTGGCCGACGTGACCGGCCGGCTCGTGACACCCGGGCTCATCGACCTGCACACCCACGTCGGCCCCGGCTACTGGGGCATCGACCCCGACCCGATCGCCTGGCGCACCGGCGTCACCACCTGGGTCGACGCCGGCTCCACCGGGGCCTACACGCTCGACCTGCTGCGCCGCACGTTCCGCGAGGTGCGGGTGCCGGCGCTGCTCAACATCTCGGCGATCGGGCTGACCGGGCGCACCGGCGAGAGCCGCGACCTCACCAACTGCGACGTGCCGCTGGCCATCGACACCGTGCAGCAGCACCGGTCGCTCGTCCGCGGCATCAAGGTGCGCGTCGACCGCGAGACCGTCGGCGGCAACGGCGTCGAGCCGCTGCGCCGCGGCCTGGCCGTCGGCGACGCCTGCGGGGTGCCGGTGATGGTCCACATCGGGACGACGCCACCCGCCCTCGACGAGGTGCTCGACCTGCTGCGACCCGGCGACCTCATGACGCACTGCGCCAGCGGCCTGGCCTCCCCGCTCGGCCCGGCCGTGCGCGCCGCCGTCGACCGGGGCGTGCTGCTCGACCTTGGGCACGGCTCGGGCGCGTTCGCTTTCGACGTGCTCGAAAGGCAGTTGGACCTCGGACTGGCGCCGCACACTGTCTCGACCGACCTGCACTGCCGGTCGCTGCCCGGCCCGGTCTTCGACCTGCCGACCACGATGGCCAAGCTGCTCGCCATCGGGATGCCCCTCACCGACGTACTGGAAAAGGTGACCGCGGCCCCGGCCCGCGCGCTCGGTCTGCCGGGCGGCTCCTTGACCGTGGGCGCTCCGGCCGACCTGGCCGTCTTCGACGTCCGCGCCGAGGAACACGAGGTCGTCGACTCCCACTTGCAGGTGCGCCTTTCCCCGGTACGGCTGGTGAACGTCGCCACCTACGTTGGCGGACGCCTGCTGCCCCCGTCCTGGCCGCAGGACCCACCGCCGTGGGTGGCACTCACGCCCACCCAGCACGAGGCTCTCGCCCGGCGCACACGGCAGTTGCGTGAGCTGCTGAACGACCCGCTCGTCGACGCTTCCGGACTGGCCGAACAGTTCCCACGCAAACCTTAGGAGACACCCCATGCCCAAGCGCGCCCTCAAGGCCACCACGGCGGCCCCGGCCGGCGGCCCGTACTCCCACGCCGTCATCGCCGGCGATTTCATCTACCTGGCCGGCGCCGTGCCCGCCCTGGCCGACGGCACCATGGTCACCGGCAGCTTCGCCGAGCAGGCGCACGCCGCGTTCCGCAACCTGGCCGCCGTGGCCGAGGAGGCCGGCTCCAGTCTCGACCAGGCCGTCCGCCTCGGCGTCTACCTGCGCGACTTCGACGACTTCGCCGAGCTGAACGAGATCTACGCCCAGTACATCAAGGGCGACAACCTGCCCGTACGCACCACCCTGCCGGTCCCCCTGGTCGGCTTCGACATCGAGATCGACGCGGTCCTCTACACCGGAGCCTGAGTTTCGCCCCTGGATGGCGCTCCGGCCTGCTTTGATCGACATGGTGCGTCCCGCACCCGATGGGTAACACGTCGGAAACGTCGAGCTGCGAGCATCGCGGAGCGCTACCCAGGGGAGGCCCGGTTGTTCCTCAGTCAGCACGAGCAGGAACGGCTGCTCATCCATGTCGCGGCCGACGTGGCCCGCCGCCGGCAGGAGCGCGGCCTCAAACTCAACCATCCCGAGGCGACCGCCATCATCGTGGCGTTCCTGCTCGAGGGCGCCCGCGACGGCCGCACGGTGGCCGACCTGATGGACGCCGGCCGCCGGGTTCTCTCGCGCGAGGACGTCATGCCCGGCGTCCCCGAGATGCTGCCCGAAGTGCAGGTCGAGGCCACTTTCCCGGACGGCACCAAGCTGGTGACCGTCCACGGCCCGATCTCATGACCACGCTGTTCGATCTTGCGATTCGACCGGTTGCGCTTGCGATTCGACCGGTCGCGCCATCCCTAACCCCCTCCCGCCTCGGGGAATGGGTGGGAACGTTACGCGGTGTCAAGCCGGAACAGCCGAGTTATCCACAGGGGGCGGCATGACAATTCCTGGTGAGATCCTGTTCGGCGACGGCGAGATCGAGATCAACCCCGGGCGCGAGACACTGGCCATGACCGTGCGCAACACCGGCGACCGCCCGGTGCAGGTCGGCTCCCACTTCCACTTCGCCGAGTCCAACGAGGCTCTCGACTTCGACCGCGGCGCCGCCTGGGGCCACCGCCTGGCCGTTCCCGCGGGCACGTCGGTGCGCTTCGAACCCGGAATCCCCCGCGACATCTCGCTGGTGGCGCTCGGGGGCGCCCGCATCGTGCCCGGCCTGCGCGGGCTGGCCGGCGGGCCGCTCGACAACGGCGGCCCCGCTCCCGCCATCGAAAAGGAAGCAGCGCCCGAGAACCCCGAGAACGGGAGCCCGCGATGACCACCCTCGACCGCGGGCGCTATGCCGCTCTGTACGGCCCCACCAAGGGCGACCGCATCCGGCTGGCCGACACCAACCTGCTCATCGAGATCGAGGAGGACCGCAGCGCCGGCCCCCGCCCGGGCGACGAGGTCGTCTTCGGCGGCGGCAAGGTGATCCGGGAGTCGATGGGACAGTCGCGGGCCACCCGCGCCGAGGGCAGCCCGGACACGGTCATCACCGGCGCCGTCGTGCTCGACCACTGGGGGATCGTCAAGGCCGACATCGGCGTCCGGGACGGCCGGATCACCGCGATCGGCAAGGCCGGCAACCCCGACACCATGGACGGCGTCCATCCCGACCTGGTCATCGGGCCCGGGACCGAGATCATCGCGGGCAACGGCAAGATCCTCACGGCGGGCGCGATCGACAGCCACGTGCACCTGATCAGCCCGACGATCCTGGACACGGCGCTGGCCACCGGCATCACGACGATCATCGGGGGCGGCACCGGGCCGGCCGAGGGCACCAAGGCCACCACCGTCACTCCCAACGCCTGGTATCTGGCCCGCATGCTCGAGGCCATCGACGTGTACCCGATCAATGTGCTGCTGCTCGGCAAGGGCAACACCATGTCGGAGGAGTCGATGTGGGAGCAGCTGCGCGGCGGGGCCGGCGGCTTCAAGCTGCACGAGGACTGGGGCACGACCCCGGCCGTGATCGACGCCGCCCTGCGGGTGGCCGACGCCTCCGGGGTGCAGGTGGCGATCCACACCGACACCCTGAACGAGGCCGGCTTCGTCGAGGAGACGCTGCGGGCCATCGCCGGCCGGTCGATCCACGCGTATCACACCGAGGGCGCCGGCGGCGGGCACGCGCCGGACATCATCACGGTGGCCGCCCACCCGAACGTGCTGCCGTCGTCGACCAACCCGACCCGGCCGTACACCCGCAACACCCTCAGCGAGCACCTCGACATGCTGATGGTCTGCCACCACCTGAACTCGGCCGTGCCGGAGGATCTGGCGTTCGCCGAGAGCCGGATCCGCCCGTCCACGATGGCCGCCGAGGACCTGCTGCACGACCTGGGCGCGATCTCGATGATCGGCTCGGACTCGCAGGCCATGGGCCGGGTCGGCGAGGTGGTCCTGCGGACGTGGCAGACCGCCCACGTCATGAAGGCCCGCCGCGGCAGCCTCCCCGGCGACTCCGCCGCCGACAACAACCGGGCCAAGCGGTACATCGCCAAGTACACGATCTGCCCGGCCGTGGCACACGGCATGTCGTCGCACATCGGCTCGGTCGAGCCGGGCAAGCTGGCCGACCTGGTGCTGTGGGATCCGGCGTTCTTCGGTGTGCGCCCGGCCCTGGTCATCAAGGGCGGCATGATCGCGTACGCGCAGATGGGTGACGCGAACGCGTCGATCCCCACCCCGCAGCCGATGTTGCCGCGCCCGATGTTCGGCGCCCACGGCGTCGTGCCGGCCCAGACGTCGCTGGCCTTCGTGGCCGAGGCCGCCATCGACGCGCTGCTGACCGACCGCGTCGGCGTCAAGCGCGCCTTCGCCCCGGTCGAGAACACCCGCCGGGTCACCAAGGCCGACATGCCGCTGAACGACGCGCTGCCCGACATCCGGGTCGACGCGGACACGTTCGAGGTGCGTGTCGACGGCGAGGTCGTCGAGCCCGACCCGGTCACCGAACTGCCCATGGCCCAGCGCTACTTCCTGTTCTGATGAGCCTCGCCACGCTCCTCGTGCTGGCTGACGGGCGGTTGCCCGCGGGCGGTCACGCGCACTCGGGCGGTCTCGAGGCGCAGGTCTCGGCCGGACGCGTGCGCGATGTCGACGACGTCGCCGGGTTCCTGCGCGGCAAACTCGCCACCTCCGGGCTCGTCGCCGCAGCCTTCGCCGCTGCCGCCTGCGACCGGCCGGCCCGCTCCCCGGATCTCGACGCGGGCTTCGATTCCCGTACGCCGTCGCCCGCGCTCCGCAAGGCCTCGCGCGCACAGGGCCGGGCGCTGCTGCGGACCGCGCGAGCCATGTGGAGCCTGCCGCCGGTCGGCCGCGAGCCGCACCAGCCCGTGGCGCTGGGCGTGGTCGCCTCCGCGGCCGGGCTCACGCCGGTCGAAGCGGCCGTTGCGGCGGCCCACGGCATGGTCAGCGGGACGGCCAGCGCCGCCGTACGGCTGCTGGGCCTCGACCCCTATGCGGTGCACGGGCTGCTGGCCCGGCTCGCCCCCGAATGCGACCGGATCGCGGCCACCGTCGCGGCCCGGGCCGGCAACCCGGTCGACGACCTGCCGGCCGCCGGAGCGCCCCTGCTCGACATCGGCGCCGAACTCCACGCCACCTGGGAGGTGCGTCTCTTTGCATCCTGAACCGCAGCATCCTGAACCGCAGCATCCTGAACACTCCGTCGCCGGCGGGGCCCTGCCCCACCCCTCGGACGGTTACCCGCACGAGCACGAGCACGACGAGGTCCCCCACACCCACCCCGACCCCGGCGTGGACCCGCACGCACCGCTGTCCCCCGGGCCACGCGCCCTGCGGGTCGGCATCGGCGGCCCGGTCGGCTCGGGCAAGACCGCCCTGGTCGCGGCGCTGTGCCGGGCCCTCGGCGACGAGTTGCGGCTGGCCGTGGTCACCAACGACATCTACACCACCGAGGACGCCGACTTCCTGCTGCGCAACGGCGTGCTGCCGGCGGAGCGGGTGCGCGCGGTCGAGACCGGCTGCTGCCCGCACACGGCGATCCGCGACGACATCTCGGCCAACCTGGACGCGGTGGAAGACCTGGAGGCGGCGCTCGGCCCGCTCGACCTGGTGCTCGTGGAGAGCGGCGGCGACAACCTGACCGCCACGTTCAGCAAGGGCCTGATCGACCACCAGATCTTCGTGGTCGACGTGGCCGGCGGCGACAAGGTGCCCCGCAAGGGCGGCCCCGGCGTGACCACAGCCGACCTGCTGGTCATCAACAAGACCGACCTGGCCCCCATGGTGGGCGCCGACCTGGCCGTGATGGACCACGACGCCCGGGCCCGCCGCGGCGACCTGCCCACGGTCTTCCTCTCCCTGGTCGAGGACCGCCAGGCGTCCCCGGTCGCGGACTGGATCCGCGGCCTGGTCGCCGCCCGGGTGCCCGCCGCATGACGAGCCGGTCGCCCACGTGAAGGCCTTCTCCCGGGTCGTCGCCGAGCCCGACGGGCTCGGCGGCACCCGGCTGGCCGTCCTGCGCAGCGAGTCCCCGCTCCTGCTGCGCCGCACCGGTCCGGCCACGGTTCACCTGGTCGGCGGCGGCGCCGGCCCACTGCGCGGTGACGACCTGCGGCTCGAGATCGAAGTGGGCCCCGGCGCGACCCTGGAGATCCGCAGCGTCGCCGCCCAGCTGGCCCTGCCCGGCCGCGCCCACCTGCCGCAGTCCCGCCTCGAGATCCACGCGACGGTGGCCGGCGCCCTGCGCTGGCTGCCCGAGCCGCTCATCGCCGCGGCCGGCTGCCACCACCTGACCGTCACCCGCGTCGAGGTGGCGACGGGCGGTTCCCTGCTCTGGCGCGACGACCTGGTCTGCGGCCGCCACGGCGAAAGCGCCGGCGACTTCCGGGCCGACACCACGATCCGGTACGCCGGCAGCACGCTGTACCGCCACGAGCTGTCGATCGGCCCGTCCGCCCCCGGCTGGTCGGGCGCGGCAGTCCTCGGCGGCGGCCGCGCCCTGGGCACAGTCGTCGCCGTCCCCGCCGCGCTGCTGCCCCCGCCGTCGTCCGGCCCCGGCGATGTCGCGATCATGCCGCTGGCCGGCCCCGGCACCCTGGCCACTGCCGTCGGCGCCGACATCCGCCCCGTACGCGCCGCCCTGGACCCGCTCACCGAGCCCGCCCTCATCCACAGCTGAACGCGTCGCCCCCGCACGGCCCTGTGGACAACGCAGCCCGGTCCCCGCGCGAATCGCCTACCGTCCCCGCCATGCCCTTGGGTGGGCGGGGGAGGCGGTGGCTCACCGGATGATCGTTTTGGTCGTGAACGGCACGAGGGCGGCCCGCTCGGGCCGCCCTCGCTCTATTGATCGATCAAGCTGCGAGCGCGATCGGTACGCCGTTGGCATCGGTCAGGGCCAGGCGGGTGTGCAGGTTGCCCTGCTGGGCCACCTGGGCGAAATACTCCGACCGGCGGCGCTGCAGGCACCCCTTGCGCGTACGAGGTCCGCCCGCTGCCACCGTGAGCAGCTCCGGCGCCAGCGAGCTGTTCAGGCCCTCGCGGAGCAGTTGCAGCGCCTCGGTGCGCAGCTGGGAGATGCGCGACTCGGTCACGCCGAGCCGGGCCGCCACGTCGCTGAGGGGCTGCTCCTGCAGGAACGATTCGGTGACGACCAGGCGCAGCCGCTCGGGGAGCGCCTGGATCGCCTGGTGCAGGTAGCCGAGGCGTTCCCGCTTGAGCAGCAGGTCCTCCGGCCCCTCCGAGGTCTCCGGCACCATCTCCTCGGCCGCCCCGGTGGGGAAGCCCTGCAGGCTGAGCAGCGCCGCCTTCTGCACGTCGTCCTCGACCGTGGCCAGTTCGGCGACGCCGATGCCGAGCAGTTCGGCCACCTCGGCGTCGGTCGGCGTGCGGCCGAGGGCAGCGGTGAGCTCCTGGCGGGCGGCCGCGCTCTTGCGAGCCCGGGCGCGCACCGAGCGGCTCGCCCAGTCCTGTCCGCGCAGCTCGTCGAGCAGCGCGCCGCGGATACGGACCGCGGCGAAGCGGTGGAACGGGATTCCGCGGCTCACGTCGAAGGACCTGGCCGCGCCCAGCAGCGCGGCGAACCCGGCCGAGGACAGGTCGTCCGCATGGACGTGGCCCGGTACCCGGTTCAGAAGTTCCCGGACCAGATGGCCAACCATCGGCATGTGTTCGCGGACCAGGTCCTCGATGTCGCGCGCGGAGGGCGCGTCGTGGGTCGTGCCGATGGTGGCGGGGAGTTGGGTCGCGTCGGTCACGTAGGCCTCCTCGCTCATACGACCGGTTGGGTGAAAACCGGCTGACGAGGAAGACTTTTGCCGTCGAAAGGTGCGAAGGCGGCCGAACTCGGTTGCTTTTCAGGTGCTTTTCGTGAAAACGACTCAGGTTTTGCCGTGGGCCCGGCGGGGCCGCTCTCAGTGCAGAACGACGTCCCGGCGAGGCTCGAGAACCTCGGTCAATTCGGCGTGGACCCAGTGCATGCGGCGGACCGCCGTGTCCGGGTGGTCGCCGAACTCCAGGGCCACGCTCGCCGCACAGCCGTCGCTGCCGTACTGCAGGATCATCGTGGTCACCGCGCGCTCCACCGCCTCATGGCTGGGGCACTGCGAGGGCTGCAGGTCGGAGACGAACAGTGCCTCCGCCGCCAGATCCCGGACGATGCTGATCATGTCGAACTCCCCGATGGAAGACCTTCTGTGCGCAGCAGGTAATGCCCGTTTTCGGGGCACTCAGACCGGTGCAAACGCTCAGTTCTGCTATCTCATCTTTGCCCAGGCACCGCCCCCGCCCGGCCGCCACGCCGGGCGACTCGGAGGAAAGTGTCCTGATCATCACCTTCACCTTAACTCCGTGACCGGGGCTCTGACGTCAGGTTTTTCTCCGCGGCTCAGTTCAGATCCCGACACCTCGCCGGACACAGGGAGAAGGACCGGCTCGAGTGAGCCGGTCCTTCCTCGTCAAGGCACTGTCAGCAGTCGTCGCCGGTGCCTTCTTCGCACCCCTCGCCGACGTCGTCGCCGGGGTTGCCCGGCGGGAGTTCGACGTCAGCGATAGCCGTCGTGGGCGGCGGCGTCGGCGGCAGAGTCGTCTCCGGCGGCGGGCTCGTCGTCGGCGGCGGAGTCGGCGGCACCGTTTCGGTCGTCGTCGTCGGCGGCGTGGTGATGATGACGGGGGGCTCAGTGGTCGTCCCCGGATCGGTGCTGGGCGGAGGGCCCTTCACGGGGTCACCGCCACCACCTGGCTTCGTCGTGGTTGGCGGGCCGGTGGTCGGTGTCACCGTGATGATGCCGCCGGGGCCCACCGAGATGCCCGGGATGGGCGACGTCGTCGGGCCCAGCTTGGCCTGACCGTTGGCGAGGTGCTGCACGTAGCGCGAAGGCTCACCCGGCTTGGCCGACACGAACGTCTCGCACTGCGCGCCGTTCAGCGAGAACGCCATGGGCGGGGTGTTGCTGTCTTTGTAGCGGCCACTGATCGGCAGCGACACCGTCTTCAATGGCTCGATCGCCGACTCGGACCCGACCGTGATGCTGCCGCCCTTGGGCGCCGACTGAGTCAGGCTGGTGTCGCCGTCACCCGAGACGATCTGGTCGCCCGGCATGATGAACCAGAGCTGCCAGTCCTTGACCGGCGTCTCGTTGCGGTTGGCCACGGTGACCTGGGCCTTGAAGCGACCCTTGGTGTCGGACCAGACCGCGTAGCTGACCACGCACCGAGCCTCGGGCGGCAGCGTCGCGGGCGCGGGCGTCGCGCCCTTGGCCTCGTCGGTCGGGCCGCCGGTGAGGCTCCACCCGTACGTTCCGATGCCGAGCAGCAGCACCCCGAGCGCCACCACGAGGATGCGGCGGGTCTTGGTGTGCGACCCGCCGGCCCAGGACGGCGCGGACGACTTGGCCGCCTTGTCGGGCGGGGGCGGCGGCTGGTTGCCGACCGCCGGCCGCAGACCGCCGTCGGAGGCGGCCGGAGCGGCGTTGTAGACCGGACCCGACGGCAGCTCACCGAAGCGGCTGTTGCGGGCCGGAGCGGCCTCAGCAGCCTCGGCTGCCGATTCCGGCGCCGCGGGCGAGACCGGCGCGGCCGAAGCGGGCGCGGCCGCGGGCGACACCTGGGCCGCTGCCGCGAGCGCGAGGATCTCGGCGTACGACTGCGGCGACGGCAGGATGGTCGTGTCCTCGCCGGCGCCGGCCCAGTCGGGCACGTAGCCGCGGGCCACCGAGGGTGCCCCGGCCGAGATGGCGGCCAGGATGTGCGCCAGTTCGGCGCTGGACGGCCGGTCGGCCGGGCGCTTCTCGAGGCAGCGGCCGACCAGGGCGTCCACCTCGGGCGGCAGGTCCTCGACCGGCGGCAGCGGCTCGGGCTCGGTGTACTGGTGAGCTCGCAGCAGCGCCGTCGTGGTGCCGACGTCCCACGGCAGCTGACCGATCAGCGTGCGGTAGATGAGCAGGCCGACCGCGTAGACGTCGGTCGCCGGGCTGACCTGGCCGCCCTCGAGCCGCTCGGGCGCCAGGTAGGCCGGCGTGCCGAGCAGGCTGCCGTCGGGGTCGATGTCGTTCTCGCCGATCAGGGCCGAGATGCCGAAGTCGACGACCTTGGCCCCGGTGGCCGTGAGCATGACGTTGGCCGGGGTCACGTCACGGTGGACGATGCCCCGCGAGTGTGCGGCGGCCAGCGCCGCCGCGACCTCGGCGGTTATCCGCACGGCGTGCTGCCAGGGCAGCTTGCGCACGCGGGCGAGCACGGCGGCGAGCGATTCGCCGTCGATCAGCTCCATGACGACGTAGGGAACCGGCTCACCGTCGACGGTGGTCGCTTCGCCGTAGTCGTAGACATTGGTGATGTTCGGGTGGCTGAGCCGGGCTGCCGCCTGAGCTTCCGCGCGCAGCCGGCGCCGGAACGCCGGGTCCGCGCTGGTCGACGGTGGCAGTACCTTGACCGCGACCTGGCGCCCGAGGACCTCGTCGAACCCTCGCCACACCACTGACATCCCGCCGGCGCCGAGCCGCTCGACCAGTCGATAACGACCGGCCAGCAAACTCGAACCGGGCAGGTCCGTCGTGCTCATGTGCCCCCACATGCGCGCCTGGAAAGAAACACCGAGTTGCACCGCCATGCTTCTCGGCGTCGGGGTGCCCGGCGGGGTGCCGGGTTTTCCCCATCGACGGAAGGGATGCTAGCCGATGATCGGCCCCCTCACGATCCTGCGCACATACGGTCTTACCTGCGGATCGTCACAGTCCGTTCCGGGACCGATCGCACCCGCGACGGGTGTCCGTCCAGTACCCGAAAGTCGGATCCCTGACTGTTTCCTGGGAACATCAACCCGAGTTAAAGGCAAATGCCCGCTTCATCGGAAGTTTCTCCCAGCACGACTTTGCCGCCATCCAGGGTGGCGGGTTCAACAAACCGTCGCCGTGCTGTCACCCACAGCAGGCGCCTCGCATAGTCGACAAATATTCGCCCTGGAGCAATTGTTGAAGGATCTACCTGTGCAACCCCGCCTGAACGGTCAGCCGCATCCTCTGATCAACCTATTTGATGTGCCAACCTGCGAAAGTCACTCTCAGCCGCGGTATCCGGGGATGGGAACGCGTCCGTTCCCCATTAAGGATCTTGCCGGCGACACGGTGGACCGCGGAGCGCGGCCCGGGAGCGCCGGCACGGCCGCGCCGGCCGGCACAGCGCCGAGGTCGGCCAGCAACCCGAGCACCGGCGCGAGCTTCTCGTAGAGCACCAGGACCACGTCACCCGGCACGGCCAGACCCAGCGCCTCCGCGATGGCGTCGCGCCCGTCGGGCGCCGGCACGGCGGTGAGCTTCGGCCGTCGGACCCGCATCTCGCGTTCCACCAACGCGGACACCTCCCCCGGCAGACGCCCGCGCGGGTCCTCGTCCTCGTAGAGAACGACCCGGGAGACGCCGTCGGCGATCACCTGCGCGCACGCCGCGAGCAGGTCGTCGCGCCGGTCGCCGGGCAGGGTCACCGCCGCGACACAGCGATCCGGGCCCCAGAGCCGGTGCAGCGTACGCACCGTCGCCGCCAGCGCCGCCGGGTTGTGTGCATAGTCGACGAACACCGACACGTCCCCGAGGCGAAGCAGGGTGCCCCGGCCCGCGTTGTCGACCACCGGGTCGAACTCGGCCAGTCGCCGGCACACCGCCTCCGGCCCCGCACCCAGGGCCCGGGCGGCCGCGATCGCCGCCAGGGCGTTGGCCACCATGTGCGGCGCCGCTCCCCCGTACGCCCCGGGAATCTCCGCCGCCCGCATCAGCGGGGTCCGCCGCGCCCCGGTCTGCTGCACCACCCAGCCGTCGTCCAGCAGATACGCGGTCGCGCCCCGGGCCAGGTGCTCGTGCAGCACGGGCTGGCCCGGGTCGAGCGAGAACCAGACGATCCGCTTGCGGTCGGCGCGCACCCGCGGCCGGTCGACGAGACTGCGCACCCACGGGTCGTCGGCGTTGAGCACCAGCGTGCCGCCGTCGCGCACCCGCTCGGCCACCAGCGCCTTGACGTGGGCCAGGTCCTCGACCGTGTCCAGCCCGTCCTGCCCCAGGTGGTCGGCGGTGATGTTGGTCAGCACCCCCACGTCCGACCAGTCGTAGCCCAGCCCGCGCCGCAGCAGCCCACCCCGGGCCGTCTCGAGCACCGCGGCTTGCACGCCCGGGTCGCCGAGCACCATCTGCGCCGACAACGGCCCGGTGGCGTCGGCGCGGTAGACCACCCGGCCGTCGATCCGGACGTCGTCCGTGGTCGCCAGGCCCACCCGCAGGCCGTCGTCGGCCAGCAGGTGCCCGGCCATCCGGGTCACCGTCGTCTTGCCGTTCGTGCCGGTCACCGCGACCGTCGGGATCCGCCCGTCGGACCCGGCCGGGAACATCGCCCGGACGATGGCGTCGCCCACGTCCCGCGAGCGCCCGCGCACCGGGGCCAGGTGCATCCGCAGGCCCGGTACGGCGTTGACCTCGATCACCCCGGCCGTGACCTCGTCACCGGCGGCCGCCGGGGGCAGTGGCTCGGCGATGCCGGGCAGCCGCAGGTCGATGCCGGCGATGTCGAGACCGAGCAGCGCGGTGACCCGCAGGCACAGCCGGGCCACGTCGGCGTGCATCTGGTCGGTCACGTCGCTGCTGGTGGCGCCGGTCGACAGGTTGGCGGTGGCGGCCAGCCGCACCACGGCGCCCGCGGCCGGAACGCTGTCGCCGGTCAGGCCCTGGCGCTCCAGCGTCCGGGGGTCGGCCGTGATCCGGGTCAGCACGCGCGAGTGCCCCACCCCGCGCCGCGGATCGGCGTTGACCTTCCCGACCAGCGCGTCGACCGTACTGGAGCCGTCGCCCACCACCTGGGCGGCGATGCGTTCGGCGGCGGCCACGACCTCGCCCGCCACCACCAGAACGCGATAGTCGCGGCCGTCCAGCTGCCGCTCGACGATCACGTCCCCGCCGGCCTCGGCGAAGGCCCGCTCGACCTCCGCCGTCGTACGCAGATGGAGCGCGACGTGCTCGCCCTGCCGGCCGCAGCGGGGTTTGACGACGACCGGGCCGCCCAGCCGGTCGAGCCAGCGCAGCGCTTCGCCGGCCGTGCGCGCCGCCCCGCCCGCGGGCATGGGCACGCCGGCCTCGTCGAGCAGCCGGCGCGTCACTTGCTTGTCGCCGGCGATGTCGATGCCCACCCCACTGGTCCGGTCGGTCATCGCCGCCCAGGCCATCCGGCGGCGGGTGCCCCAGCCCAGCCGCAGCAGGCTCAGGTCGTCGTAGCGCTCGACCGGGATGCCCCTGCGGCGGGCCGCGGCGATGATCGACCGGGTGCTCGGTCCGGCCGCCTCCCGTTCGGCCCGCGCCGCGAGGCCGGCCAGATCGGGCGTCCCCGTCCCGCCCTGTTCGACCGCCAGCACCAGCTCGACAGCGGCATCGAGCAGGTCGCGGGGCACGTCGGAGCCGGGTGACTCGTCGACCGGGCACTCGAGGATCAGGTGGTAGCAGCCGGGCTCGCCGGCCGACACTGTGCGGCCGAAGCTGACGTCGCGGCCGATCATCTGGGACAGCTCCAGGCAGACGTGCTCGGTGACGTGCCCGAAGTAGGTGCCGCCGCGCAGCCGGCTGACGAACCCGCCGGGCGCACCGGCCGCGCAGTGGTGCTCGGCCAGTCCGGGCAGGGCGCGCAGCAGCCGCTCCGCGAAGCCGGTGACGTCGGAGGTCTCGACGCCGGTCAGCCGGCCCAGGCGCAGCCGCGCGACCACGGCCGGCCGGGAGAGATAGACGTTCGGTCCGCGCAGGCGGCGCAGGCTCTCGATCTTCATGGGCGGGGCTCCCGGCCGGTGATCTGGATGGCGTGCCCGGCGGCAGCACGGGCGGGTGGCACCCGGCCGGAGCGGCCACCCCTGAGATTAATCGGAACAAAACCGAAACATCCGCCTAATCGTCTTTGTCGGTGGGAAGCAGGTGGGTCACCTCGGCCGGGCCCTCGGCCAGCGCCACGGCCCGCTGCTCCACCTCCTCGTCGCTGCCGGTCAGCCGGCCCTCGTGCTGACGCAGGTGGTCCTCCCAGGTGGGCACCTGATAGACCTCGAAGTAGCGGACCGGGTCCGCACCGTCACGGAACAGACCCCACCGCGTCGCCCCGGTGCGCAACCGGGTGAGCCGCACGGCGTCCATCGCCGCCACGAACTCGGCCGCCCGGTCGTCCCGTACCCGATAGACCGCGGTGACCAGGACGGGGCCCTCCTCGGCGTGGGGCTCGAGCATGATGTGCGGCTCAGCCCAGTAGACGGCCGGGCTGCGGTCGGCGTCGTCATGTTCGTGCACCGGCAGCCACCACACGGTCGCCGTGCCCATCAGCATCAGCACGGCGGCCGCGACGAACGTGACGGGCAGGCCGGCCCGCTCGGCGACCTGACCCCATACGAGCGCGCCCACCGCCTGGGCGCCCGCGAAGACGACCTGGTAAATGCCGAAACCCCGGGCGCGTACCCAGTTCGGCAGCAGCAGTTGCAGGGTCGCGTTCATCCGCGAGACCAGCGTCATCCAGGCCGCGCCGGCCAGCACGAGCACCGCGCCGACCGCGGCTTCGTGCGGCGCCAGCGCGACGACGACCAGAGCGCCGCCGTAGCTCAGGCCGGCCACGACGATCAGACGGTTGGCGCTCATGACGCGGCGGATCCGGGGCATGAGCAGCGCGCCGGCGATCGCCCCGACGCCCAGGGCGGCCAGCAGCACGCCGTAGCCGCTCGCGCCCAGGTGCAACTCCTGGTGCGCGACCACGGGCAGCAGACCCCAGACCACGCTGCCCGGCAGGACGAACAGGATCACCCGGATCAACAGACGGCGTACGGCCGGCGCGTACCGCACGAAGCGGCCGCCCGCCCGCACTGCGGGGCCGAAACGCTCCGGGTGGCTGGGCCCCTTCTTCGGCGGGCGACGCCAGAAGACCAGGGCGAGCGCGAACACGGCGTACGAGATCGCGTTGAGCGCGAAGACGGCAGCCGGCCCGATGTGGGCCACCAGCAGGCCCGCGACCGCCGGACCGGCCGAGCGGGCCAGGTTGGTGTTGACAGCGCCGAGCGCGGACGCGGCCGGCAGTTCGGCGCGGGACACGATCTCGGGGATGACAGCCTGCCAGGTGGGCAGGGTCAGCGCCTGCCCGACGCCGAGCAGGAACGTGAAGAGGAGCAGCAGTGGCGGCGGCATCCGGCCCAGCGCTGTGAGCACGGTCAGCAGCGCCCCGACCAGGAACAACGCGGTCTGTACGGCCATCAGCAACCGCCGCCGGTCGAGCACATCGGCGATCGCGCCGGCCGGCAGGGCGAGCAGCAGCACCGGCAGCATGGTCACGGTCTGCACCAGGCTGGTCCAGGTGGCCGCGTCCGGCTCCTCGACGACCAGCCACTGCGCGCCGACCGTCTGCATCCAGGTGCCGACGTTGCCGGCCAGCACCGCGATCCAGAGCATCCGGAACACGCGCCCCCGCAGCGGCGCCCAGGGTGAATCCACGCCGAGAATCTATCGGCGGCGGGCCCCCGGGCTTGGGCGGCACCTGGCCGAATGAGCGGTCAGCGCTGCAGACGCTGCCGCCGGGCCTCCCGCTTCTCCTCGAACCGGGCGGCCTGGGCCTCCAGCTCGTCCATGTGAGCGGCGAGCTCCTCGCGGGCCTTCTCCCCGTCCCCGTCCAGGTCGGTACGCCCGAAGACGTCCCACTGGCGCAGCACGGGCTGCAGCACCTCGTCGCGGTGCTGGCGCAGGTCGTAGATCCCGGCCAGCGCGATCGACAGCGCCTTGCGGCCGAAGCCCTCGATGTTGGCGCCGGGCATCTCGAAGGCGGCGACCACGTCGGTGACGGCGCGCATCGCGTGGTTGGGGTCGAGGTCGAACGCCGCCGCCAGCAGGTTCCGGTAGAAGACCATGTGCAGGTTCTCGTCGGCGGCCACCCGCGCCAGCAGCTGCTCGGCCATCGGGTCGCCCGTGGCCTTGCCGGTGTTGCGGTGCGAGATGCGGGTCGCGAGCTCCTGGAAGGCGACGTACGCGATCGAGTGCAGGATCTCGTCGGGGTGGCCGTTGGAGTAACCGGCCTCCATGTGCGTCATGCGGGCCCGCTCCAGCTCGACCGGGTCGACGGCCCGGGTCACCGTCAGGTAGTCGCGCAGCGCGATCCCGTGCCGGCCCTCCTCGGCGGTCCAGCGGTGCACCCACGTGCCCCAGGCCCCGTCGCGGCCGAAGAGCGTCGCGATCTCGTGGTGGTACGAGGGCAGGTTGTCCTCGGTGAGCAGGTTGACGATCAGCGCCGTACGCGCGACATCGGGCAGCTGCGAGTCGGTCGGCCGGTAGGGCTCGCCGCCCAGCAGGCCGTCGAACGTGCGGCCCTCGCTCCACGGCACGTACTCGTGGGGGAACCACTCCTTGGCCAGCGACAGATGCCGGTCGAGGTTGGTCGCCACGACGGGCTCCAGTTCGAGGAGCAACGAGGTCTGGTCCAGCGGCATGACGATCACTCCCTACGGCGCCGTAACTTACGGCACCGTAGGTAAGTGTATGCGCTGCCGCCTGCGCGGCGTCCCGGCGTCCCGCAGGATGAGGCGACGGGACGCCGGGCGCCGCGCTAGCCGGCGATGACCGGGTGCAGGTCTTCGGCGGGCGGCTGCCAGGTGGTGGAGTCGGCCTCGACCTGGTCGCCGGAGCGGATGTCCTTCACGGTGTCGGGCTCGCCAGGGAACCACACGTAGGGAATCCCGCGGCGGTCCGCGTACTGGATCTGCTTGCCGAACTTCGCCGCCGAGGGCGCGACCTCGGTCGGGATCCCCCGGCGGCGGAGGGCGGCGGCGATGCGTACGCAGGACGGCCGTTGATCTTCGTTGGGCAGGGCGACCAGCACGCAGGTCGGCACCGACCGCGACACGCTCAGGGCGTTCTGCCCGAAGAGCACGCCGAGCATCCGGGACACGCCGATCGAGTAGCCGACGCCGGGGAACCGCTCGTTGCCGGCCGAGGCCAGGTTGTCGTAGCGGCCGCCCGAGCTGATCGAGCCGAACCGCTCGTAGCCCTGCAACTGCGTCTCGTAGACGGTGCCGGTGTAGTAGTCGAGCCCGCGCGCGATCTTCAGCTCGGCCACGACCAGGCCGGGCGCGTTCTCGCGGGCCGTCTCGACCACCTGCAGCAGCTCGTTCAGGCCCTCGTCGAGCAGCGGGTCGTTCACCCCGAGCTTGCGGACGGCGTCCACGAAGGAACCGTCGTCAGCCGAGATGGCAGCCAGTTCGAGGCACGCCTCGGCCTGGGCCCGGGTCGCGCCGGCGGTCTCGATCAGCGCCTCGGCCACGCGGGCCGGGCCGATCTTGTCGAGCTTGTCGACCGTACGCAGAACCTGCGCCGTGTCCGCGAGGCCGAGCCCCCGATAGAAGCCCTCGCACACCTTGCGGTTGTTGACCTGGATGCGGATGCGCGGGATCGGCAGGCCGCCGAGCGCGTCCCCGATCACCAGCGGCATCTCGGTGTCGTAGTGGAAGGGCAGCTCGCCGCGGTTGACCACGTCGATGTCGGCCTGCAGGAACTCGCGGTAGCGGCCCTCCTGCGGGCGCTCGCCGCGCCACACCTTCTGAATCTGGTAGCGCCGGAACGGGAACTGCAGTTTGCCCGCGTTCTCGACGACGAATCGGGCGAACGGCACGGTCAGGTCGAAGTGCAGGCCGAGCTGGTCGTCGTCCTTGGCGTTCTCGTCGGCCTGCAGGCGGCGCAGCAGGTAGACCTCCTTGGACGTCTCCCCCTTGCTCACCAGGGTCTCGAGCGGCTCGACGGAACGGGTCTCGAGCGGGGAGAAGCCGTACAGCTCGAAGGTGGAGCGGATCCGGTCGAGGACCCGCTGCTCGATCATGCGCTGCGGCGGCATCCATTCGGGAAAGCCGGAAATGGGCATTGCTCTTCAGTCTCCTCAGAAGACGCTCAAAGTCCGCGGCCGGGCGCTGCGACGAGTTCCCGCAGGTACGGGTTCGTCGCGCGCTCGCGGCCGATGGTGGTGGCCGGTCCATGGCCGGGCAGGACGACGGTGTCGTCGGCCAGCGGGAGGATCTTGTCCCGCAGGCTGGTCATCATCGTCGGCGTGCTGCCGCCCGGCAGGTCGGTGCGTCCGATCGAGCCGGCGAAGAGAACATCCCCGGAGAGGCAGACTTGGTCCGCGTCGAAGGAGGAGCCCGCGCCGGGCAGCCGGAACAGCACCGACCCGCCGGTATGGCCGGGCGCATGGTCGACGGTCACCTCGAGGCCGGCCAGCACCATCGTCTCGCCGTCGGTGAGCAGGGCGACGTCGTCGGGCTCCGAATAGGTCAGCCGGCCCCCGAAGAGCTGGTCGAGACCCATGCCGAGACCCTTGGCCGGGTCGGCCAGCATCTCGGTGTCGGCCGGGTGCACGTACGCCGGGATGCCGCGCGCGCCGCAGACCGGGGCGACCGAGAAGCTGTGGTCGAGGTGGCCGTGCGTCAGCAGCACCGCGGCCGGGAAGAGCCGGTGCTCGGCGATCACCTCGTCGAGCCGGTCGAGCACGCCGATGCCGGGGTCGACGATCAGGCACTGCTCGCCCGGAGCGGTGGCCACCACATAGCAATTGGTGCCGAAGGCCTGGGCCTCGAAGCCGGTGACGAGCACGCCGGGCCCTCCTCACGCAGACAGGTACGAATCGTAACGATCCTAGTCGGGCGGGCGCACACCACTTTCTCAGGAGGTACCCGTACACTCTTGCGGGCGTGTGACACGGTCGTTCGAGAGGACAGCGTTCGGTGGCATCCAGCAGGGACCGGCAGCGCAAGCTGGCGCGGGCGAAGCTCGATCGGCAGATGGTGCGACGGGCCGCGAAACAGAATCGCCGACGGCGAATGCTCGCGGGCATCGGTTCCGGGGTGGCGGTCCTGCTCATCGTGGCCGGCGTCGCGTGGATCGGCGGCGCGTTCGACTCCGACGAGACAACCGAGGCGGCCGACCAGGACATCTGTCTCTGGACCCCGCAGAACGCGTCCACGAACTCGAACCTGAAGGACGTGGGCACGCCACCGACCAAGGACATCCCGACGCTCGGCACCCAGACGATGACGATCACCACCAATCAGGGTGAGCCGGTCGTCGTGGGCCTCGACAGCGAGTTCTCGCCGTGCGGCACGGCCGACATCACGTACCTGGCGAGCAAGAAGTTCTACGACAACACCGACTGCCACGAGATCACGGCGTACGGGGCGGTGCGCTGCGGCGACCCGTCCGGCACGGGTCTCGGCGGCCCGACGTACAGCGTCTACAACGAGAACGTGCCGACCACCCCTGAGCCGAGCGCGTCGGCCGCTCCCGGTTCGAGCACGCCGCTCTACCCGAAGGGCACCGTCGCCCTGATCGGCAACCCGCCGGGCACCAACGGCAGTCAGTTCCTGATCTTCACCAAGGACTACTCCCCCGCTACGCCGGAGTTCTCGATCGTCGGCAAGGTGACGGGCGGGCAGGCGACGGTGGACAAGCTGGCCAAGATCCCCACGACGGCCAACGCCACCGGCGACAAGGTCAAGCCGACCAAGAAGATCACCATCAAGACCCTGACCGTCGGCGACGCCCCGGCGTCCGTAGCCCCTTCGGCCAGCACCCAGTCCTGAGCCCCAGGCCGACATATCAGCAGCAGGAGGAACACCGTGTCGTCGATCAAGGACCGGCAACGCGCGGCGGCGAGGGCCCGTCTCGAGAAGGAGATGGCCGAGCGTTCCGCGGCCGCCCGCAAGCGCCGGCAGCGGCAGGCCATCATCGGCTCGGCGATCGCGGTCGTGCTGATCGCGGGCGCCGCCGTGTGGATCGTCACCTCGATCGGCGGTGACGACAACAAGGCCGACTCCCCCACCGCGGCCGGTAACGTCCCGGCCGGCCAGGTCGCCTGCACCTGGACGCCCGACGCGGGCGGCGGCGGCAAGGTCAAGGACGTCGGCACCCCGCCGGCGACCGCGCCCAACACCGGCAGCGACGTGCTGACCATGGACACCAACCTGGGCGTCATCAAGGCGACCGTCGACAAGTCCAAGGTGCCCTGCACCGCGGCCAGCTTCGAGTTCCTCGCGAGCAAGAAGTTCTGGGACAACTCGAAGTGCCACCGTCTGGTCAACGAGGCGACCTTCAAGGTGCTCCAGTGCGGCGACCCGTTCGCCTCGGGCAAGGGCTGGCGCGAGACCGACGGCCAGGGCGGCCCGAGCTACACCATGGCCGAAGAGAACCTGCCGACCGACACCAAGAAGCCGTACCCGGCGGGCTCGATCGCGATGGCCAACACCGGCCAGCCCGGCAGCACCGGCAGCCAGTTCTTCATCTGCTCGGAAGACACTCAGCTCCCGGCGAACTACACACTCCTCGGCACGATCACCGAGGGCCTGGACATCGTCAAGGGCGTGGTCAAGGCCGGCGACGACGGCGCGTTCGCGCAGTCCGCGGGAGGTGGCCACCCGAAGAAAGAGGTGACCATCAAGTCGCTGACGATGGCCGCCGCCTGATCGGTTCATGAGAAAGGGCCCCCGCTTCGGCGGGGGCCCTTTTCTCGTTGCTCGATTCGCTACGCGCCGGACGTGACGCGGTAGGCGTCGAAGACGCCGTCGACCTTGCGCACGGCGGCCACCAGGTGGCCCAGATGCTTCGGGTCGGCCATCTCGAACGTGAACCGGCTGACGGCCACGCGGTCCCGGGTCGTGGTGACCGTCGCCGAGAGGATGTTGACCCGCTCCTCCGAGAGCACCCGGGTGACGTCGGCCAGCAGCTTGTGCCGGTCGAGCGCCTCGACCTGGATGGCCACCAGGAAGGTGGACGCGCTGGTCGGCTTCCAGGTCACCTCGACGACGCGTTCCTGCTGGTCGCGCAGGTCTTCGGCGTTGGCGCAGTCTTCCCGGTGGACGCTGACGCCGCCCGAGCGGGTGACGAAGCCGAACACCGCGTCGCCCGGCACCGGGGTGCAGCAGCGGGCCAGCTTGACCCATACGTCGCTGACACCCTTGACCACGACGCCGGGATCCTGCGCGGTGCTGCGGTTGCGCGGCGGGCGGGTCGCGACGGCGGTCTCGGCGATGTCCTCGACCGCGCCCTCCTCGCCGCCGAAGCCGGCGACCAGCTTCTGCACGACCGACTGGGCCGACACCGTGCTCTCGCCGATCGCCGCGTAGAGCGAGGCGACGTCGGCCAGGTGCAGATCGCGGGCGATCGTCGTGAGGTTCTCGTTCGTCAGCATGCGCTGCAGGGGCAGGCCCTGCTTGCGCATCGCCTTGACGATGGCCTCCTTGCCGTCCTCGATCGCCTCCTCGCGGCGCTCCTTGTTGAAGTACTGCCGGATCTTCGTCCGCGCCCGCGGGCTCTTGACGAAGCCGAGCCAGTCCTGCGTGGGGCCGGCGTTGGCCGACTTCGAGGTGAAGATCTCGATGACGTCGCCGTTGGACAGCGTCGACTCGAGCGGCACCAGCTTGCCGTTGACCCGGGCGCCGATGCACTTGTGCCCGACCTCGGTGTGCACGGCGTAGGCGAAGTCGACCGGGGTCGACCCCGTCGGCAGCGGGATCACGTCGCCCTTGGGCGTGAAGACGTACACCTCTTGACTCGACAGGTCGAAGCGCAACGCGTCGAGGAACTCGGACGGGTCGCTCGCCTCGCGCTGCCAGTCGAGCAGCTGACGCAGCCAGGTCATCTCGTCGATGTGGGCCGGCGGGCCGACGATCGTCGCGCCCTTCTGCTCCTTGTACTTCCAGTGGGCGGCGATGCCGAACTCGGCCGTGCGGTGCATCGCGAACGTGCGGATCTGCATCTCGACCGGCTTGCCGGTCGGGCCGATGACCGTCGTGTGCAACGACTGGTACATGTTGAACTTCGGCATCGCGATGTAGTCCTTGAACCGGCCCGGCACGGGCTGCCAGTTCGCGTGGATGACGCCCAGCGCGGCGTAGCAGTCGCGGACCGTGTCGACCAGGATGCGCACGCCGACCAGGTCGTAGATGTCGTTGAAGTCGCGGCCCCGCACGATCATCTTTTGATAGATCGAGTAGAGGTGCTTGGGGCGGCCGGTGGTCTCGGCCTTGATCTTCGCGGACTTGAGGTCGAGGCTGACCCGGTTGGTCACCTGGCGCAGCAGCGCCTCACGCTGCGGCTGGTGCTCGCCGATGAGCCGGTTGATCTCTTCGAACCGCTTGGGGAACAGGGTGCCGAAGGCGAGATCCTCGAGCTCCCACTTGATCGTGTTCATGCCGAGGCGGTGGGCCAGCGGGGCCAGGATCTCGAGCGTCTCCTTGGCCTTCTGCTCCTGTTTCGGGCGGGGCAGGAAGGTCAGGGTGCGCATGTTGTGCAGCCGGTCGGCCAGCTTGATGACCAGCACCCGCGGGTCCTTCGCCATCGCCACGACCATCTTGCGGATGGTCTCGGCCTTGGCCGCGTCGCCCAGCTTGACCCGGTCGA
This sequence comes from Paractinoplanes hotanensis, assembly GCF_023717965.1. NCBI lineage: Bacteria > Bacillati > Actinomycetota > Actinomycetes > Micromonosporales > Micromonosporaceae > Paractinoplanes > Paractinoplanes hotanensis. The sequence goes on along the minus strand of NZ_JAMQOL010000019.1, from coordinate 79,140 downwards.
GCTTGGTGACGCCGTCGACCAGCAGCGCGACCTCGCCGCCGAAGTCGCTGCGCATCTGCTCGAGCGAGTAGTCGGTGTCCTCGATCGTGTCGTGCAGCAGGGCCGCGACCAGGGTGGTCGTGTCCATGCCGAGGTTGGCCAGGATCGTCGCCACGGCCAGCGGGTGGGTGATGTAGGGGTCGCCGGACTTGCGGTACTGGCCCGAGTGCCAGCGGGCGGCCACGTCGAAGGCGCGCTGCAGCATGCGGCCGTCGGCCTTGGGGTGGCTGGCCCGGTGGGTGGCGATCAGGGGTTCGAGAACCTCGCTGACCTGGGTGCTCTGCCAGGGCGCGTTGAAGCGCGCCAGCCGGGCCCGCACGCGGCGGCCGGTGGGCGCGCCGGCCAGGGTGCCGAAGCCCGCGGCCGGCGCCTCGGCCGGAGGCATCGGCTGAGTCGCGTCGGAGTCGGGTACCTCGACCGGCCTCGGCTCGTCAGGGGGCACCGGAGCGCCCGCACCGTTTTGTGAGTCCTCGGTCGGCTGCACCGTGCCCTCCGCCGGAGGGACGACGTCGCTGGACACCGGCCTCCTCACACCATCGCTCGGGACCCGGCCGGTCGTCGCCGGCCGGAGAAGTCCACCAATGCCAGGGTTGGTCACCTGGTTAGGAACGCCATCCTACCCGCACAGTCTTCCCCGATGGCGCGGCCGAACCTCCGAAAGAGCTGTCCGGAGAGCGGCAAAGCTCCATCAAACGGTCAACAGGGCGTGGACAGTGCGCGGTTTCAAGCGCCCGCGGCCCTTCAGGAAGGCCAGCTCCATCAGCACGGTGAAGCCCACGACCGTGCCGCCGGCCCGCTCGACCAGTTCGAGAGCCGCGCCGGCCGTGCCCCCGGTGGCGAGCACGTCGTCGACCACCAGGACGCGCTGTCCGGCGATGAACGCGTCCTCGTGCACCTCGAGGGTGGCCTCGCCGTATTCCAGCTCGTACGAGGCCGCCAGGGCCTGGCGCGGCAGCTTGCCCGCCTTGCGCACCGGCACGACGCCAACCCCCGTCGCGTAAGCGATGGCCGCCGCCACCACGAAGCCGCGCGCCTCGACGCCGGCCACGACGTCGAACGAGTCGGCGCCGTAGTGGGCGATGATCCCGTCGATCACCTCGTGGAAGGCCCGCCCGTCGGCGAACAGCGGCATCAGGTCCTTGAAGGCGATGCCCGGCTTGGGGAAGTCGGGCACGTCGATCGTGCTGCCGGCGACCACTGCGGCCAGATCGGGGCCGCTGTCTCCGGTGGCGCGGGTCTTCTCATCGGTCACGTGCGACAGCCTAACGAACGACGCAGGGGCAGCCGGATCACCGGCTGCCCCTGCGTCGTCGTGGTGCGTCAGCGACGCTTGCTGCCCCCGGCGGGGCGGTTGCCGGCGCCGCCGGGCCGTCCGCCGCGGTTGGTGTTGCGCTTGGCCGTCGGGCGGCTGCCCGGCCGCGGCGCGGCCGAGGCCAGCGCCGGAGCCGTCTCGTCCGAGCCGGCGACGTTGGCGTCGCGGCCGGTGCGCTCGCCGCGCGGGGCGACGTCGCCCGAGCGGGCGCCGGCCCGCCGGGCCAGCACGCGGGCGGTGTGCGCCTTGATCCTCGGCTCGCGCTCCTTCAGCACAGCGAGCATCGGCGCCGCGAAGAGGATCGAGCAGATGACACCGAGGCCCATGCCGACGAACAGCACCAGGCCCAGGTCCTTCAGCGTGCCCGCGCCGAGCAGGCCGGCGCCGATGAAGAGCAGGCCGCCGACCGGCAGCAGCGCCACCAGACTGGTGTTGATCGACCGCATCAGAGTCTGGTTGACGGCCAGGTTGGTCGCCTCGCTGTAGGTGCGCACGCTGCTCGCCGTGATGCCGCGCGTGTTCTCCTGCACCTTGTCGAAGACCACTACGACGTCGTACAACGAGTAGCCGAGGATCGTGAGGAAGCCGATCACCGTGGACGGCGTGACCTCGAATCCGACGACGGAGTAGATGCCCGCGGTCAGAATCAGGTCGAGCACGAGCGAGGAGACCGCCGCGACCGCCATCCGCCACTCGAACCGGACGATCAGATAGATCATCACCAGGACGAGGAAGACGAGGAGGCCCACCAGCGCCTGCCTCGTCACCTGGCCACCCCAGGCCGCTGACACCTGGTCGTCGCTCACGTCCTCAGGCGCGACGCCGAGATCCTGCACCAGGGCCGTCTTGGCCTGCTCGGCCTGCTGAGCGCTGAGCGCCGACGCCCTGACGTTGTAGCTGGCGCCCTCGCCGGTACCGACGCGCTGCGCGGCGCCGACCTCGGCGCCCGGGTCCACCGACTGGATCGCCCGCTCCACCGCGTCGGACACCTCGGCCTGAGAGAGCTCCTTGCCTCCCACACTGGCCGGGACGCTGAACGACGTGCCACCCGCGAACTCGATACCGAGGTGGAACTTGTTGATCGCGAAGCTGCCGATCGACAGCAGGACGAGCACCGCCGCAATCGAGAACCACAGCTTGCGCCGGCCGATGACGTTGATGTTCGCCTCGCCCGTGTAGAGCCGGGTGGCGAAACCCTGACGGGCCATGTCAGGCCTCCTTGACATCGGTCGGAACTTGCCGGAGGACACGACCGAGGCCGCTCACCCGCGGCGACAGGAAGGCCTTGGTCCGTGCGAACATCGTCATGATCGGGTGCCGGAAGAGGAACACGACGACCAGGTCGAGGACGGTTGCCACGCCCAGCGCGAAGGCGAAGCCCTGCACCGCGCCGACCGAGACGATGTACAGCACCACGGCGGCCATGATCGTGATGGTGTTCGCCGAGATGATGGTGCGCCGGGCCCGAACCCAGGCTCGAGGCACCGCGCTCCGCGGACTTCGACCCTCGTGGATCTCGTCTTTGAGACGTTCGAAATAGATCACGAACGAGTCCGCCGCGACACCCAGCGACACGATGAAGCCCGCGATACCCGCCAAGGTCAGGGTGAAGCCCACGGTACGACCGAGGAACACCAGCGCGCCGAACGTCAGCAGACCGGACAGGATGAGGCTCAGGATGATGACGGTACCGAGCAGGCGGTAGTAGAAGAACGAGTAGATCGCCACCAGCACCATGCCGATGCCCGCGGCGAGCAGACCGGCTTTGAGCTGCTGGATGCCCAGGGTCGCCGACACGGTCTGGGCCGGGCCCGAGGTGAAGGTGACCGGCAGCGCGCCGAAGTTGAGCTGGTCGGCCAGCTGACGCGACGAGGCCGAGTTGAACTGGCCGGTGATCTGCGACGTGCCGGTCAGCACGCCCTGGATCTGCGGCGCCGAGATGACGTTCTTGTCGAGCACCACGGCGACGGCACAGTGGTCGACCTGGCCGTACAGCGACTGGGCGGCGACGAAGCAGGGGTCGGTCTGGGTGGCCTCGAACGCCTGCCGGGTCAGCGCGGCCCACTTGGCCGAGCCGGCGCTGGTGAAGTCGAGCGAGACGACCCACTGGCCGGTCTGCTGGTCGAGCTGCGGGCTCGCCTTGGAGATGTCCTCACCGACGACCGGCGCCTTGTCGAGCAGGACCTTGCCGCCCTGGTAGCAGGCGACGGCCTGGGAGTTGACGGCGTCGATGGCGCCGTTCGGCCGGTCCTCGAGCTGCTGGCAGCTGACCGTCGGCACGTTGAACTGCATCTGCGGGGTCAGCACGTTGACCTCTTCGCCGGTCAGCTTGGCGAAGTTCGCGAACGGCAGGCCGGCCTTGGGGTCGGCCTGCAGGTCGACCGGAGCGGTCAGCTTCTCGGCCGCGGACCACGCCGCGGCGCCGACCTTCTTCTCGACAGCTTCGCGCTGCTGCTGCGTGTCGGCGCTCACCGGCGCGTCCCCGGTCGCGCTGGGCGACGGCGCGGGGGCGCTCGGCGTGGCGCTGGGGGCGGGCGCGCCGCCACCCTGGCCACCGGAGGACGGGCTGTCCCCGACCTGCGGCGCGTTGGCGCCGCCGCTCGCGGGCGCGTTGGCCGGGGCACTCGCCGGGGCGCTGCCCGGCGCGGAGGCGGGGGCGCTCGGCTGCGCCGACGGCGGGTTCAGCGCGACCGCGGCGGCGTCACCCGTCGCGCCGATGACCATGCGGAAACGCATCTGCGCGGCCTGCGACAGGTCCTTGAGCTGGTCGTCGGCCTTCCCGGCGAGCGAGACCACGATGTTGCGGTCGCCCTGGATGACCACCTCGGCCTCGGAGACGCCGAGGGCGTTCACCCGCTCCTCGATGATGTCGCGGGCCTGCTCCATGTTCGCCTTCGGCGGCACCTGGCCGCCCTCGACCGACGCAATGTAGGTGGCCTGCGTGCCACCCACCAGGTCGAGGCCGAGCTTGGGCTGCAGACGGTCGGTGAAGGAGCCACTCGCCCCGCCCGCGAAGAAGACGAGCAGGTAAAGGACAACGAAGAGCGCGCCGAGCACGGCAAGCTGCCGTCCGGGATGCATCTGTCCCTGTGGTGGTCGTGCCACGGCTTTCGATCTCCCTGTGTTTACGGCGTCTTGGTGTGGTTGAGGCGGTCGTGGAGTCTAACGTCCGCTTCGCGCTCTCGGCTGCGGCCTCGCGCGGGCCCGACGAACCGGCCCGGCAGCTTGACGCCGCGCGGGCCGGCCCGAGGGGTACTACGTCTGAGTTGTCAGTCTTTCTTACGCGTGTCGGTGACCGGGTTGACGATCGGCTCCTCCACGGCGGGTTCGGCGATCTCTTCCTCGGCCGGAACCTCGGCCGCGGCGGCCGTCTGGCTCACGACGCGGGCGATGGCCGGGCGCGCGAAGTCGACGTGCACGCCCTCGGCGATCTCCAGCGTGACGACGTCGTCGGCAACGGCGACGACGGTGCCGTGCAGGCCACCGATGGTGACGATGCGGTCACCGGGGCCGAGCGCGTTCTGCATCTGCGCGGCCTCGCGACGACGCTTCTGCTGCGGCCGGATCATCAAGAAATACATCACGGCGAAGAGCAGAACGATGAGGAGCAGCGGCGTGAAGCTGCCACCCCCGGATGCCTCGGCTGCGTATGGCACGAAAAAAGCCTTCCGTTGGCCACCGGTGACGCGGAACACCACGCACCGGGGCGATAAACACATCCCGGTTGAACGGCGGCGAGTCTAATCGGTCAACCTGGGAGTTCCGAATGCGGCACACATCACGTTCGCATTACGAGGGATTTCACGCATCGCGCGCGAACAGATCTCCTTGCATCGTGCCCGAGGGCGGCGTCTTTCCCAGATGGGCCCAGCCCGCCTCGGTCGCAACCCGGCCCCTCGGCGTACGGGCCAGCAACCCGGCCCGTACGAGGAAGGGCTCGCACACCTCCTCGACGGTGTCGGACTGCTCCCCCACGGCCACTGCCAGCGTGGACAGACCGACCGGCCCGCCCCGGAACGACTCGATCAGCGCCCGCAGCACGGCCCGGTCGAGCCGGTCGAGCCCCAGGGCGTCCACGTCGTACACCTTGAGGGCGGCCCGCGCCGTAGCCTCGGTCACCACCCCGTCCGCGCGCACCTCGGCGTAGTCGCGAACCCGCCGCAGCAGGCGGTTCGCGATACGCGGCGTCCCCCGCGACCGCCCCGCGATCTCGGCCGCGCCGTCGTCGGTGATCGGCACCCCGAGAATGCGGGCCGACCGGTGCAGCAACGAGTCGAGGTCGGCCGCCGAATAGAAGTCGAGATGGGCCACGAAGCCGAACCGGTCGCGCATCGGCCCCGACAGCAACCCGGCCCGCGTGGTCGCCCCGACCAGCGTGAACGGCTCCACATCGAGCGGAATGGCAGTGGCCCCCGGCCCCTTGCCCACCACGACGTCGACCCGGAAGTCCTCCATCGCGCTGTACAGCAGCTCCTCGGCCGGCTTGGCGATCCGGTGGATCTCGTCGATGAACAGCACGTCCCCCGGCGCGAGCCCGGTCAGGATCGCCGCCAGGTCGCCCGACCGCTCGATGACCGGCCCACTCGTGGTCCGGATCCCCGTCCCCAACTCCGCCGCCACGATGTTGGCCAGCGTCGTCTTCCCGAGGCCAGGAGGCCCCGAGAGCAGGATGTGGTCGGGTGGGGTGCCGCGGCCCATCGCGCCCTTGAGCAGGAGGTCGAGCTGGTCGCGGACGCGGTGCTGGGCGATGAACTCGGCCAGGCGGCGAGGGCGGACGCTCGCCTCGGCGTCGAGCTCGTCGTCGCCGGCGGTGGCGGAGACCAGGTCGTCGCTCATCGGGCCTTGCCCAGCAGGCGGATCGCCTGGCGGAGAAGGACGGGAACCGGGGGGACCTCGCCTTCGATGGATTCGGCGACGGCGACCACAGCCTGGTCGGCCTGGGCGGCGGACCAGCCCAGCGCGAGCACGCCCTGACGTACCTGCTCCTGCCAGGCGCCGTTGAGCACGCCGGCCGAGCCGCCGTCGCCGATCGGCAGCGGGCCGATCCGGTCGCGCAGCTCGAGCACGAGGCGTTCCGCGCCCTTCTTGCCGATGCCGGGCACGCGGGTCAGGGTGGCCAGGTCGCCGCCGGCGATGGCGCGGCGCACCGTCTCGGGCTGGTGCACGGCCAGCACCGCCTGGGCCAGCCGGGGGCCCACGCCGCTGGCCGTCTGAAGCAGCTCGAAGAGGTGCTTCTCTTCGTCGTCGGCGAAGCCGTAGAGGGTCAGCGAGTCTTCCCGGACGACCATGCTGGTGGCCAGCCGAGCCTCGGCCCCCGGCTTCAGCCCCGCGAGAGTGCCCGGCGCGCACTGCACCTGCAGGCCGACGCCGCCGACCTCGATGACGGCGCTGTCCGGCGCGATCGCCGCCACCACCCCGCGCACGCTTGCGATCATCGGCGGACTCTCCCCTGGTGAGCTTTGCGGGCGGCGGCGAGGGCCGCGGCCTGGATCCGGGCGCGGGTGCCGCCGCGCCAGATGTGGCAGATGGCGAGGGCGAGGGCGTCGGCGGCGTCGGCCGGCTTGGGCGGCGCGTCGAGCTGGAGGAGCCGGGTGACCATCGCCGTGACCTGTGCCTTGCCGGCCGTACCGGAACCGGTGACGGCCGCCTTGACCTCGCTCGGCGTGTACGTCTGCACGGGCAGTCCGGCCCGCGCGCCGGCCAGCACGGCGACCGCGCTGGCCTGGGCGGTGCCCATCACCGTACGGACGTTGTGCTGGGCGAACACCCGCTCGACGGCCACGCTCTCGGGCTGGTGCTCGGCGACCAGCGCGGCCAGCGCCCGGTCGAGTTGCAGCAGGCGGTGCGCGATGTCGTCGTCGGACTCGGTGCGTACGACGTGATAGGCGATCATCGTGCCGGGCCGCCCCGGCACGCCCTCGACGACACCGACTCCGCACCGGGTGAGACCCGGGTCGATGCCGAGCACGCGCACCAAGACCTCCCCTGACTCACGTACGTGTGTTCGACACCCTAATACGCTGCCCTCTTGCGCCCGGCAGCGACACGCCTCGACGATGGAGGCCGGGGGTGTGACCCATGTATCTCGTGCCACCCATGGACGACGAGCCGCCACCGGCGTACGTCGACTTCGTCTCGTGCCACCTCGATGACCTGCGCCGTGAGACGAGCCGGCTGGTCGGCGGCGACCCCGAGGCCGAGCACCTCTACATGGACGTGCTGGCCGACGTGGCGTCCCACTGGCGGCGCCTGTCGTGGCGTCGCCGCCTGCTGGGCCGGCCCCACGCCGCGTACGAATATCTGCGCCACCGCCTGGAGGTGCGCACGAAGCAGTGGCGCGACGACCAGATCTACGAGGTCGACGTGCGGGTGCTGCACCGCCCGGCGTACGCCCCCGCCCTGTACCGCCGCGGCGGCAGCATCGCCCTGCTCAAGGCCGCGGTGCTGCCCGACACGCACCGATCCGGCCGGGTGAGCGCCGCCGCCGACGCGGGCATCGCCTGGTGTCAGGCCTACCGGCGCCAGCAGTGGCACGCCGTGGGACGCCGCATAGCCTTCGGCATCCTCCTCATAGCCATCTTGATCCAGACCATGTCCAAGATCGCGGTCGACTACTGAGAATCACTTCATCCATCGACTGTCGACATTGCCTTCTCGGTCGGTGGCCCGTGGCGCAGACGATACTGCTTCAATTCCGGCACGAAGCGGGCGACCGTTTCGAAGTCGCTGTCCTCGTGAAGCACCGTCAGTCTCAGCCGGATCGCGATCGCCACGATCACCAGATCCGCCCCCGACAAACTTTGATGGGCACCGTAGGACGCCAACTCACGCCGGATGACCGCGACCGAGTCCCACCTCCGAGACTGGTAGTCGACCGACCAGTTGTCACGAGTCAGTATCAGGATATTCGCGTTCCAGCTCGGACAGGAGGACATTGCGTTCGCGGCCGTAGATGGGCTCGCCGCCGGCCAGCAGGAGGCGGTGGACGAAGACGAAGGCGTCGTCGTCGGCGCGGTCGGGGGCCTGGTCGACGATCCAGTACTCGGGGATGCCGTGCTCGGCGTACCAGGCCGCCTTATCGGTGTATTCGCCGTTCGCCGCGCCCTCGGAGACGACCTCGACGACGAGGTTGAACGACGACGCCGGCAGATGCGAATAGGTGGCCAGGCCGAGTGGCAGCCGGCTGGCCACGCCCAGGTCGGGCACGCGGCAGTCGCGGGGGCGGTCACCGCGTACGCCGGGATCCTGGAAGACGTTGAGGCCGGCCTTGTGCAACATGACCAGCACCCGGCCCGCCATGACCTTGTGCCAGAAGCTGGAGGGCGCCGCGATGACCAGATTGCCGTCGCGCAGCTCGTAGCGGTAGTGCCGCGGCAGGGCGGCGAGGTCGTCGAGTTCGAGATCCTCGATGGGCGGAAGGAAGAGGCCGGTCATGGGCGGGTCGCACCTCCACGCCGAGATGGCTCTGTCCCGCCACCTTACTGGTCACGCGACCAGTCGTCAGGCCTCAGCTTTCGCGCGGAACTCCGCCTCGAGCTCTGACAACCGCACCGAGCGCTCGCGGACATACGACGGCTCGCCGCCGCCGAGCGTCAAACGATGAAGGTGAACCAGCGCGTCGCCGTGGGAGCGCTGAGGATCCCGGTCGACGATCCAGTATTCCGGGATACCTCGCTCGGCGTACCACCGCGCCTTTTCGGTGTACTCGCCGTTCAGAGAGTTCTCCGAGACGATCTCGATAACCAGACCGAACGCGGACCCGGGCAGGTTCGAGTAGTCAGCCAGCTCGGGCGGCAGACTGATGACCACCCCGAGGTCGGGAAGGCGCAGATCACGCGGCCGGTCGCCACGGATCCCCGCGTCCTGGAGAACCATGTGACCGGCCGCATGCAGCATGATCAACAAGCGTTGCGCCATCACTTTGTGCCAGTAGGTCGATGGCGTCATGATGACGAGGTTTCCCTCGTGCAGTTCGTAACGGTGTTCCTTGGGCAAGGAGGCGAGGTCGTCAACGTCGAGGTCCTCGATCGGCGGCAGATTGATGCCGGTCATAACGGCAAGCACCCCCTCACCCTACTGGTCTTGCGACCAGGTGTCACGCGTCAATAGCGGCCAGCACGTCGTCGCTGATGTCGGCGTTCGTGTAGACCTCTTGGACATCGTCGCAGTCGTCGAGCGCGTCGACCAGCTTGAGGACCTTGCGCGCGGCCTCCTCGTCGACCTCGACGTTCATCGTCGGCAGGAGCGACGAGTCGGCCGAGTCGTACTCGATGTTGGCCTCTTGCAGCGCCGTGCGCACGGCGACCAGGTCGGTCGGCTCGCTGACGATCTCGAACGACTCGCCGAGGTTGTTGATCTCTTCGGCGCCGGCGTCGAGGACGGCCATCATCAGGTCGTCCTCGCTGATGCCCTCGGCCGGGACGATGATGACGCCCTTGCGGTTGAACAGGTACGAAACCGAGCCGGCGTCGGCGAACGTGCCGCCGTTGCGGGTCAGCGCCGTGCGGACCTCGGTGGCGGCGCGGTTGCGGTTGTCGGTGAGGCACTCGATCAGCAGAGCGACGCCGTTCGGGCCGTAGCCCTCATACATGATCGTCTGCCAGTCGGCGCCGCCGGCCTCGAGACCGGAGCCGCGCTTGACCGCGTTGTCGATGTTGTTGTTGGGGACGGAGCTCTTCTTCGCCTTCTGGATGGCGTCGTACAGCGTCGGGTTGCCCGCCGGGTCACCGCCGCCGGTGCGGGCCGCGACCTCGATGTTCTTGATGAGCTTGGCGAACATCTTGCCGCGCTTGGCGTCGATGACGGCCTTCTTGTGCTTGGTCGTCGCCCACTTGGAGTGGCCGGACATGCGAGAACCTCCGTTGTGTCAGGCGGCCTGGCGGACCATCTCGACGAAGTACCGGTGGACGCGGAGGTCGCCGGTGAGCTCCGGGTGGAAAGCCGTGGCGAGCAGGTTCCCCTGCCGAACGGCCACAATCCTACCGGCGGCCTGCCCGTCGCTGACGCGGCCCAACACCCGTACGTCGTCGCCGACCTCTTCGACCCATGGCGCGCGGATGAAGACAGCGTGAAAATCGCCGCCGGCGATGTCGTCGATCGCGACGTCACCCTCGAACGAGTCGACCTGCCGGCCGAACGCGTTGCGCCGCACGGTCATCTCGATGCCCTGGAAGCTCTCCTGATCGGGACGCCCGTCGAGCACCGTGGTGGCCAGCATGATCATGCCCGCGCAGGAGCCGTAAACCGGCATCCCGTCGGCGATCCGCTTGCGGATCGGGTCGAGCAGGCCGAACGAGACGGCCAGCTTGCTGATCGTGGTCGACTCGCCGCCGGGGATGACCAGGGCTTCGACGTCGGCGAGTTCCTCGGGACGGCGGATCGGCCGGGCCAGGACGTCGCTCTCGGCCAGCGCGGCGAGATGTTCGCGCACGTCGCCCTGCAGAGCCAGCACTCCGATGTTCACGGTGTCGAGCTTAGGCTGACCTCGTGTTCGCCTTGCGCAGGGTGCGCGACCACATCGACCGCAACAGCGCGGCGCCCCTCACACTGAGCGGCCTGGCCGCGCTGGGCGGCATGTCGAGGTTCCATCTGGTACGCGCGTTTCGCGCCGCCTACGGCGAGACCCCCATGCGGTACGTCTCCCGGCGGCGCATCGCCCGGGCGCAGGACCTGCTGCGGCACGCGAATCTGACCGTCACCGAGGTGTGCATGGCGGTCGGCTTCTCGTCGCTCGGCTCGTTCTCGTCCCGCTTCACCGAACTGGTCGGCGAGAGCCCCACGGCGTACCAGAAGCGCTGGGCCACCTCGGCGCCGCACATCCCCGGCTGCTGGCTCTTCATGCACGGAGTGATCGCAATTTCGGAGAAGCCCCCGGGCGCCGGGCCTCCTACGGTCGAGACATGATTCTCAACATCTCGCTGATGACCGTGTACTGCCTCGACCAGGACGCCACCCGCGACTTCTACGTCAAGCACCTCGGCTTCGAGCCCCGCGTGGACGCCCGGATGGGCCCGCTGCGCTGGGTGACGATCGTCCACCCCAACCAGCCCGAACTGGAGGTGACGCTGATGACGCCCGGCCCGCCGCTGTCGCCGGAGGCGGCCGCCTTCATCCGCGGGCAGCTGGAGTCGGGCCAGATGGGCGGTTTCGGCCTGCGCGTCGACGACTGCCACCGGACGTACGCCGAGCTGTCGGCGGCCGGCGTCGAGTTTCTGCAGGAGCCGTCCGACCGCCCCTACGGCATCGAGGCCGTCATGCGCGACAACACCGGCAACTGGCTGGTCCTCGTCGAGAAGAACTGATCAACGTCGAGTCGTAGCGCGGCGCTTTCCCGATCAACCGCCAGGAGGCCGATGGTGGATACGGACCGCTGCTCCGGCCAAGGGCATGCTTTCGGCTGTCAACTGCCAGGTCAAAGGCTGGCTGTCGTAGCGGGGTGGGGGTCCGGACCGCTGCTCCCGCCGAGGGCGCGGGCGGGCCGAGCTGGGCGCTGGCGCGCCCAGAGCGCTCGGCCCGCCCGCGCGACGTGAGTGAGCGGTTGCGCTCAAAAGCCATAAACCGCCTGCCGGTGGTCGGCACCCGGTGGCAACTACGTTCTTCGCCACGCACCGCCGTACCGGTGGTCCGCGCACGGTGAGCAACCGCGTCCAAAAGTCAAAGACCGCCCTGCCGACGGTGAGCGGGCACTGAGCGGCGCGCCCAAAAGCGACGAATCACCCCGAGCGGTTGGCGCACCAGGAGTTACACCAGGTTGTTCAGCGCCTTGAGGACGGCGATCGTACCGTCCTCCTGAGAGAGGATCGCGGCGATCTCTGCGGCCCGCTGCCGATATGCGGGCTCCGCTATTGCCTCATGGATCGCCGCGCCCAGGCGCGTGGCGGTCAGGCGGCGGAACGGGACCGCGGCCGGGGCGACTCCCAGCCGCACGAGGCGTTGTGACCAGAAGGGCTGGTCGACCATCACCGGCACCGGAACGGCGGGCACACCGGCGCGCAGGCCGGCGGCGGTGGTCCCGGCGCCCGCGTGATGGACGACGGCGGCCAACCGGGGGAACAGCCACTCGTGCGGCACCTCGGAGATCGTGAGCACGTCGTCGCCGGATGCGTCGAGGCCGGCCCAGCCCGCGCTCAGCACGATTCGGACGCCGGCGGCGCGCGCGGCGTCCCGGACCAGGGACGACAGCGCCCGGGCGTCCCGGGTGGGCATGCTGCCGAAGCCGACGTACACGGGAGGCGGGCCGGCTTCGAGGAAGGCGGCGAGTTCCGGCGGCGCTGTGAAGTCCGGCGAGAGGGCGGGCCACCAGTAGCCGGCTGTGGTGCACGACGATGGCCAGTCCGCAGGTGGCGGGACCACGTGCGGGCTGTAGCCGTAGCAGATGGGCCACCGGGCGGCGTCGAGGTCGCGCAGCCACTGGCGGTGCCCGATGGGCGGCAATCCGAGCTCTGCCCGCAGGGCGCGCACGCCGTTCTTGTAGGGCTGCTGCCCCCATTCGAGCACGGCCCGAGCGGCCGCGCGGTTGCCCCACGCGCCCAGCGAACGCGTTGTGACCGTGGACGGCGGGAATTCGCGCGTCGGCGTCATGGGCTGCAGGTAGGCGCCCAGGCTGGGCAGGCCAAGGCCCTCTGCCACGTGGCCGCCGATCCACCCGGCCGGGGTCAGCAGCAGCGCGTCGGCCCCGCGCGCGGCCTCGGCCATGGCCCGGCCCAGCGGCAACGCCTGCGCGCCCACCGACCGGTTGACCGCGAGGATGCCGGTCAGGGACCCGCTACCGGCCCTGGCCATCAGCTCCTCGCGGGTGTCGAGCGGCAGAGCGGCGAACCCGAGGCCGGCCCCGGCCACCATCGTCTCGAAGAACGCATGCGTGGCGATGGTGACCTGATGTCCCGCCTCCGAGAGCCGCACGCCCAGCCCCACGTAGGGCGCGACATCGCCCCGGCTGCCCACGGCCAGCGTCACGATCCGCATGGACAGATCCTGACGCAGGCCTCCTGTCGAAGCGCTGAGAGGCCACCGGAACAGCCAGCGCCCGACTCCGCAGCCGGCTTTGCCTGGTGGATCGAGGCGAGCGCAACCGCTCACTCACGTCGCGCGGGCGGGCCGAGCGCTCTGGGCGCGCCAGCGCCCAGCTCGGCCCGCCCGCGCCCTCGGCGGGAGCAGCGGTCCGGACCCCCACCCCGCTACGACAGCCGGCCTTTGACCTGGCAGTTGAAAGCCGACAGCATGCCCTCGGCGGCAGCGGTCCGTACCCATCCCGCTACGACAGTCAGCCCTTGACCTGGCAGTTGAAAGCCGGAAGGTGTCACTGATGCCCGTGCGCCGGCCGTACCGGCAAACCAGGCCACCTGGGGTTCGATTGGCCATCGGACGGCGACCTTCCCCTGCCTACGCTGCTCGTATGTCTGAGAACAAAGGCACCGCCCGGGTCAAGCGCGGCATGGCTGAGATGCTCAAGGGTGGCGTGATCATGGATGTCGTCACGCCGGAGCAGGCGAAGATCGCCGAGGACGCGGGGGCCGTGGCGGTCATGGCGCTGGAACGGGTGCCGGCCGACATTCGCGCGCAGGGTGGCGTGTCCCGCATGTCCGACCCCGACATGATCGACGGGATCATCAACGCCGTCTCGATTCCGGTCATGGCCAAGGCCCGCATCGGCCACTTCGTCGAGGCGCAGGTGTTGCAGTCGCTCGGTGTCGACTACATCGACGAGTCCGAGGTGCTGACGCCGGCCGACTACGCCCACCACATCGACAAGTGGAACTTCACGGTGCCGTTCGTCTGCGGCGCCACCAACCTGGGTGAGGCGCTGCGCCGGCTCACCGAGGGCGCCGCCATGATCCGGTCGAAGGGTGAGGCCGGCACGGGTGACGTGTCCAACGCGACGACCCACATGCGCAAGATCCGGGCCGAGATCCGCCGGCTGCAGACGCTGCCCGAGGACGAGCTCTTCGTCGCCGCCAAGGAGCTGCAGGCGCCCTACGAGCTGGTGAAAGAGGTGGCCGAGCTGGGCAAGCTGCCGGTCACGCTGTTCACGGCGGGCGGCATCGCGACCCCGGCCGACGCCGCGATGATGATGCAACTGGGCGCCGAGGGCGTGTTCGTCGGCTCCGGCATCTTCAAGTCGGGCAACCCGGCCCAGCGCGCCGCCGCGATCGTCAAGGCGACCACGTTCCACGACGACCCCGATGTGATCGCCAAGGTCTCCCGCGGCCTGGGTGAGGCCATGGTCGGCATCAACGTCGAAGAGGTGCCGGAGCCGCACCGGCTGGCCGAGCGCGGCTGGTAACAGCTGCTCAGACCGGTTCCAGCGGTGTCGCCGGCACCGCTGGGGCCGGCGCCGGAACGGGCACGGCCGCCGGCATCGGGGGCTCTTCGATGTCGAAATACTGGGGGCGCGGGTATTGCCGCGCCATGCGCAGGGCCCGCACCAGCGGGCGGCGCCGGGCGGTCAGGGCATCGCGGACGAGATCGGTGTGCACCTGGCGGGCGAGCACGACACGGCGGCTGGTGGCCAGGAGCGTACGGGTGGCCGGGTCGGGACCCGAGAAGGCGACGACCTGCAACTGGCGGGTCAGGTCGTTCTCGGCCGATTCCCGCTCGCCGGGGTCGGCGTCGAGGGCGAGCCGCGCCGCCGCGTAGAGCTCGATGATGTCGGACTGCTCGGCCACCACCGCGGCCGCCGCGGCCCGGCGCATCAGATGGGCGTCGAGGGCGCGCTCGGCCGACTGGGCCCGCACGTGCACCCGCTCGACCCGATGCGCCGTCCAGCCCAGGTAGGCCGCGAGCAGCACCACCGCCGCGACGACACCCAGGACCCACCACATGGCGGGAATCGTAGTGCCCCGCCGCCTCGCGGTGTTACGACGAGGAGCGTGGTTCGGACCACTCCTCGTCCATGACCCGCCCGTCGGTGGCCTCGATCGCCGTCGCGTAGACCTCGAGCACACGCAGAGCGACGCTCGGCCAGTCGAACGCGGTCACCGCGGCCGACGCCGCCGACGAGAGCGCCGAGCGCCGAGCGGGGTCGGACAGCAGGCTGTCGAGCAGTCCGCACAGCGCCTGGGGGTCGCCGGTCGGGAACAACGCCCCGGCCTGACCCCCGTCGAGCACCCTTCGGAAGGCGTCGAGGTCGCTGGCCGCGATGGCCGTGCCCGCCGCCATGGCCTCGGTGAGGATCATGCCGAAGCTCTCCCCGCCCGTGTTCGGTGCCACATAGACGTCGACGCTGCGCAACATGCGAGCTTTGTCGGCTTCGGAGACCAAGCCGAGAAATGTCACCCGCTCGCGCAGGTCAACCGGGAAATACTCGTACAGGTCGTCGGGGTCGCCCGGCCCGGCTACCAGCAACCGCAGTCCGGGCCGCTGACGAGCCAGCGGCACGAACGCGTCCCGCAGGATGTCGAAGCCCTTGCGCGGCTCGGTGAAACGTCCGAGGAAACCGATGGCGCCGCCGTCACCGGGCCACCCGTCCAGGGGCGCGGCTGAGGCGAACTTCGCGACCGCCACCCCGTTCGGGATCTCGACCGCTCCCCCGCCCAGATGCTCGACCTGCACCTTCCGGGCCAGCTCACTGACCGCTATGCGCGCGGTGATCTTCTCGACCACCAGCTGGAGCATGCCCTGCGCGGCCGACAGCGCCCGCGACCGGGTCATCGCCGTGTGGAAGGTCGCCACCACCGGTCCCCGGGCCGACAGCACGGCCAGCAGCGACAGGCTCAAGGTCATCGGCTCGTGCACGTGCAGCACGTCGAACTGCCCGGCCTTCAGCCACCGCCGCACCCGGGCCGTCGACATCGGCCCGAACGCGATGCGCGCCACCGACCCGTTGTAGGGCAGCGGCACGGCCCGGCCGGCCGAGACCACGTACGGAGGGAGGGTCGCATCCTCGTCGGCCGGGGCCAGCACGCTGACCTCGTGACCGAGCCCGATCAGGGCCTCGGCCAGGTCCATGATGTGGTTCTGCACGCCGCCGGGCACGTCGAAGGAGTAGGGCGAGACGATCCCGATCCGCATGGCGTCCCCCTAGAGCCACAGTTTCTGCAGCATGTGCCAGTCCTGCGGGTGGTCCGCGATGCCGGCCGCGTAGGCGTCGGCGAGCAGCTGGGTGGTCGCCTTGACCCGCACGTCGAGGGCACCGTCGGTGGGCGGCGTGATCCGGCGCAGCACGGCGTACGTCTGGGTCGGCGTGAACGACAGGTCGACCGCGAACAGCGGCGCGCCGGTGCGGATGGCCAGGATCGCGGGCCCGGCCGGCATCCGGGTGCGCCCGCCGAAGAATTCGACCTCGACCCCGTTGCGGGACAGGTCGCGGTCGCCGAGCAGCGCCACCGCGTACCCCTGCTGCAGCTTCTCGGCCAGCACGTCGAGCGGGGCCCGCCGGCCGCCGGTGAGCGGCAGCACCTCCAGGCCGAGCTTCTCGCGGTACGCCACGAACTGCTCGAAGACCGCCTCGGGCTTGAGCCGCTCGGCTACGGTGATCATGGGCCAATCGTTGGAGACGGCCCACGCGGCGGCCGCGTCCCAGTTGCCGACGTGCGGCAGCGCGAGCACCAGGCCCTTGCCGTCGGCCACCGCAGTCTTGAGCCAGTCGTAGTGCTCGGGCGAGATGCCGAAGCCGTCGAGGAACTGCTGCCGGGTCTGCGAGGGCAGCCGGAACGCCTCGAGCCAGTACCGGGCGTAGGAGCGCAGCCCGTCGCGCACCAGCTCGTCGGACATACCGGGCCGCACCTGCTGCAGGTTGCGCCGCAGCCGCTGGACGCCGGGACCGTTCTTCGCGTACGCCCGGTCGGCCCCCGCCATGAAAAGGCGGCGCGCCACCGGCAACGGCAGCGCTCGGACCACCCGCCACCCGGCGGCGTAGCCGAACTCGATCAACCGGTCCTTCACGCAGGCAGGTCCTTGGCCTCAGGGGTTTCGTCGGGCACGGCGCGTGCCTCCGCCTGGGCCTCGCGGACGTCGGCCGGCAGCGGCTCGGTGCGCCCGGCGTGGATCAGCCGCTGGAAGACGGTGACCAGCGAGAGCGCGGCCAGCACCCACAGCGCGGCCGGCAGGCCCCAGTCGAGCCCGAACCCGCCGAGCAGACCGCCGGCGCCCACGATGAGCAGGCGCTCGAGGCGCTCGGCGATGCCGACGTCGGCGTCCAGCCCGAGGCTCTGCGCCCGGGCCTTGACGTAGGAGACGACCTGGCCGGCGGACAGGCTGATCAGGGCCGCGACCATGCCACCGTACGGGTTGCCCTCGGTCGACATGTAGTAGACGACGGCGCCGAAGACGGCCGCGTCGGCCAGCCTGTCCATCGACGAGTCGAGCAGGGCCCCGAACTTGCTGGAGCCGCCCCGCATCCGGGCCATCGTGCCGTCGAGCGCGTCGGTCAGCGCGAAGGCCGTCACGATGACGGTGCCCCAGATGAGCTCGCCCCTCGCACCGAAGTAGGAGCCGAACAGCACGCCGACGGTGCCGGCGACGGTGACGGCGTTGGGGGTGACGCCGATCCGCAACAGGAAACGGGCGAGCGGGTTCACGCCGTAAGCGATGACGGCGCGCGCGGGTACTTGGACGATCTTTGCCATGGCCGTCCCACCTTATCGGCGTGAGCCTGCTCAGCGCGCCCCGGCCGGGCCGTAACGTGGCCGACTACATAGGGTTGCGGGGTGGACGGCGCCGGGTGTGGGATTTACCAACGGCGTCGTAACAGTCTCGAAACGGCAGGAGCGACCGGTACCCGGGTGGCCTGCCCCAGAAGACCTCGAAATGGCAGGAGCGACCGGCATGGCTCAGAAAGTCTCGGAGAAGGGGCTCAACGGCGCAGCCGCGCCGGTGGTGACTGAGCCCGGCAGAGTACGCAACGTGGTGCTGGTGGGACACTCCGGCGCGGGCAAGACCACGCTGGTGGAAGCCCTGCTGGCAGCCACCGGAACCATTTCCCGGGCCGGTTCGGTGACCGACGGCACCACGGTGTCGGACCATGATCCGGCCGCCGTCCGGCAGCAGCGCTCGGTCGCGCTGGCCTGCGCGCCGCTGGTGCATCAGGACGTCAAGATCAACCTGCTCGACACCCCGGGCTTCGCCGACTTCGTCGGTGAGCTGCGCGCCGGCCTGCGGGCCGCGGACGCCGCGCTCTTCGTCGTCTCGGCCGTCGACGGCGTCGACGACGCCACCGTCGCGCTCTGGGACGAGTGCGCCGCGGTCGGCATGCCCCGGGCGGTGGCGATCACCCGGCTCGACCACCCGCGGGCCGACTACGAGGAGACCCTGGCCACCATCCAGGAGGCCTTCGGCGAGAACGTCATGCCGATCTATCAGCCCATGCTGGGCGACGACGGCCAGTCCGTGGACGGCCTGATCGGCCTGGTCACGCTGCGGGTGCTCGACTACTCCGAGGGGTACCCGCCGCGGGTCGGCGAGGCCGAGCCCGAGCACCTGAACCCGATCGCCGACGACCGGAACGCGCTCATCGAGGGGATCATCGCCGAGAGCGAGGACGAATCCCTGATGGACCGCTACCTGGGCGGCGAGCTGATCAGCACCGACACGCTGCTGCCGGACCTCGAGAAGGCGGTCGCCCGGGGCAACTTCTATCCGGTGATCCCGGTCTGCTCGGGCACCGGCGTCGGGCTCGACGCGCTGCTCGACGGCCTGGTCAGCGGCGCGCCCTCGCCGCTCGAGCACGACCTGCCGGTGGTCACCGGGGTCGACGGCTCACCGCGGCCGCCGCTGCGCTGCGACCCCGAGGGGCCGCTGGTGGCCGAGGTCGTCAAGACCACGATCGACCGGCATGTGGGCCGGGTCTCGCTGGTCCGGGTGTTCAGCGGCACCCTGCGCCCGGAACAGACGCTGCACGTGTCGGGGCACGGCCTGGCCGAGCGCGGGCACCCCGACCACGACGCCGACGAGCGCGTCGCGCACGTCTACTCCCCGCTCGGCGCCCAGCTGCGCGAGGTGTCGTCGTGCATCGCCGGCGACATCTGCGCGATCACCAAGTCGGGCACCGCCGAGACCGGCGACACGCTCAGCAGCAAGGACCAGCCGCTGCTGATGGAGCCGTGGTCGATGCCCGAGCCGCTGCTGCCGATCGCCGTGGTCGCCAAGACCCGCTCGGACGAGGACGCGCTGGCCAAGAACCTGGCCCGGCTCGTGGCCGGCGACCCGACCATGCGGCTGGAACGCAACGCCGACACCCACCAGCTGGTGCTGTGGACGATGGGCGAGTCGCACGCCGACGTCGTGCTCGAGCGGCTGCGCTCGGGCGGGGTCGAGCTCGACACCGAGCCGGTCAAGGTGCCGCTGCGCGAGACGTTCGGCTCGGCCGCCAAGGGTCACGGGCGGCACGTGAAGCAGTCCGGCGGCCACGGCCAGTACGCGGTCTGCGACATCCACGTCGAGCCGCTGCCGCGCGGGTCAGGTTTCGAGTTCGTCGACAAGGTGGTTGGCGGCGCGGTGCCGCACAACTACATCCCCTCGGTCGAGAAGGGGGTGCGGGCCCAGCTCGAGCGCGGGCTGGCCACCGGATATCCGGTGGTCGACGTGCGGGTGACGCTGTTCGACGGCAAGGCCCACAGCGTCGACTCGTCGGACGCCGCGTTCCAGACGGCCGGCGCGCTGGCCCTGCGCGAGGCGGCCGCGGCCGGGCAGGTCACCCTGCTCGAGCCGATCGACGAGATCGTCGTCCGGGTGCCCGAGACGTATGTCGGGGCGGTGATGAGCGACCTCTCGGGGCGCCGGGGCCGGCCGCTCGGCACCGAGAACGAGGACTCCGGCTCATACAGCCTGGTGCGGGCCGAGGTGCCCGCGACCGAGCTGATCCGGTACGCCGTGGAGCTGCGCGCGCTGTCGTCGGGCGCGGGCACCTTCACCCGCACCTACGCCCGCCACGAGCCGATGCCACCCCACCTGGCCGAGAGCGCGAAGAAGGAGTCCACCGCACGGTGAGGCGGGAGCTAGGCCGGCCACGCCTTGAGCAGTAGCCGCCGGGTGTCGTCGAGCAGCTGAGGCAGCACCTTGGTGCGGCTCACCACCGACATGAAGTTCGCGTCGCCGCCCCACCGGGGCACCACGTGCTGGTGCAGGTGGGCGGCGATGCCCGCGCCGGCCACGGCGCCCTGGTTCATGCCCAGGTTGAAGCCGTGCGGGGTACTGACCGTGCGGATCACGCGCATCGCCGTGCGGGTGAAGGCGGCCAGCTCGACGGTCTCGTCGTCGGTGAGGTCGGTGTAGTCGGCGACGTGCCGGTAGGGGCAGACCATGAGGTGCCCCGGGTTGTACGGATAGAGGTTGAGCACGGCGAACACGAGCTCACCACGGGCGACGACAAGCGTGTCGGCGGCCGGCGCCTGACAGAACGGGCAGCCGGACGGCTTCTCGTAGCCGCCGTCGGGTCGCTCCTCGCCGGTGACGTAGCCCAGCCGGTGCGGAGTCCACAGCCGCTCCAGGCCGTCGGGCTCCCCGGTTTCGACGTGCTCGGCTTCGTCACTCACACACCCGAGCTTAGAGGCTTGCGCGGCAGGCGAAAGCGGCTGCGCGGCAGGCGAAAGCGGCTGCGCGGCTCGCTACAACGGCTGCGCGGCGGGCGAAAGCGGCTGCGCGGCGGGCGCTCCGTGCAACAGGAAGCCGCCGCCCCGGCGCTTGGCCTCGTGCATCGCGGCGTCGGCCAGGCGAAGCAGGTCGTCCGGGCCGCTCAGGCCGGCGTGCGACAGCGCCACCCCGACGCTGGCCGGCGTCCGCAGCCGGCGGGCCCCCGCCGGGATTGTCTCGTCGAGCGCCGCCACGATTCGCCCGGCCACGGTGAGCGCGTCCCGAGCCGAGGTCAGATCCTCGGTGATCACCACGAACTCGTCAGCGCCGAGCCGCCCGACAGTGTCCTGTTCGCGCACGGACCCGCGAAGTCGCTCGGCGACCGCCTGCAACAGCCGGTCGCCCACGTTGTGCCCGTGCAGATCGTTGACCTGCTTGAACCCGTTGAGGTCGAGCAGCAGCGCGCCGACCGGGCGGCCGGTGCGCTTCGACCGGGCCAGGGCCTCGCCGATCCGCTCGCGCAGCATCGCCCGGTTGCCGAGCCCGGTCAGCGGGTCGCGCAGGGCCCGATCGGTCAGTTCGGCGGTCAGCGCGATACCGGCCAGAGCGAGGGCCACCAGGCCGCGCAGCGCCTGCAACGACGGCAGAACCTCGGCCGGCAACTCACCCTCGGCGCGCACGGCGAGCACGCCGGAGAACCGGTCACCGCCGGTCAGCGGCAGCAGCGTGAACAGGCAGTCGGCCGCCGGCTCGAGGCCGGCGCAGCCCAGCTCGTCGGGGTTGCGGACGACCACCACCGCACCTGCGAGCAACCGGTCGATCAGCTCCGAGTTCGCTCCGGCGGCCGGCGCCGTGCGCCCGCGCAGAGCGTCGGAGCGCACCCTAGCAGCCGGCAACCTACGCCCGCGCGGAGCGTCGGCGTGCGCCCCGGCGGCCTCGGTCACCGTGAACGCGTCCTCGCCGATCTCAAGGATGGTCGCCCGCGCACCGGGACACTCGGCGAGCAGCGTGCCGGCGGCCCCGACCGCGAGGCGGCGCACCTCGGCCGGGTCGGTGGTGTGGATCAGGGCCGTGCCCAGCTCGCTGAGCACCTGCTCGCGGGCCGCGCTGCGGCGCAGCGCACGCCGGTCCGCGTCCCGCTCCGCGCGCAGGCGCAGCACCGCGAGGAGCAGCGCGAGGATGGTCACGGCCCGGGCGATGTCGATCCAGGTGTGCTCGAACAACAACAACGCCGCGGCGACGACGAGACCGCTGCCGACGACGAGGTTCCTGACCCGGGGCATGAAGGCCGATTCGGCTCGGCGCCGCCCCACCTGAGGAAGGTGCCGGGAGCGAACGGGATTGTTTTCGCCGAGCGGCGACGACGGGTTACTCGCCGGTCGCGGTGGCGGCAGCCAGCCAGGTGGGCAGCGGCTCGCGCGCGGCGCGCCAGCCGGGTGGGATGCCGTCGGGACCGGTGTGGGCGGCCACGATGCCGCCGGCGATCGCGCACGTGGTGTCCACGTCGCCGCCGGCGCGCAGGCAGGCCGCGATCGCCGCCGGATAGTCGTCGAGGAACCGGTCGGCCGCCCACACGGCGAACGGCACGGTGTCGCGCGCCATCGCCCGGGCGCCGTTGCCCAGCTCGTACGCCGCCTCGAGCGGGTCACGGAACCGGCCCGCCGCCAGCAGACCGTCGCGGACGAGTCCGTCGGGCGTGTGCGCGGCCACCGCCCCCAGCAGGCCCGGGCGGTGGCCGTCGAGCCGGCCCGCTGCCGCGACCGCGGCCGCCACGGCGACCGCCACTCCCCCGGCGATGCCCTCGGGGTGGGCGTGGGTGACCTCGGCCGCCCGGGCGCCCTGCGCGGCCGCGTGGGCAAGCGAGTCGGCGTGCCAGGCGCCGAGCGGGGCGGCCCGCATGGCGGCGCCGTTGCCGGCCGAGCCCTGCCCGTCGAAGGCGGCCGCCGCCGCGATCGGCCACGGCAGCCCGTTGCGGATCTCGCGCAGCATCACGACCGCGCCCGGACCGTAACCCCGGCCGGGATCGTGGTGGCGGCCCAGCAGGTCGGCGAACGCGTCGCGGTCGAAGTCGCCCTCGGCGAGCACGGCGACGAGACAGCACGCCTGCTCGGTGTCGTCGGTCCACGGCCAGGGCGCCGCCGGTGGCCGGGCCGGGTCGACCGGGGTGACGAAATGCTGGGCGCCCAGCGCGTCGCCGACGCTCAGGCCGGCCAGGCTCTCGAGCGCCAGCGCGAGGCGCGTACCGGGAAAAAGAGTGAACGACATCGGCACAACAGACGATATCTGGTCACGCTCAGTGATCGAAGGGTGTCCCTGCATCACCGGTTAGGAGCTGGTTGCCCGGGGCAGTACCTTCTTCGCATGGCCACGGTGTTGCTCGTCGAAGACGATCACGTCGTGCGCGGCGCCATGCTCCGGTCGCTCGCCGACCGGGGGCATGCCGTGCACGCCGTCGGCACGGCGCTCGACGCGCTCCGGCGGGTCGCCGCCGAGACGCCCGACCTGGTCGTGCTCGACCTCGGGCTGCCCGACCTCGACGGCTCCGACGCCCTGCGCATGCTCCGCGGCATAACCGACGTGCCGATCATCATCGCTACCGCGCGTGACGACGAGCAGACCGTCGTGCGGCTGCTCCGGGCCGGCGCCGACGACTACATGGTCAAGCCGTTCACCGGCGCCCACCTCGACGCCCGCATCGCCACCGTGCTGCGGCGCGTGGGCCGCGCCAGCCGCACCGCCCAGCCGGCCGTGCACGAGGTCGGCGAGCTGCGGGTCGACGTCGGCGAGCGCAGCGCCACCCTGGCCGAGCAGACGCTCGCGCTGACCCGCAAAGAGTTCGACCTGCTCGCGTATCTCGCCGCCCGGCCGGGCCGGGTGGTGTCGCGACGCGAGCTGTTGGAGGAGGTATGGCGACAGCCATCGGTCGGCGAGGACCAGACGATCGACGTACACCTGTACTGGCTACGCCGGAAACTGGGCGAGTCCGCGGCGAAGCCTCGCTACCTGCGCACCGTGCGGGGGGTCGGATTCCGGTTGGTGGCGCCGGACTGAGAGGCCGCCTGGCCTACATCACCGCCGCCACGACCACCGTCGCCGCCCTCGCCTTTCTCGTCCCGCTCGGCTTCGAGCTGCGCCACAACCACCGTGAGCAGGTGCTCGCGGCGGCCGAGCGGCAGAGCTCCCGGATAGTCGGGGCGCTGTCGGCCGGCGCCGGTCCCAAGGGGCTGGCTGCCGCCCTGGCCGGCGTGAGCGACCAGGTGAAGGTGCACCGGCCGGGTGAGACAGCCGGCGGCCGCGCCCCCGGCGACGAGGTGCGGCACGCCGCGAACAGCGGCTCGACCGTCACCGAGACCGTCGACGGCGGGCTGGTCCGGCTCGAGCCGATCACGGTCGCCGGTCGTACGTCCGTGGTCGAGGTCTTCGTGCCCGACAGCGACCTCGACGGCGGCGAGGGCGCCTGGTGGCTGCTGCTCGGCATCGCGGCCGTGCTGGTCGCGGCGAGCGTCATCGTGGTCGACCGGCTGGCCCGCGGCGCCGTGACCTCGGCCCGCAACCTGGTGCAGGCGGCGATGGCCGTCGGCGGGGGCGACCTCGGCGTCCGCATCCAGCCCTCCGGCCCGCGCGAGCTGGCCGAAGCCGGTTACGCGTTCAACCGGATGGCCGACCGCCTGGTCACCTCGCGCACCAGCGAGCGCGAGATGGTCGCCGACCTGTCGCACCGGCTGCGCACGCCACTGACCGCGCTGCGGCTCGACGCCGAGGCCCTCGACCCCGACGACACCCAGATCATCAGCCTGAGCCCCGACGAGATCGACCGCCGCCGCGGCATCCGGCGCATCCGGCAGGCCATCGTCACGCTCGAGGGCGAGGTCAACGAGCTCATCAACACCACCCGCCAGGCCGTCGCGGCCCAGGTCGCGGCCGCGCCCGAGACCGGCGTGTGCGACGTCAGCGAGGTCGTGCGGGAGCGGATGACCTTCTGGTCGGCGCTGGCCGGCGACCAGAACCGCAACTACCGCGTGGTCGGCGCGCAGCTGCGCATCCCGGTCCCGGTGGCCCGGGCGGAACTGGCCGCCGCTCTCGACGCGATTCTGGGTAATGTGTTCCGCTACACCCCCCAGGGCACGGCGTTCGAGGTGGGCATCTCACGGCGCGACGGCTGGGTCGCTGTCCGTGTTGACGACGCCGGGCCCGGCATCGGAGATCCGGAGAAGGCAATGCAGCGTGGCCAGAGCAATCAGGGTTCCACCGGCCTCGGGCTCGACATTGCCCGCCGGGCGGCCCAGTCCACCGGCGGCTCGGTCAGCCTCGACCGGGCGGCCATGGGCGGCGCCAGCGTCGTGATGCTCTTCGCCGACGCCGAGGCGACCCCGAAGCAGGCCAGCCGTTTCGGCCTCGTGGGGCGCCTGGCCCGCGAACGCGCGAGCCGCCCCGCCCGATCCGAGTGAAGCGGACCGAGTTCTTGCTTAGATCTGTATTAAAGGCGTTCCGCTCCCGCGGCCGGGCTGGCAGGGTTCCCACCGATCCCATCCGGCTTCCCGGTTCCGCGCCCGCAACCCCGAACCGGCGAAGCTCCCGCGCGGTGAGAGGTGGTACCCCCATAACCACCTCCCACCGCGCCCCCGCCAGTCAAGGAGAGGTCGTGTCCGCGCACCGCCGGCTGGTCCCGCGTGGCCACCGCCGGGCCGTCTCCCGGCAGCCGCACCGGCTGCTGCCGGTCGCCCTCGGCCTGGCGCTGCTGGGCGTCGGCGGAGTCGTGGGCCCGAGCGTGGTCGAGACCGTGACCGACAGCTCCGGCTCGCGCAGCCTCTCGCTCACCTCCCTGCCCGCCGACCAGCCCGCCGAGGGCCTGGTCTACGAGGGGCTGAAGCCGGCCAAGGCGGGCTCGCTGTGCGCCGGCTCCTACGAGCTCGACCAGCAGACCTGCACGCACGGCCCCGACGAGGCGCCGGCCGGGCTCGAGGTGCGCCGCGACGTCACCCCGGTGACCGCGAAGGCGCCCGAGCCGAAGCAGCCGGCCCGCGAGAGCGCCGCCGTCACCCCGTCCGACGCCGAGATCGCCCGCGACGAGGGCGGCAGCGCGCTCACCGCCGACGCGCCGGCCCTGGTGCCCGACGCCGCGCCCGGCGAGGCCGACTTCATCATGGGCGCGCACGACGTGGCCTGCGAGGGCGACGGGCGCAGCGGCAAGCGCGTCCAGGTTCTCTACCTGCACGAGTTCGGCACCCCGAGCCGCTACGGCGACTTCCTCGGCTCGATCCGCACCTGGTCGGTCGGCGTCGACCAGATCTTCGACGCGAGCGCGGCCGAGACCGGCGGCTCCCGCCACGTGCGCTTCGTGACCACGCCGCAGTGCCGCGTCGACGTCTCCGAGGTCGAGTTGCCGGCGGGCGGCCTGGCCTCCTTCACCCGCAACATCGACGAGCTGCGCAAGCTCGGCTACAACCGCACCGACCGCAAGTACCTGGTCTTCGCGGACGCCAAGGTCTACTGCGGGATCGCCACCTACATCGCCGACCGGCGGCCCGGGCTGGGCAACCGCAACAACGGCGGTCCCTCCTACAGCCGGGTCGACGCCGGCTGCTGGAGCTCGGCCATGGCCGCCCACGAGCTCACCTACTCGCTGGGCGCGACCCTGATCGGCTCGCCCAACTCGAGCGGCGCCGGCGGCTGCCTGGACGAGTACGACCTGCTGTGCGGGCCCGACCGGTCGGGCAAGAAGGTGCGCACCGTCTGCCCGAAGAAGAACGAGATCCGGCTCGACTGCGGCAACGACGACTACTTCAGCACCAACCCGAAGCCGGACAGCTACCTCGACGAGAACTGGAACGTCGCGCGCAGCGAGTTCCTGCTGCGCAGCGACGGCGGCGACGACATCCCGGACGCCGAGGGCGGCCCGCAGCCGACCACCGCGCCCAGCTCCGCCCCGGCCGAGCCCGCCCCCAGCGTGAGCCCCGAGCCCACACCGAGCCGCACCGAACCCGCGGTCGGCGACGTCTTGCCATCGCCCTCGGTCACCCCCAGCGGGCCGGCGACCACCGGCGAGCCGACCGCGCCGGTCGAGACGCCCAGCGCCGAGGTGCCGGAATTGCCGGTGGCGGCGACCACCACGCCCCCGACCGAGCCCGCCAACGGCGTCGCCGCCGAACCGGTGGAGGCAGTCCTCGAGGTGCGCGACGCGACCAGCGGTTCGGTCCGGCTCACCTGGAGCGCCGCCTCGGCCCGGGCGACCTACCAGGTCTCGGTCGACGGCCAGCCGGTCGCGACGACCAAGGCCACCCGTGCCCGGCTGATCGGCCTCAAGCCCGACGCGAAGTACCGGGTGACCGTCAAGTCCGGAGCCCGGTACACCGCGAAGGCCACGGCCGAGACCGCGCCCGCCGCCCGCCCCGCGCAGAACTCGTGGTTCACGCTGACCAACGCGCTCACCGGCGGTGGAGCCGACCTCTACGGCGCCCGCACGGCGCTGGGCACCCCGCTGACCCTCGGCAGCAACGACGACGACGCCCAGCAGCAGTGGAAGCTGGTGCCGGCCGGCCGGAAGACCTACACGATGGTCTCGCGGGCCACCGGCAGGTGCGTGGGCCCGCTCGGCGGCAACGCGGCCACCGGCGTCCCGCTGGTGCAGTCGGCCTGCGACGACACGGCTGCCCGCTGGGTGCTGCAGGCTTCCGCATACGGCTTCACCCTGCGCACCATCGAGGGCGACCTCGTGGCCGGCGTGGGCGATCAGCGTTTCGGCGCGCACCGCGTGCTGGTCCTGCAGACAGGCAACGGCCAGCGCTATCAGAGTTGGACGGCGGTACCCGACTAGGCGGGAGGTAAGGCTGTGCGCGACACACTGGATCGGCCCCTGACCGAGCCCGAGGAGGACCCGGCCAGGTTCACCAGGCGGCGGCTCGTGCGCTGGGTCGCCGTGCTCACCATCGGCATCGTGGTGGTGCTGGCGATCTGGCAGGAGCCGCTCTACGCGCTCCGCACCGTGTAGGCGTCGATCTCGGCCAGCAGCCGGGCCTGGCCCGACGAGTCGAGGAAGCTCTGCTTCACGGCCGCGCGGGCCAGGTCGGCCACGCCCGCGTCGTCGAGGCCGAGCAGCCGCGAGGCCACGGCGTACTCCTGTTCGAGCGTCGTGCCGAACATCGGCGGGTCGTCCGAGTTGATGCTGACCGGCACGCCCGCGGCGACCAGCCGGGCCAGCGGGTGCTCGTCGAGCGACGGTACGGCCCGGGTGCGCAGGTTCGAGGTCGGGCTGATCTCGAGCGGGATCTGGTGCTCGGCCAGGTACGCCGTGAGCTCCGGGTCCTGCGCGGCCGAGATGCCGTGCCCGATGCGCTCGGCGCCCAGCTCGCGGATCGCGTCCCAGACGGTCTCGGGGCCGGTGGTCTCGCCGGCGTGCGGGACACTGTGCAATCCGGCCGCACGAGCCTGATCGAAGTACGGCTTGAACTGCGGCCGCGGCACGCCGACCTCGGGCCCACCCAGCCCGAAACTGATCAGACCGTCGGGCCGCTCCTCGAGCGCGATGGCCAGCGTCTGCTCGGCGGCGGCCAGGCCGGCCTCGCCCGGGATGTCGAAGCACCAGCGCAGGTCGACGCCGAACTCGGTGGCGGCGCCGCGGCGGGCGTCCTCGATCGCCTCGCAGAACGCCTTGGCCGGGATGCCGCGCTTGACGCTCGAGTACGGCGTGACGGTCAGCTCGGCGTACCGGACCTGCTGGCGCGACAGTTCGCGGGCGATCTCGAACGTCAGCACGCGCACGTCCTCGTCGTCGCGGATCAGGTCGACGACGGTCAGGTACACGTCGATGAAGTGCGCGAAGTCGCGGAACGCGAAGTATTCGGCGAGCGCCTCGGGGTCGGCCGGCACCGGCGAGGCGCCCTCGTGCCGGGCGGCCAGCTCGGCCACGATCCGCGGCGACGCCGAGCCGACGTGGTGCACGTGCAGCTCGGCCTTGGGCAGGCCGGCGATGAACGATGTCACCGTTCGTTCCCTCCTGATGAAGCTGTCCGGGCCACCACGAAGACGCGGCGGAACGGGAATGCGACGTAGCTTCCGGTCGCCGGGTAGGCGCCGGTCAGCTCCCGCGCGAGGTCGGCGCGGAACGACTGCCAAGCATTGTCGTCCAGGGCCGCCTTGACGGGACGCAACGCCGTGCCTTCCATCCAGCGGAGCACCGGGTGCTCGTCCTGAACCGGCAGCAGGTGCAGGTAGGTGGTCTCCCACGCGTCGACCTCGGCGCCGTCGAGCAACGCCGCGTACTCGGCGGGATCGCCGACCGGCGCCTCCCGCAGCACGTCGCTGACGCCGTAACGCTTCCCGACCTCCCGCAGCAGCACGTGGGAGGGCGCGCCGAAGTTGCCCGGCACCTGCATCGCGAGCCAGGCCCCGGCCGGCAGCTCGCGGGCCCAGCGGGCGAGCAGCTCGCGGTGCTCGGGCACCCATTGCAGCGTGGCATTGGTGACGAGCACGTCGGTGTCGGGCCCGGGACGCCAGTCGCGCACGTCGCCGGTGCGGAACTCGGCCGGACCACCGTGGGCCGCCGCCTTGCCGATCATCTCGGGCGAGGAGTCGATGCCGGTGAGCCGCGCGCCCGGCCAGCGCTCGGCCAGGCTCAGCGTGAGCTCACCGGGCCCGCAGCCCAGATCGACGACCGCGCGCGGCTGCCCGGCGCCGATCCGGGCGACCAGGTCGAAGAACGGACGCGAGCGCTCGGCGCCGAAGCGCCGGTAGACGGCCGGATCCCACATCGTCAACCTCCCAAGCCGTACGTACGTCTTGCTGCCACCGTACCGTGCGACGAGTAGGGTCACTACACGTGGAGAAACGCACTTTCGGCAGGATGGAACGGACGGTCGGCGTGGTCGGCCTCGGCGCGTGGCAGCTCGGCGCCGACTGGGGCGACGTGAGCGAGGCCGACGCTCACGAGACCCTGCAGGCCGCGGTCGACGCCGGTGTCACGTTCATCGACACCGCCGACGTCTACGGCGACGGCCGCAGCGAACAGATCATCGGCTCCTTCATCAAGGACAAACCGCAGCTGACCGTGGCCACCAAGATGGGCCGGCGGATGGCGCAGGAGCCCGGCAACTACACCCTCGACAACTTCCGGGCGTGGACCGACCGGTCCCGGGCCAACCTCGGCGTCGAGACGCTCGACCTGGTGCAGCTGCACTGCCCGCCGACGCCGGTGTTCTCGTCCGGCGAGGTCTACGACGCCCTCGACACGCTCGTGGCCGAGAAGCGCGTCAAGGCGTACGGCGTGAGCGTCGAGAAGGTCGACGAGGCGCTGGCCGCGATCGCCCGCCCGGGCACCGCCAGCGTCCAGATCATCCTCAACGCGTTCCGGCTCAAGCCGCTCGAGCGGGTGCTGCCGGCCGCCGCCGAGGCCGGGGTGGGCATCATCGCCCGCGTGCCGCTGGCCAGTGGGCTGCTTTCCGGCCGCTACGACGAGCACACCACGTTCGCCGCCGACGACCACCGGAACTACAACCGGCACGGCGAGGCGTTCGACGTCGGCGAGACGTTCTCCGGCGTCGACTTCGCGACCGGGCTCGAGGCGGTCAAGCGGCTGCGCCCGCTGGTGCCCGAGGGCTTCACCATGGCTCAGTTCGCGCTGCGCTGGGTGCTCGACCAGGCCGGCGTCACCGTGGTCATCCCCGGCGCCCGCAATCCCGGGCAGGCTCAGGGCAACGCGGCTGTGGCCGGGCTGCCGCCGCTGAGCGACGAGGTGAAGGCCGCCGTCCGCGAGGTCTACGACCAGCTGGTCCGCCCGCAGGTGCACGACAAATGGTGAATGAGCCGGCTCTCAAGAAGCTTCACGGGTGGCTCCCGATGGCACTCGGGGTGCTGGCCGTCGTCGTCGGTGCTCTGTGGACGCTGCAAGGGCTCGACATTGTCACCGACAGCCGAATGAGCGGGACCGGAATCTGGGCCGTGATCGGTCCGGCAGTGGCCATCGCAGGACTGATTTTGATCATTCTGGGGGAACGGTCGCGATCGCGCGCGAAACGTGCCGAAGCCCTTGCCATCATTCACCAGTCGCCGCTCGGCGATCCCGGCAAAATGTAAGACAATTGAACAGCCACTAGTGAGCGTGACAAAGCCCCCGCATCCAGCCGGATGCGGGGGCTTTCGCGTCGTAGCCGAACTCCGCCAGGCGATCGGCAGCCGGCCCAGGACCGGCGTGGTCACTCAGAGGGGGCGAACCTGCTCCGCCTGCGGGCCCTTCTGGCCCTGGGCGATCTCGAATTCGACCCGCTGGTTCTCCTCCAGCGTGCGGTAACCGCTCGTCTGGATGGCCGAGAAGTGGACGAACACGTCAGCACCCCCGCCGTCGACGGTGATGAAGCCGAAGCCCTTGTCTGCGTTGAACCACTTCACGGTTCCTTGCGCCATGCTGAACTCTCCTTCTGAAAATGCCGACCCCTGCTACCCCTGGGCCGATGACCGTTTTCGAGCAGCGGCGCCGTGAGGCGGCCTTTCAGAGGACGTCCCATCCGCCTGGTCTCACGACCCCGGCCGGTAGGCCGGTTTCCCTTGATCGGGCGAAGCAGCGAACCACATACGCAAAAACTGGGCACACTGTACCTGAAAAACCGGTCGCAAAGCTGCCCCCGGAGCGAATCGAATAACTGTCCACAGATACGGAAAAGGCCCCCCACTTCGCTCTCGCGAGGTGCGGGACCAGCGACTGTAAACCTAACTTCAGTTAGGCCATTGACCAGTCAGTTTCCGTACGCCAACTGCGCCACCGCGATCGACGGCCGCCTTCACGAGAGAGAAGATAGCGCCTTGCAGAGCGGCCGCCACGAGGATCTCGGTCCAGCCTCGATCCTCGTCGGTCGCGTTGGGTGCGTCGTCGTCGTTGCCGGCCAGCTTCCAGACCTCCTTGAACACGAAGCCCGCCACCGTGCCGGCGCCGATGCCGAGCAGCAACCCGACCGGCTTGTAGGCCAGCTTCGAAACCTTGCCGCTCACCGGCGCCTCCCTCGAATGATCAGAATGATCCCGACCAGTGCCGCCACTCCGGCCACGACCAGAGGAAGCGGAACCGGGCTGTTCCGCACTTTCTCGCGGACGTCGAACTCGTCGGCCTTGGCCACGGTCAGCTCGGCCGCGCCGTGCGCCTTCTCGGACGTCCGGTCGGCCGCCTCGTGCACCTCGCCGCTGACCGCGCCCGCGGCCGCCACGGCCGCGCCGCGTACCCGCTCGGTTGCCTCGACGGCCTGGGCCTTGACCTTCTGCTTGGTCTGCTCGACCTGTTCCTTGGCGCGGGCCTTGACGTCGGCCTTGGCCGCGAGCGCCTGCACCGTCTCGCCGAGCTCGGCCCGCGTCTGCTTGATCTCGGCGCGCAGCTCGTCGATCGACGGCTTCGGCTCCGGCGAACCGTTCTTCTCGCTCATGCCCGTCCTCGTTCCACGGCGTGCTTGACCTCGTCGACGTCGGCCTTGACGCTCTGCATGGCGGCCGAGGGCTCGGGGGGCACGGCCTTCGACACCTGGCTCTTGCCGATCAGGGCAAGAACACCGGCGAGCGCGAAGAGCGCGACCGTGATGATCAGGGCGGCCAGCCAGAGCGGCAGGAACAGATCGAAGACGATGATCAGGGTGGCCACGAGGGCGCCGACGCCGTACATGGCGAGAACCCCGCCGCCACCGAACAGGCCGATGCCGATACCGGCATGCTTGCCCTTCTCGGCCAGCTCGGCCTTGGCCAGCGCGATCTCGTCCCGGACGAGACGACTGATCTGTTCGCTCGCGCGCTGCACCAACTCGGATGTGGACTGATCGGCGCCTGTGCTGGGCTGGCGGCCGTTCAGAACATCGGCCATGGAGTCCTCCTTTCCCCTGTCAACGGTTTATGCCCTGATCACCGGCGCGTCAATCCTGCTGCGGGAAACCCGCCAGAACGAATCAGCGGTTGGCCGGAACGGGCACCGGCTCGTCCGGCCCGGCGAAGGTCGCGTGGCGTTCCTCGCCGTCCTCGCCGCTGTAGAAACGGCTGTCGTCCGAGTCGCTTTGCGGCGCCGTGCGGGGCGGGGTCGCGATCGGCCGCGTGCCGCTGGCCAGGTCGGCCCGGTAGCGCGGCAGAGCGTCGCGCTGGTGGGCCCAGATGAAGGTCACCAGCCGCTCCCGCACCAGGCAGCGCAGGTCCCACAGCGAGGGCGCGTCGCTCGCGCTGACCAGGGCCCGCAGCCGCACCGTGCCGCCGGTCGCCTGGGTCACCTGCAGCACGCAGACCCGACCGTCCCACAGCTCGGAGCCTTCGCAAGTGGCTCGCAACTCGGCGCGCAGCGGTTCGATCTCGGTCGACCAGTCGACGTCGACCTCAGCGGTGCCCAGCACGGCCGAGGACGAGCGGGTCCAGTTCTGGAACGGCTTGGTGGTGAAGTAGGACGTCGGCAGGACCAGCCGCCGGTCGTCCCAGATCTGCACCGCGACGTAGGTGAGCGTGAGCTCCTCGATGCGGCCCCACTCCCCCTCGACGACCACCACGTCGTCGACCCGGACGGCGTCGCTGAACGCCAGTTGCAGGCCGGCGAAGACGTTGCCGAGAGTGCTCTGGGCCGCCAGCGCCGCGATCACGCTGACCACGCCGGCCGAGGCCAGCACGCTCGCGCCCAGCGCCCGGACGCCGGGGAAGGTCATCAGCACGACGCCCAGGGTGAGCACGACGATCGTGGCCACGGTGAGGCGGCGGATCATCACCACCTGGGTCTTGAAGCGGCGGCGCTTGAGGTTGTCGGGCACGTCGGTGCGCCAGCGGGACAGCGCCGCGTCCTCCAGCACGAGCACGAACGCGGCCACCAGCCACGCGAAGGCGGCTATGAAACAGATGACGAGCGAGTGCAGCACGCCGCCGCGACCGGGGAACTCCCCCGCGGCGGCGCGCAGCGCCTGCTGGATCGCGAACAGCGTCATGGTCACCAGGAACGGCTTGTGCGCGGTGCGGGCCAGATCGGCCGCCAGGTCCGATTTGCGGCCGAGGCGCACCAGCACCCAATGCACGACCAGGACCAGCGCGATCGCCAGCCCCGCCGCCACCACCACGGCGAGCAGGGCCTTCACAGTGCTGGGCACGTGTCTCTCCTTCGCACGAAAATGCGGGCACCAGCGACCCAGCTTGCCTTGGTCACCGGCACCCGCAACCCTCCCGCACGAAGGTCAGAGGTTGTTCACACTTTCCGGTACTTGGCCTGTGCGATGCAGTAGACGCCGAAGGCCGCGATACCCAGGGCGATCAACCCGAGCAGCCACACGCCCCACGAGTTGCCGGCGAGCGTCTTCAGCGCCGCGTCGAGACCACGGGCCTTCTCGGGGTCGTAGTTGACCGCGGCCATGATCACCAGGATGCCCGCGATGGCGTACGCCGTGCCCTTGGCCGTGTAGCCGGCCATGCCCAGGCGGATGATCGGCTTACGGGTGCCGGGCGTCATCTCGCCGGTCTTGAGGTGCTTGGTGAACTTCTTCTTGTAGCCGTAGATGAACATCCCGACGCCGACGCCGACCACCACCAGGCCGACCAGGCCGACCAGCCAGCGCCCGCCCGTGTTGTCCATGATGCTCGAGGTCTTGCTCTGCGAGTTGTCGCCCATCGAGGCGTTCGAGCCCTGGATGACCTTGATGGCGATCCAGGCCAGGTAGAGGTAGAGGATGGCGCGCGCGCCGGAGAGGACCCGCTCGGCCATCGCGGTGCGGTCCTGCTTGCCGCTCTCGCCGATGGCAGCCTCGAAGGCCTGCCAGATCGCCATCGCGACCATGCCGATCGCGATCGCGACGAGAAGCGTCTTGCCGACGCCGCTGCCGGCCAGCGACTGCAGCGCACCGGACTGGTCGCTCTCTTGCGACGAGCCTTGGAAGGCCACCTGGAAAGCGATCCAGGCGAAGAGGAGGTGGATGATGCCGTAGCCGATGAAGCCGCCCCGGGCGAGGTATTCGAGCGGCTTGCTGTCGGCGGCCCGCGAGGCGGAGCTCTTGACGTTCGAGGCGGCGGATGTCATGCCGGGGAAATGACCCGTCCCGGGTTTTCTCAAACCCGGGACGCGCCGGAGGGACCTCTGTTATCCGCGCGAGACCTGCAGGCCGATCTTGTCGCTGGTCACGCTGTCCAGGGAAACCTGCAGCCCGGCGACCTCGACCGCCTGCTGGCCCTTGGTCAGGCTGATCTGCTCGCCGGCCACGTCGAGCGTCACGGTGTCGGCGTCGGCACTGACGAACTTGGCCTCCACACCCAGGAAACTCGCGCTCGCGTTGGTTTCGCGGTCGATCGAGACGGTGCACTGGTCGAGGCCGCAGCTCACGTTGTCACTGCTGCAGCCGGCGAGGAGCGTGCCGAGCAGGGTGGCCGAGCTGAGGACGACGGCTAGGCGTTGCGTGGGTTTGAACACCCTTCCAGCGTACGGGGCCCGCGCGACCCTAAGCTGAGCCGATGAGCGACGTCGATGTGCGCGACAACCCCGCCCAGCAGCGCTACGAGCTGAGGATCGGCGACGACGTGGCCGGCTTCGCCGCCTACCGGGTGCGCGACGGCGTCACGGTCGTGACCCACAGCGAGATCAACCGGCGCTTCCGTGGCCAGGGCCTGGGCAACGTGCTGGCCGAGCGCACGCTCGACGCGCTGCGCGCCCAGGGCGCCCGCGTCCATCCCGCGTGCCCGTTCTTCGCCAAGTACGTCGCCGAGCACCCCGGGTACGACGACATCATCGAAGACTAGGGCACATCTGGTGGATCACGCGGGGCTGCGGCGTGGCCCCGCCCGCGCCTGACGACCTGGACCTCGCCTCGCTCCCACGTGATCCATCTGATGTGCCCTGGAACCGATCGCCGGCGGCCGAGCCCCCCGCCCTGACCGCCGGCGACCGGAGTCTCATGCCGCCAGGGGCTGCGGCGCCGGCGCGGGCACCCGGGTGCCCGCGATCAGTTCGGCGGCGGCCTGCCCGCAGGCACGGGTGGCGCCGTAGGTCGCGATGTGCACCGCACCCAGCACCGTCTCGGGCACGCCCATCTCGACCACGATCGCGTCGGGCCGCCGGACCAGCACGGCGCCGAGCACGTCGGCCAGCCAGGCGTGCCGGTGCACGTCCCGCACCACCAGCACCAGCGGGCGCCCGGCGGAGCCGTCGAGCACGGTCGCCACCGGGTCGGCGCCGAGGTCGTCCTCGGTCAGCCGCACCGAGGTGGTTCCGGGCAGCAGGTCGTCGAGCGGCGCGCCCAGGCCCCACGGGGTCTCGGCGCCGATGGCGATGTTGCGCGGCGGGGCGAACTCCACGACATGGGCCGGGCCGTCGACCGGCAGCTGGCCGGCGCCATCGGCGGTGGCAGTGACCCGGACGGCGCGGCGGGCCGCGTCGAAGCCGACACTCGCGGTGTGACCCAGCACGCTGACCTCGGGGGTTGAGTCGGCGACGGCCCGCGCCCCGGTGGCGGTCTGGGTGGCGGTGGTCCACTCGCCGAGGCTGCGCACCCGGGCCGCAGCCGAGCGCAGGCGCTCCTCGGGCAGATCGCCCGACCGCACCGCGGCCACGATGGCGTCGCGCAGCAGCGCGGCGGTCTGCTCGTCGGCGTGGTCGCCGCCCACGCAGATGGCGTCCACTCCGGCCGCGAGGGCCCGGACGGTCGCGCCGGCCAGCCCGTAACGGCGGCGCACGGCCTGCATCTCGATGCCGTCGGTGACGATCAGCCCGTCGAAGCCGAGCTCCTCGCGCAGCAGTCCGGTGAGGATGGGACGGCTCAGCGTGGCCGGCAGCTCCGCGTCGTACGCGGGAACGAGCAGGTGCCCGGTCATCACGACCCGCACGCCGGCCGCGATGGCAGCCCGGAACGGCACCAGCTCGCACTCCTCGAGCTGCGCGCGGTCGCGGTCGATCAGCGGGACGTCGTGGTGCGAGTCGACGCTGGTGTCGCCGTGGCCCGGGAAGTGCTTGGCACAGGCGGCGACGCCGGCCGACTGGAGGCCGCGCACGAACGCGGCGGAGTGGCGCGCCACCAGCTGGGCCTCGGCACCGAAGGCACGGACGCCGATGACCGGGTTGGCGGCGTTGCTGTTGACGTCGGTGTCGGGCGCGTAGTCGAGCGTGATGCCGGCGTTGGCCAGGTCGCAGCCCAGGTCGTGGGCGACCTCCTCGGTCAGCCGGACGTCGTCGATCGCCCCCAGGGCGAGGTTGCCGGGCCGGGAGCTACCCAGCCGCGACTCGAACCGCGTGACGTCGCCGGCCTCCTCGTCGATCGCCACGAGCACGTCCGGCCGCTCGGCCCGCAGCTGCGCGGTCAGCGCCGCGACCTGAGCCGGCGACTCGACATTGCGCGCGAACAGCGCGACGCCGCCGAGACCTTCGCCGAGCCACCGCCGGACCCAGTCGGGCGCCGTGGCGCCGGCGAATCCCGGCTGAAGCACCGTCGCGGCGAGTTCCGGCAATTCGCCATGGTTCGGCATGGGCCCCCGTACCTCCGGTGACGTTTCAGCGCGCTGCTGGAGAGCGCGTCCCCCGTTGTGCGGATCCCATGGTCACACCCCCGGCCTGTTTCAGTCAACAAACCTTTCTATTAGCTCTGGGTTAAGCCTGCTCGATAGCATGCGGGAGTGACCCCCACCGTGCTCGCTGCCGCCGAGGTCGACTGGTCCGAGGTGCACGCCGTCCGCCTGCTCGGCGTCGCCCTGGCGTTTCTGCTGCTCATCTGGGCCATCCGCCGCATGTTCGGGGGTAAGAAATAGGGGTAATTCCCGGCGCATGCATATCGGATACTTCCTGTCCTGCGAGGAATACACCCCGGCCGAGTTGCTCGAGCAGGCCCGCGGCGCCGAGCGCGCCGGCTTCACCGGTCTGTGGATCTCGGACCACTACCACCCGTGGGTCGACGCCCAGGGCCAGAGCGCGTTCGTCTGGTCGATGATCGGCGCGCTCAGCGAGGCGACCAGCCTGCCGATCACCACCGCGGTCACCTGCCCCACCGTCCGCATCCACCCGGCGGTCATCGCGCAGGCCGCGGCCACCAGCGCGGTGCTCACCCAGGGCCGGTTCCGGCTCGGGATCGGCACCGGCGAGGCCCTCAACGAGCACATCTTCGGGGACGCCTGGCCCGAGGCCGACGTACGGCTGGAGATGCTCGAGGAGGCCGTCGAGATCATGCGTGGCCTGTGGCGGGGCGAGAACTACTCGTACCGCGGAAAGCACTACACGGTCGAGAACGCGAACGACCTGCTGCTCCCCTTCCTGACGGATCACTGCGCATCTACACGCTGCCGGACACGCCGCCCGACATCTACGTCTCCGGCTTCGGGCCCAAGGCGGTGGAGGTCGCGGCCCGCATCGGCGACGGCTACGTGAGCACGATGCCCGACGGCGAACTGGTGTCGAAGTTCCGCGCGGGCGGTGGCGGGTCGAAGATCGCGCAGGCCGGCTTCAAGGCCGCGTTCGCGTCCACCGAGGACGAAGGGGCCCGGATCGCGTACGAGAAGTGGCCCAACGCCGGCGTGCCGGGCGAACTCTCGCAGGTGCTGCCCACGCCCAAGCACTTCGAGCAGGCGTCCCAGCTCGTCACCCAGGACATGGTCAAGGAGTCCTTCGTGTGCGGCAACGACCCGCAGAAACACGTCGAGATGCTCGACAAGTACCGGCAGGCCGGCTTCGACGAGGTCTACGTGGCCAACACCGGGCCGAACTACCAGGGCCTCTTCGACCTGTACCAGAACGAGATCCTGCCGAAGCAGTCGTGAGCGTTTGCCCACAGCGGCGGCCGGGGAATTTGGCCGCTCGATGAAGATTCCCGTGTACGGACCACGCCTGCGCAAGGTCGCCCGGCGCCACTTCGGGTGGCCTTCGCTGCGCCCGGGCCAGTTCAAGCCGATGCGCGCCGTGCTGCGGCGCCGCGACGCCCTCGTCGTGCTGCCCACCGGCGCCGGCAAGTCGGCGATCTATCAGATCCCGGCCGTCCTGCTGCCCGGCCCGACCGTGGTGATCTCACCGCTGCTGGCCCTGCAACAGGACCAGATCGCCGCCCTCAACGAGCGCGACGACCCGAAGATCCGCGCGGTGCGGGTCAGTTCGGCCGAGACGCCGGCGCAGCAGCGCGAGGCGATCGAGGAGATCCGCGCCGGTCGCGCCGAGTTCCTGTTCATCACGCCCGAACAGCTCAGCGACCCCGAGCGGATGGCCGAGGTCAAGTCGCTCCGCCCCGGCCTGGTCGCCGTGGACGAGGCGCACTGCATCTCGGCCTGGGGCCACGACTTCCGCCCCGAGTTCCTGGCGCTGGGCGACCTCATCAAGGGCATCGGCCGGCCGCCGGTGCTCGCGCTGACCGCGACCGCCTCGCCACCGGTGCGCGACGACATCATCGAGCGCCTGCACCTGGACAAACCCGAGATCCACGTCTCC
Source organism: Paractinoplanes hotanensis (assembly GCF_023717965.1). Taxonomy (NCBI): domain Bacteria; kingdom Bacillati; phylum Actinomycetota; class Actinomycetes; order Micromonosporales; family Micromonosporaceae; genus Paractinoplanes; species Paractinoplanes hotanensis. Next base: position 39,913 of record NZ_JAMQOL010000019.1, on the reverse strand, counting down.
GGCCTCGACCGCAGGAACCTCTTCCTCGAGGTGGCGTACTGCCCCGACGAGAACTACCGCTGGCGCAAGCTGACGGCCCTGCTCGACTCGGCGCCGCGCCCCGGCATCATCTACGTCGCCACCCGGCGGGCGGCCGAGGAACTGGCCGAGCGCCTGACCGACGCCGGCTACCCGGCCGACTTCTACCACGGCGGCATGGCCGCGGGCGCCCGCGAACAGAAGCACGAGGCCTTCACCGCCGACAAGGTCGACATCATGGTGGCGACGTCGGCGTTCGGCATGGGCATCGACAAGGCGAACATCCGCTGGGTCGCCCACATGGCCCTGCCCGACTCCCCCGACAGCTACTTCCAGGAGATCGGCCGTTCCGGCCGCGACGACGACCCCGCGCAGGCGCTGCTGCTGTGGCGTTCCGAGGACGAGGCGATCCAGCGCTTCTTCACCGGCGGCTCCCCCGACGAGGTCGAGCTGCGCGAGCTGGCGGCGGCGGTGCGCTCGGGCCCGAAGACCAAGACCGAGTTGAAGGAGGCCACCGGGCTCGGCCCGCGCAAACTCGGCTCGTACCTCAACCTGCTCGAACAGGTCGGCGCGGTGACCACCGGCCGTGGCAGCAAGCTCACGGTGCCGATCTTCGCTCCCCTGCCCGCGGCCGCGGCCACCGCCGCGGTCAAGGAACACGAGCGTCAGCAGGTCGTTTCCCGCTCCCGCACCGACATGATGCGGGGCTTCGCCGAGACCCGGGCCTGCCGTACGCAGACCCTGCTGGCCTACTTCGGCGAAGACCTGTCCCAGCCGTGCGGCCACTGCGACAACTGCGCCGAGGGCACCGCCGCCGAGACGGTCGAGGCCACCACCGACGAGCCGTTCCCCGTACACGCCAAGGTCCGCCACGGCGAATGGGGGCCGGGCACGGTGATGGGCTACGAGGAGGAGCGGATGACCGTCCTGTTCGACAGTGTCGGTTACAAGACTTTGTCCGTACCTGTCGTCGTCCAGCAGGAGCTTCTCGACCGAGCGTAGCCCACTCGAATTTCCCGGCGCCGATGCGGCGCCGCGGATCAACTGTATCGACGGCAACTCACCCCCAGTGTTCCTCCTGGTAGCGGAGAAGGTCGTCGCCGTGGAGCTGTTTGGTGGCGTTGCCGACCCGGACCCAGAAGTCGGTGGCGTCGTTGCCGCCCTTGCTGGGCTGTGCGAACACCGGCTTGCCCGCGGCAGCGACGCTGATCTGGCAGACGATCCGCCCGGCGATCTCCGGGAAGCGGATGCGGACGGTGGTCGCGGTCGGCGCGGACAGGCTGCCGTCGAGTAGTTGGCGCACGAAGAGTTCGTAGCCGTCAACGTTCGCCTGCGATCCCAGAGTGGTGAGGTCGTTCTCAACGCCGAGGATCGTCGCGTCGTCGGCGACGCCGATGAACAGGTTGCCGCCCTCGCCGTTGAGGAAGCCGCAGACGGCCTTGACGATGTTGTGCCGTAGCGACTTGTCGGGCTGCTGGGTGTGCACGTTCCAACGGGCGCTGGCCTTGAATTCGGTGCTCTGGGACTCGCCGGCGGCGATCATGTCGGCCGGGGTGGTCGGCACGTAGGCGGGACGTTCTCCGGTCAATGTCTCGAACGCTTCACGGACGACCCGGGCGATCAGCTGGCGCCGGCGCTCCAGGAAGGTCGGATAGTCCAGCTGTTCCCAGCCGACCGGCAGGGCGTGCCATCGCACCTGCCGTTCGAGCACCCTCGGGTCCATCGCGTTGGTGATTCTCGGCCAGTAGTCGTACGGCGCGTCGGTGTTGGACTTTCCGTGCGCCGGCCACGTCAAGTAGGCCATATTGGCGATGGCGTTGACCTGGCGCCGGTCGGTGATGCCCAGCCCGGCGAGCGTCTTGCGGTGGAACAGGTTGTCACGATCGACGCCCTTGGCGGGCTTTACCGAGGGATCGAGCAGGTCACGGATCCGCTGGTCACCGAAGAGCATCTCGGCGTCGAGGATGTTCAGTGCTGCCTGGTAGGCGAACAGCACCGGGGACCGCGACGACGAGGTGTCCAGCCGGTTCGGCAGGGAGATGTCCCAGTAGTCGCCGGTGAAGTTCGCCGCGATGATCCGGTCCAGCTCCGCGGCGAAGGCGCGTTGAGGCGCTATCGACTGTCGCGGCGGGCCTGGCGACGGGCGCCGGTGGCCCGGGTGGAGGCGCGCTGCTTGGGCAGGCCCGGGTGGTCGGGCTGCCGGTCGGTGCGCTGGGCGGCGCGGGTCTCGTTGCGCGGGCGCGGCGGGCCCGGCGGGTCGACGTTGCCGGGCTGCCGTGCCTCGGCCAGCCGCTCCGCCCGGAGCGCCTCGACGCTGGTCCGGGCGGCCGCCGCGACCGCCTCGCTGACCCGGGCCAGCGCGTCCTCGAAGACCTCGGCCTTGGCCCGGCTGCGTGTGTTCTTCGGGTACGCCCGGCCCCGCGCGCCGACCTCGCCGACCCGGGCGGCGGCCTGCCGGCGGTACACCTTCTGGTGCTTGTCGCGGGCCCGCCGGATGCGGTTGTGCACTTCGAGCAGGCCGTCCTTGTCGAGCCCGGCCAGATTCCCCGGCTCGGCCTCGCGGAAGAGCAGCAGCTCCGTCTCGGTCAGCGAGTTGACCATGCCCGGCAGATCGTCCATGGGCCGAGCATCCCCGCTCGCGACCGCGACCGCCTCACCCGTTTCGGAGGAGGCGGTCGCGGACGGCCCTTTGAAATCACACGGCCGCGAGCCGTGAGTCCCACGTCCGTGAGCCTCCTTGAGTCCCACGTCCGTAAGCCGTGAGTCACCGTCCGTTCGCGAGCCTTGAGTCACACGTCCGTAAGCCGTGAGTCACCGTCCGTTCGCGAGCGTTGAGTCGCACGTTCGCGAGCGTTGGGTCACACGTCCGCGAGCCGCCCGGCGTGACCGGCCTCGGCGGCCCGCCGGTACAGGACGTCCGCCTGCTCGGTGTCGCCGGCCTCGGTGCGCAGCAGGCCGAGCCCGTACCAGCCGAGACCGTGGCCACCCTCGGCGGCACGCTGGAAGGCGGTCTCCGCGTACGCGCTGTCGCCCATGCTGCGCAGGATGAAGCCGAGCTCCGCGTACGCCTCGGCCGAACCGCGCAGGGCGGCCCGCTGATAGAGCCCGGCCGCTCCGGCCAGATCGCCCGCATCTCGTGCGCGGTCGGCGAACCGGAGCAGCTCATCGTCGTTCCGGGAAGTCGCTGCCATGCCTCTCTGTCGGCCGTGCTCCCGCCGAGCTGAGAAGGACTCGGCTGGGCTCTCGCCGAGCTGAGAAGGACTCGGCCTCAGCTCTGGCGGAGCTGAGGCCCGGCTCTGGCGGAGCTGAGAATGATTCGCCCGGAATCCCGCGGAGCTGAGCGGGGATAGGGTCGGGCGATGTTTCCCAGTCCGCGGTGGCGGCAGTTGATCGATGAGCGGACCCGGGAAGCGGTGACTGTGCTCGGGCGGATTCCCGGGGTGCACGGGTTCGTGGTGGGCGGCAGCGTCGGGCGCGGGGAGCCGCGGCCGATGTCGGACATCGATCTGCTGCCGATCTACGACGACCCGGGGGCGGCAGCCGCGACGGCGGCCGGGCAGGCCGCGATGGTGGACTGGTGGGCCGGGTCGGGGCGGGCGCAGACGCTCGATCTCGCGTGGATCGCCTTCACCGTCGACGAGATCCGTGCGGTGATGGCGGCGGGGGCCGAGGCGCTGGCCGGGCGAATCGCGGCGGACCGCCGGTGGTTCCACGGGATCGACAAGGCGTACGGCGGCCGGGCCGGCGATCCGGGCGACGAGCTGACCGGCGGGTTCGTGGCGTGGCTGACCGAGCTGCGGTTTCACCCGGCTGTGGTGACCGCGCGCCTCGCGCAGTGGCGGCAACAGGCGCTGGCGGCGGCGGAGCTCGCGGGCGACCCGGACGAGGCGACCGCGACGAACAACCTCCGGGAGTCGGCGCGCGCGGTGCGCATGCTCGTGTTGGAGGGCTGGGGTGAGCGCCTGGGGTCGATGGGGCGGGAGTGGACCCGGTTCGAGCGGCTGGCCGACCGGCACGGTCAGCGCGGGCTGGCCGATCGGATCGCCGTGCTGGCCGGGGCCGACGTGCCGACGGCGGCCGCGCGGGCCGAGGTCGCGCCGCTGTGGCTGCGGGAGCGGATCGAGCTGTGCTGGGCGGCCCGGCGGGCCGTCGGCGAACAGGTCACCGAGGGTGAGAACGCCCGGGATCAACACTCCGCGTACGCCCTGCACGTGGCCCGGAAGCGGCCCGATCTGGACGGGCCGTGGACCGGCACGCCCGAGCCTCACCTCGACCCGTACCGGTCAGATCTTCGGCGTGTGATCGAGCTGACGGCCGGTGGGGTATAAGACAGCCAGCAAAGACTGCCAACCGAAGGATTCACCGTGAGCGACGAACCGCTGTACTCGATGCTGGGTTTCAACGACTCGGAGTGGGGGCTGCTCGTGGGCCTGCCGCAGTCGGTGCTCACCGCGGCCAGTGCCGCCACCCCCGACAGCACCCGCAAGACCCGCGCCGAGACGGCGGCCGGGATCGACGTGATCTCGGACGCCCGGGCATCGGCCAGTCCGCTGGTCGCGGCGGTGGCCGGGGCCATCGTGTCCCGGTCGGGCGACCCCGAGCTGGGTGAGGAGCCTCCGGTCATCGAGCCCAGCGACCCCATCGCGTACGCCGAGGACGTGCTCGGCCGGGCCGCCGAGGCCAACGCACTGCTGGTCGCCAAGGCCGAGCAGGCCGACGCCGAGACGTACAAGCACTGGCTCGTCGAGATCGCCGAGAGCGTCGTCGGCGCCGCCTCGACCGGCGGTGTCCTCGGACTCGGCGGCGAGACGGTCACCGACAGCGAACGCGCCTTCCGGGACGACCTGGCCAAGGTCTTCTCCGACTGATCCGGCGGCGCACCCGGCGTGCCGTACCCCGGCACGACGGGTGCGCCGCGCCGGGCCGCCCGGACGTAGGGTCGGATGATGGTCGTCGACGAGTACGTGCAGGCCCGGCCGGCCGCTGCGCTGGGGGCCTACGTCGAGTCGTACTCGGGATATCGCCAGCGCGGCGTCGCGCCGATGCGTCACCTCGGGCTGCCCTCGCCGTACCTGACGATGATTCTGACCCTGGACGAGCCGCTGGTCATGGCCGCCCATCCCGACCCGGGGCAGCGGCCGGGAAGTTACGACGCGCTGGTCGGGGGGCTGCATCTGACGCCCGCGGTGATCGTGCACGACGGGCGGCAGTCCGGGGTGCAGGTGGCGTTGCGGCCGCTGGGCTGCCGGGCGCTGCTGGGTGTGCCGGCCGCCGAACTGGCCGGCCTGGACGTGGACGCGGCGGCGGTGCTGGGCGAGGCCGCGGTGGCCGGGATCCGCGAACGACTCTGCTCCGCGCCGGACTGGCCGAGCCGGTTCGCGCTGCTGGACGACGCCTTCCGGGCCAGGCTGGCGGAGAACCCGGTCCGGCCCGAGATCACGTACGCCTACCAGCGCATCGTCCGGGGCACACCGGTGCGGAACGTGGCCGCGGAGGTCGGCTGGAGCGATCGGCACCTGACCAACCGTTTCCGGGCCGAGGTCGGGCTGCGCCCGAAGGAGACAGCCCGGGTGGCCCGCTTCGACCGGGCCCGTCGTGCCCTGCACCCCGGGGCGCTCATCGCCGAGGTCGCGGCCGCACACGGCTACGCCGACCAGTCCCACCTGGTACGCGAGTTCCGCGCGCTGGCCGGCTGCACCCCGTCCGAGTGGATCGCCGACCAGTTCGATTTCATCCAAGCCGTACGGCTCCAGCCCGCGCACGATGGGGCACATGACTGATGCGAAGACACCGCCACCGCAGGTGTGGCCGACCCTGCGGGCCGCCGACGCCCGCGCCCTGATCCGTTTCCTCGTCGACGCGTTCGGCTTCGAAGAGGTGGCCGTGCACGGAAGTGGCGACCGCGTCGAGCACGCCGAGCTGGCCTGGCCGCTCGGCGGCGGCATCATGCTCGGGTCCGATCGCGGCGGACCGGACGACGCGTGGCCGCTCAAGCCGGGCACGTTCGGCTGCTACGTGGTGGCCGACGACATCGACGCCCTGCACGAGCGGGCAGCCAAGGCCGGCGCCGAGATCCTCGAGGCCCCGTACGACACCGACTACGGCTCCCGCGACTTCCGGGCCCGCGACCCGGAGGGCAACCTGTGGTCGTTCGGCACCTACCGGGGTGAGCCCCGCCGCTGAACGGTCGCGGTGCTCTGTTGCGTCGCAGCCCACGTGGCCAGCAGTTCCAAGCCGTCGCCGGACGGGGTTCCCGGCTCGGCGGAGTAGGTCACCACCGTCAGCGCTCGGTCGCCGGTCAGGGCGAGCGCCTCGAAGTCCAGGTCCAGCTCACCGATGGCCGGGTGCCGGAACCGTTTGCTGCCGTGCCGGTGCACGTAGACGTCCTGAGCCGCCCACCAGCCGCGGAACGGCTCGCTGCGCATGGACAGCTCGCCGATCAGGTTCATCAGGTGCTGGTCGTCCGGGTGCTGGGCGGCGGCCATGCGCAGCGCGGCGACGGCGGAGCGGGCGATCTGCGCCCAGTCCGGGTAGAACGCCTGGGCATGCGGGTTGAGAAAGGTGAACCGCATCGAGTTGACCGGCAGCGCCGCCGGGTTCGCGGCGAACACGGGCGCGTACAGAGCCCTCCCGAGCGGGTTCACGGCGAGGATGTCGAAGCGGTGGTTACGCAGGAACGCGGGCGCCGTCATGGAATCGAGCATGCGGCGGACGGACGGCCGGATCTCCGGGGCGCTGTCGCGGCGTACCCGGGCGCGGGCCGGCGTGGGACCGGCTGCGCGCGCCAGGTGGTACAGGTGCTCGGTCTCGGTCTCGTCGAGCCGGAGCGCGCGGGCCACAGCGTTCAGGACGCTGTCGGAGACGCCGGCCAGATTGCCGCGCTCCAGCCGCGTGTAGTACTCGACGCTGACCCCGGCGAGGGCAGCGACCTCACCGCGGCGCAGCCCGGCGACCCGGCGGCTGCCGTACGCGGGGATGCCGGCCTGCTCCGGGGTCACCTTCGCCCGGCGGGAGGTCAGGAACGCCCGTACCTCGCTGTTGTTCATGAATCCAGGCTAGGCACGCATCTCGGCCGGAGGGGGTCCCTGCCGTTACCCCCTCCGGTAGAAACTCCCTGGAGGCGCCGGAGCGGTGTTTGCTGGGGTCAGGCCGGGTACCGCTTGGGGAAGGGCGGGACCTTCGCCGAAGCCGAAAGGAAACGCTCCATGACCATCGTTCCGAACCTGACGTCGAACAACGGCGTCGAGATGCCCGCGATCGGCCTCGGCGTGTTCCAGACGCCGCCGGACGAGACCCGCGACGCCGTCCTGGCCGCGCTGTCGACCGGCTACCGGCACATCGACACCGCGGCCGCCTACGGCAACGAGCGCGAGGTCGCCGCGATCGACGCTCTCGACACCGGCCGGCGCGGCGGCCCGGAGCCCGAGGCCGTCACCCTCGAGACGTTCGGCCGGCCGATCCCCGAAGCGTGAACCACCCGGCCCCCGGCGGGTCCTGACACACGACTACACGGAGGACACATCATGCGTACCGCGAAGCTCGGCGCACTCGAAGTCGGCCGGATCGGCCTGGGTGCGATGGGGATGTCGCACGGCTACAGCGGCGCCGGGAGCGACGACGCCGAATCCATCCGGACCGTTCACCGGGCGATCGACCTCGGCGTCACCCTGATCGACACGGCCGAGGTCTACGGCCCGTACGTCAACGAGGAGCTGGTCGGCAGGGCGCTGCGGGGCCGCCGCGACCGGGTGGTGCTGGCGACCAAGTTCGGCCTGATCTCGCACACCGGACGGGGCGCCGGCGGGGCGGACAGCAGCCCGGACAGCATCCGTACGGCGGTGGAGGGCTCGCTGAAGCGGCTGGGCACCGACCACATCGACCTGTACTACCAGCACCGCGTCGACCCGGACACGCCGATCGAGGACACCATGGGGGCCCTCGCCCAGCTCGTGACCGAAGGCAAGATCCGGTACGTCGGTCTGTCCGAGGCCTGGGCCGGCACCATCCGCCGGGCGCACGCCGTGCACCCGGTCACGGCGCTGCAGTCGGAGTACTCGCTGTGGACCCGCGACCAGGAGGAGATCCTGCCGCTGCTGCGCGAGCTCGGCATCGGCCTGGTCGCCTACTCGCCGCTGAGCCGGGGCTTCCTCACCGGCGCACTGCGCACCCCGGCCGACGTCGAGAAGCTGGACGACAACGACTTCCGCAAGAACCACCCGCGCTTCACCGGCGAGAACTTCCAGCGCAACGTGCGCCTCGCCGACCAGGTGCGGGCGGTGGCCGACCAGGTGGGCGCAACCTCGGCCCAGGTGGCGCTGGCCTGGCTGCTGGCCCAGGGCGGCGACATCGTGCCCATCCCCGGCACCAAGCGGGTCAGCCGGGTGGAGGAGAACGCGTCCGCCGACGCCGTCACGCTGACGCCCGACCAGATCGCGACCCTCACCGCGCTGCCCGTGGCCGAGGGCGGCCACCACACCGAGGAACAGATGCGAATGATCGAGCGCTGAGTCGCACCTCGGCAGCCTGGCTGTAACCATGGTTACATCGAGGCCGTGGCGGGTCCCGGGCAGTGGGTGCTGTTGGTCTACCCTCTGCCGCGCGAGCCGTCGCGGCCTCGGATCGCGGTGTGGCGCAAGCTGGAACGGCTCGGCGTCGTGCGGCCGGCGACGGCACCCTGTTCGTCCTGCCGGGCGCCGTGGCCCTGCTCGGCGTGATCGCCGGTCTGCCGGGCGCGTGACCACCGCCCAGCAGCACAATCGCGATGCGTCAGTGCACGAACGTGCGAGCAGCTCCATGCGCCGCCAGCGTGGCTACCCCGCCGCAGCGCCGGTTACAGCAGGCCGCGTTCAAAGGCGACGGCCACGGCGGCGGCGCGGTCGCGGACGCCGAGTTTCGCGTACGCGTGCAGCAGGTGGGTCTTCACGGTGGCCTCGCTGATGAACAGGCGTGACGCGGCCTCCTTGTTGGAGTTGCCCCGCGCGATCAGGCCCAGCACCTCGAGCTCGCGCTGGCTCAGCGGCTCCTGGGCCGGGGAACGCAGGCTGCCCATCAACCGCCCGGCGACCGCCGGCGAGAGCACCGACTCGCCCCGGTGGGCCGCCTCGACGGCCCGGAAGAGTTCGTCGCGGGACGCGTCCTTGAGCAGGTAGCCGGTGGCGCCCGCCTTGATCGCCGGCAGCACGTCGGCGTCGGTGTCGTACGTCGTCAGCACGAGGACGCGCGCCCGGGACCCGCGCGAGACCAGCGCCTTGATGGCCGTCACGCCGTCCATGCCGGGCATGCGCAGGTCCATGAGCACGACGTCGGGGTCGACGGAGCCGGTCACCGCCAGCGCCTCGCGCCCGTCGCCGGCCTCGCCCAGCACCTCGAAGCGGCTGTCGCCGGTGAACATGCCGCGCAGCCCGTCCCGGACCACGGGATGGTCGTCGACGATGACCAGGCCGATCACGCGGCGGCGCCGATCACGATGGCCGGCACGCAGGCCGAGAGGGCGGTGCCGCTGCCGGGCTCGGACTCGATCTCGAGGCTGCCTGCGATGCGGGCCAGCCGCTCACGCATCGCGGCCAGGCCGTACCCGCCCTGCGCGTTCAGCACCGGCGGCAGGGCGGGGTCGAAGCCGTCGCCGTCGTCGCGCACGTCCAGGGTCACCACGTCCTCCATGTAGGACAGCGTCAGGCCGACCCGGCCCGCCGCTGCGTGCCGGGCCACGTTGGCCAGGGCTTCCTGCGCCGTACGGAGCAGCGCCGCCTCGATCTCGGGCAGCAGCGCCCGGCGGGTGCCGGTGGTGATCAGCTCGGCGTTCACCTCGTGGACCCGGGTCCATTCCCGGACGACCTCGTCGATCGCCTCGGGCAGGCCGGAGCCCTCCAGGTTCTGCGGTCGCAGCGCCTGCACCGACCGCCGCGCCTCGGTGAGGCTGTCACGGGCGAGCCGCTTGGCGTTGTCGAGGTGCCGCCCCTGGTCGTCGGGCCGGGCCGTCGCCGCCTCGGCCGCCTCGAGCTGGGTGACGATGCCGGTGAGACCCTGGGCGAGCACGTCGTGGATCTCGCCGGCCATCCGCTGCCGCTCGTCGAGCACGCCGGCCTCGCGGGCCTGGGCCAGCAGCTGGGCGTGCAGGCCGGCGTTCTCCTTGAGCGCCGACGCGAGTTTGGCGTTCGCCACGCCGAGCTCGTCGATCATGCGGGCCCGTTTCTCGGTCTGTTCCAGGGTCCACATGGTCACCCAGATCATGACGTTGGCGACCCCGATGTTGATCGCCAGCAGGACGAGGAAGACGGGCAGGATGCCCGGTTCGCCGAGGCTGGGGAAGCCGCCGATCTGCGAGACGGCGCCGGCCCCGGCGACCAGCGTGCCGGCCGCCAGCCGCCGCCAGCTCTTCAAGCCGTACGTGGTGAGGATGTAACCGCTCCAGGCGAAGAACCCGAAGAGCGGACTGGTCCAGACGAGCAGATAGATCAGGGCGGCCAGGCCCAGGAAGAAGACGATCATCTTGCGTTCGTCCTGCTCCCACTCGGGGTGCAGGGCGACCCACCAGACCAGCCAGCCGGCGGTGGCGAGGACGGAGAGGCCGACGAACAGCCAGGACTTGTGCGGAACGCCGACCGAGGAGCCGGCCACCACCAGCACGATCGAGGCCGCCAGCGCGACGTACGGCAGCCGGCCCATGATCCGTTCCACCCGGGCTGACGTCGACCCTTCCGTCACTTCACCGCACCTCCGTCACGACGCGGACCGCTCACGACCAGCGGAACGTACGGACCGCGAGAACCCCGAACACGGCCACGTACCCCACCAGAACCGTAGCGGAGAGCAGGTTGGGCCAGCTGCCCGTCATCGCGTCGCCGAGCGCCCGCTGGCCCGCGCCGAGCGGGGTGAAGTCGGCGATCCGCTGCAGCACGCCGGGCATGACCTCGCGCGGCGTCCACAGCCCGGCGAAGAACATCAGCGGGAAGAACAGGATCGTGCCGACCGAGCTGCCCGCCTTGCCGGTGGGCACCACCGCCGCCACGAACAGGCCGATCGCGAGAGTGCCCGCCGTGGTGAGCAGGAACGCCAGCACGAAGCCGCCGAACTGCGAGGCCAGCGCCACGTCGAAGGCCAGGCGCCCGACGGCCAGCACCAGCGCGGTCGACACGATCGCGGTGATCCCGAACATCGCCAGCTGCGCGCCCAGCAGCTTCAGCGGCGACACCGGGGTGGTCGCCAGCCGGCGCAGCACACCCCGTTCCCGATACGTGGCCAGCACCGCCGGGGCGACCTGGATGGCGACCATGGCCAGAGTGAGCACCACGGCGATGCTGACGTAGAGGTCGATGACCCGGCGCCCGCCGATGTCGGCGCTCGGCTCGCGGAACGACGGGATGCTGCCCAGAATCACCACCAGCACCGTCGGGAAGAGCAGGACGAAGAAGGCGGAGACCGGCTCACGCAGGAACAGCTTGAGTTCGGTCAGGGTCAGCTTGGCGAAGACGCGCATCGGGACTACTCCTTCACGGACCGGCCGGTCAGCTGGACGAACGCGTCGTCCAGGCTGGCCTGCTCGATCCGCAGGTCGGCGGCGATGATCTCGTTGACGGCGAGCACGGACGTGACGGCGTGCAGCAGGTTGCCGGCGCCGACGACCTCGATCTGGCTGCCGTGCCGGCGCACCGTGCGCACCTCGGGCCGGGCGAGCAGCAACGCGTCGTCGAACGGGGCGGACGGGCGAAAGCGGATCCGCTGCTCGGTGTCCATCCCGGCGATCAGCCCGGCCGGGGTGTCCAGCGCCACGACCTCGCCGCGGTCGATCACGGCGAGCCGGTCGCAGAGGCGCTCGGCCTCCTCCATGAAGTGGGTGACCAGCACGATCGTGACGCCGGCGGCCCGTACGCCCTCGATCAGATCCCACGTGTCGCGGCGGGCCTGCGGGTCGAGCCCGGTCGTCAGCTCGTCGAGGATCGCGATCTTCGGGTTCCCGATCAGCGCCAGCGCGATCGAGAGGCGCTGCTTCTGACCCCCCGAGAGCTTCGCGTACGACGTCCTCAGCTTCTCACCGAGGCCGAGTTCCCGGGTCAGCGCCCGCCAGTCGCCCGGCTCCGGATAGAAGGAGGCGTACAGCTCGAGCGCCTCCCGGACGGTGAGCTTGTCCGGCAGGGCGCTCTCCTGGAGCTGGACGCCGACATCGTTGCGCAGCGAACGGTCGCCCGGGTCGCGGCCGAGCACCCGGATCGAGCCCCCGTCGGGCTCGCGCAGTCCCGCGATGCTCTCGACGGTGGTGGTCTTGCCGGCGCCGTTGGGACCGAGAATGCCGAAGATCTCGCCGGCTTCCACCGTGAGCGAGACGTCCCGCACCGCAACCGTGTCCCCGTACGCCTTGCGCAGGTTACGGACCTCGATGACTGTCATGCGTCGAGCGTCCCAAGAGGACCGGGGTCACGAATCGACCAGCTCGCTCCACCGCTCATCCACCAGTTGGTGGATGACGGCCTACGCCATGGCTTCCTCGGCGCTGCTCGGGTTGTTGCTCTTGCGCAGGCCGGTGACCGCCGAGTAGACGGAGCCGACCTGGGCCGCGACGCGCTTCCACGAGTACGCCTGCCGGGCCCGGTCGAGCGCGGCCGTGGCGTACGCGAATCGCCGCACCTTGTCGTTGACCAGCCGGCGCAGCGCGCCGCCGAGCGCCCGCGGGTCGCGCGCCGGCACCAGGTCGCCGGTCAGGCCGTCGACCACCGTCTCGGTGAGCCCGCCCACCGCCGTCCCGATCACCGGCACGCCGCAGGCCATCGCCTCGAGCGCGGACGCCTCGAACTGCTCTTCCCACGGCGCCGCGACAAGCACGTCGGCCGAGCGGTACCAGCTCGGCATGTCGCCCGCGGGCACCCCGCCGATGAGCCGGAAACGGTCGGACACCTGGAGCTTCTCGGCCAGCGCGCGCAGCTTGCGGGCGCCCGGGTCGGCGGTCAACTGGTCGGCCGGCGGGCCGCCGACAACCACCACCTCGGCGTTGGGCACGTAGCGCATCGCCTGGAGCACGTCGCCGAAGCCCTTGCGCTCGACGAGCCGGCCCACCGACAGGATGCGGGGACGCTCGGGGTCGCGGTCGGCGGCCGGGCCGTCGGGGGTGAACCGGGCGCTGTCGACGCCGGCCGGCACGACGGTCAGCCGGGCGCGGGGCACGCCGATGCGGACCAGGCCCTGCACCTCGTCCTGGCTCTGGGCGACCACGCGGTCGACCGCCCGGCCCAGGGCGCGCTCGTAGCCCGTACGCGTGGGCTGCCCGTTGCCGGCCTGGATCTGGCCGAGCTCGTGGAACGATTGCACGACGGGGATGCCGAAGTGGCGGGCCGCGGTGACGGCGGCGAGACCGCTGGTCCAGAAGTGGGCGTGCACGACCTCGGGCAGCCACTCGCCGATGCGCCAGCTCTGCTCGAGCGACCGCGCGAACTCGCCCATGTGCGGCAGCAGCAGGTCGGGCGGCAGGAAGTGGGGCGGGCCGGCGGTCACGTGAACGACGCGCAGGCCGCCCGGGGTGGTGACCACCTCGGGCGTCGCCGGGTCGTCGCGCCGGGTGTAGACGCACACCTCGTGACCGAGCTCAGCCAGGGCCGCGGACAGGCCGGCGACATGAGTGTGCTGGCCGCCGTCACCCAGAGGGCTGGCGTGCTCGGAAATCATGGCGATGCGCACGAGGTCCCCTCCGTAGTGCAGTGGTTGCGGGAGGCTGATGCCCGGCTGCCGGATCCGTAAACCTGGGCCCCTCTGTTACGGCGTCGTCCCGCAGGGTATGTCCACGCCGTGGCCATCGTTCAGCGTACTGTTCAAGCTCCGCCGGACCGGGTGTTCGCCGTCCTCGCCGACGGCTGGACCTACAGCGACTGGGTCGTCGGCACCGTGCACATCCGCGACGTCGACCCGAACTGGCCCGAGGTGGGTTCGCGGTTGCACCACAAGGCCGGCCCGTGGCCGCTCTCGCTGCACGACAAGTCCGAGGTGCTGGCGATGGAGCCGGGCCGCCGGCTGCGCCTCAACGCCGGGCTGTGGCCGCTGGGCGAGGCCGTGGTCGACATCCACCTGGAACCCGCCGGCGAGGGCGCGACCAAGGTGATCATGCACGAGGACTTCGAGCGGGGCCCGCTGCTGGCGGTGCGGAACAAGCTCAACGACCTCGTCCTGCACCGCCGCAACATCGAGTCGCTGCGCCGGCTGGCCGACGTCGCCGAGCGCAGCCGCACCGTCCGCAGTCAGTAGAGCTGCTTGAGGTAGTGGCGGCGGTAGCTCTCCAAAATGGGACGGATCTCGCCCGTCGCACTGTGGTCCAGCTCGTCGAAGGCGTGCCGGTAGAGCGTCACGTCCTGCGACCCGCTCGTGATGATCGAGGTGTTCAGGACGTCGATCACCACCCGTCCGTCGTCAATCACCTCGAACCCGTGCAGGTGAAGGATCGACCAGGATCCGGCGGTCGGGATGATCTTCAGCTCGACGTTGGGCCGGTCCGCCAACTGCTGGAGCCTCTTGATCTGCGCCAGCATGAACTCGGGCGCGACGATCGCATTGCTGAGGACCGACTCGGTCATGACAAAGAAGAACCGGCAATCCGGGTTGTTCAGGACCTCCTGCCGTCGCACCCGGGCCGACACAGCTTCGGCCACGACGATCTCGCCGAGATCCGGAAAGGCAGCTCTGCGAGCGTCATGGACCCCCAGGAGCACCGCTCGCGCGTATTCCGCGGTTTGCGCGAGACCGACCACAACTACGGGCTGGAACACTCTGAACTCACGACCGCCGCTCTCGGTGCTGGCGACCGAGCGGCCGGACACGATGATCGATCCAGTCGCCGATCGCATGTCGGTGAGCCGATTCTGGCTCAGTTCTGCTTGCTCGGTAACCCATGCGATCGTCTCTGGCGACGCCCCCAGCGCCCGGGCCAGCCGACCTGCGTCGCGGGGCGAGACCGTCACCGCTCCCGTCTCGATGCGAGAGATCTTGGACTGACTCATTCTGACCATCTGGCCGAGTTGCTGTCCGGTGATACCGGCTTCGGTACGAAGACGATGAAGGACCACGCCGACAGGTGCCGACGTCGAGCCGCCATTGGCGGAGAGCGGTTCGCTGCTCAATCGAAGACTCCTCTGGCGTGGCCCCTCGTGCGGTCACCGGCCGGTCAGCCCTCCGCACGCACCGCCGCGGCAAGGAGATCAGCCGGCACCTCGACGAGCAACTCGCCCGGCGGCAGGTCGATGCCGGCCTGACTGCTCGTGACGGCGTAGCCCTGGACCAGCACGGTGCCCCGGTCGGTGCGATAGACCGTCGGGCAGCTGCCACCCGTACAGGACGCGGCGATCTCCTTCAAGATCATCTTGGTGGCGCCAGCCGCTTCGTTGAGCTCAGTCATCAGGTTCTTCAGTCCGTTCTGATCTTATTTATGCACGGTCCAGAATGCGATGCCTGAACAACGAATGCCAACCAGCTAGGTGGCGCTCAGTTACGTGTCACCCTGCCATGTGGCCATTAAAGGAGGCAATGTCCTTTATTCGCGTCACCTGCATATGCCCTGGCGCGGCAAGCCCTCTGACTTCACCCTGAAGCAAAGGACACGCTGTGTGATCTACCTCATCGATCCACTCAGGACAAGGAGGCAGGCATGAACCTCGCGACACAGATCAGTAACAGTGCCCTCTCGATAACGGGCACGGCCTACCTCCTCATCGCCGCGCTGTGTCTCTTCTTAGCACTCCACCAGGTGAAACAGCTCGTGATTCCGATCGGTCCCCTGATTCGAGCGGTCGCCGCGGTTTGCACGGTGATCCTTTGCCTGAGTGCCGCTCTGGTCCTCCTGACAGCGGCTGCGGTGGGAGCGCACTGACATGGACGTTCCACTCATCGTAATCGTCGCCATCGCTCTCGTGGTGGTTCTATGCGTCACCGCCGAATTGCTGAGCGCCGTGGTTCCCCTGCTGCTGGTCATAGCGTTCGTAGCTCCCGAGGACCGTCCTGCGCTGGCTGCGGTGCTCGCAGCCGCGGACAGCTCGCACCGGTTACGCTTCTGGCCGGCTCTCCAGGCCGCTGTCGCGGCGCGGCGACTCAGGCGTAGACCGCACGGTGGCTGGCGTTGATCACTCCGCGATAGGCGTCGCCCAGCAGGGCCCGGTCGCGGGCCAGGGCGGCGCGTGCCGCGTTGCTGCCGGGAGCGCCGTGCACGCCACCGCCCGGATGGGCCGACGAACTGGCCATGAACAGGCGGTCGACCGGGGTGTCGGCGCGGCCCAGGCCCGGGACGGGGCGCAGGAAAAGCTGCTGGAACGCGGCCGCCGTGCCACCGCCGAGCGCGCCGCCGACCAGCGACGGGTTCTCGTTCTGCATGTCGGCCGGCGAGAAGACGTTGCGGCCCACCACCTCGGCCCGGAAGCCGGGGGCGTGCTCCTCGACCACCGCCTCCATGCGGTCGACGTGGGCGGCGATCTCGTCGGGATCCCAGTGTGCGCGGTGCGGCAGGTGCGTGTACGACCAGAGCGACTCGGTGCCCTCGGGCGAGTGCCCGGGATCGGCCGTGGTCATCTGACCCAGCAACAGGAACGGGCGTTTCGGCACCTCGTCGGTGGCCAGTTCGGCGGCGTACCGGGTCAGGCCGTTGAGGTCGGCGCCCAGATGCACGGTTCCGGCGCCGGCGGCGGCCGGGCTCTTCCAGGGCATCTTCCGGCGTACGGCCCAGTCGACCTTGACCGTCGCGCCGTCCCACCGGAAGTGGGCCAGGTCCTCGACCAGCCGCGGCGGCAGCCAACGCTCCCCCACCAGGTCGAGGTAGAGGGCGGGCGCGGGCACGTCGGCGATCACCGCCCGGTAGGCCCGGTAGGGCTCGCCGGCCGACAGCACGCCCATCGCCCGGCCGCGGGCGATCAGCACCCGCTCGACCGGCGCGTCGTAGACAATCCGGCCGCCGCGCTGCTCGAGCCGGGCCACCAGGGCGTCGGTGATCCGCTGGGCGCCGCCGGCGGGCACCGGCCAGCCGTACTGCTGGCCCAGCATCGCGAGGAGCCAGCCGTACACGCCGCCCCCGGCCTCCTCGGGCGACAGGTCGGTGTGCAGCGCGCACCCGGCCATCAGCAGCGTGCCGCCGTCACCGGCGAACATCTCGGAGCCCATTTCCCGTACGGAGAGGAGCAGACGCCGGGCCATCCGGAGCGAACCGCCCACCCGGAGCCGCCGGACCACGTCGACACCGTGCCGCACCGGCGGGAACGGGGTGAGGATCGTGTTGAGCATCGCGTCGGAGACCGACAGCCACTCGTCGTACGCGTTCTTCCACTTCTGGCCGTCGCCGGGAGCGAAGGTCTCGAGCGACTCCATCGTGCGGGTCAGGTCGCGGTTGATCGTGGCCGCCCGGCCGTCCGGGAAGAGATGGGTCAGCACGTCCGGGGCGTGCGTCCACCGCAGACCGTGGTCGCCCAGATCGAGACCGTTCAGCACCGGCGAGGCGAACCCGAGCGGATAGAACGAGCTGAAAAGATCACTGAGATAGCCCGGTGCGGTCACGTAGCCCGACCGCACCGCGCCGCCCGGATGCGGCGTCGCCTCCAGCACCAGCACCGACCACCCGGCGTCGGCCAGCAGGTTGGCGGCGACCAATCCGTTGTGTCCCGCTCCGACCACGATCGCATCCGCGCTCTGCATGTCCACTCCCTGCGTTTGCCGCCCTCCGTGCCCGGGTAGCTGCCGTCAAAACCTGTCAGGAGCCGGCATGGACACCGAGCCCACCGTCGACCGGGAGTCCGAGGCGGCCGCCGACGACGTTACGCCGCATCCCCTGCCCCTCAAGCTCCGCCAGCTCCGGTGGCGCGGCTGGCGCTCGGTGATGTGGCGGAGCGTGGCCGGCTACATCGAGGACGACTGCTCCGACTACGCCGCGGCGATGACCTATCAGACGGTCACCGCGCTGATCCCGTCGCTGGTCGTGATCGTGGCCCTGATCAATCTGGTCACCGACGGGTCGGCGGCGCTCAACGCCACCGTCGGCATCCTGCGCGACATCGGCATCGGCTCGGTGGTCGACAACGACGGCCTGCTCCCGGTCGTGCAGGCGCTGCTGGTGCAGCAGAGCTCGGCCCGGGTGCTGTTCGGCTTCGGCCTGCTGCTCGCGCTCTGGTCGGCCTCCGGTTACGTCTCCACGTTCTCGCGGGCGTCCAACCGCATCTACGGCGTCCGCGAGGGCCGCTCCTGGTGGAAGCTGCAACTGCTGGAGATCCTGCTGGCCGCCGTGGCGCTGGTGCTGCTGGCCTCGATCGGCGCCGGGCTGATCATCAGCGGTCCGCTGGTGGACGCGGTGGGCGACGCGCTCGGCGCGGGCTCGACGGCCCGGCAGTTCTGGTCGGTCGGGCGCTGGCCGGTGCTGGTCGCCATCGCCACGATCGTGCTGTCGCTGCTGTTCTGGATCGCCCCGAACGTGCGGCAACCGCGGTTCCGCTGGCTCACCGTGGGCGGGGCGGTCTCGCTGCTCGTGTGGAGCGTCGCGTCGTTCGCCTTCGGCCTCTACGTGGCGAACTTCGGCTCGTACAACCGCACCTACGGCAGTCTCGGCGCGATCATGGCCTTCCTCGTCTGGATCTATCTGTCGAACATCGCGGTGCTCCTCGGTGTGCAGGTCAACGCGGAGGTGCAGCGGGCCCGGCTGCGCCAGGCGGGCGACGACGATCCGAAAACCCCGCTCGCCCCTCGTTTAGCCCCGGCCGACCCGGGCACCAGTTAGTGCGTAAGGCGGGGTAACACAACCAGGAGGAGTTCACACCGTGAGCACCGTGACCGAGTCCGTTGACGTCGAAGTTCCTGTGCGCACCGCATACAACCAGTGGACCCAGTTCGAGGAGTTCCCCCGGTTCATGGAGGGCGTGCAGGAGATCCGTCAGCTCGACGCGACCCACACGCACTGGAAGACCGAGATCGCCGGGGTCAAGCGGGAATTCGACGCCGAGATCACCGAGCAGCTGCCCGACGAGCGGGTGGCCTGGAAGTCGACCGAGGGCGAGAAGCAGGCCGGCGTGGTCACCTTCCACCGGCTCGACGACACCCACACCCGGGTGACCGTGCAGATGGACTTCGACCCGCAGGGCTTCGTCGAGAACGCCGGCGACAAGCTCGGCATCGTCGACCGCCGGGTCAAGGGTGACCTCAAGCGTTTCAAGGAGTTCATCGAGCAGCGCGGCGGCGTCGAGACCGGCGCCTGGCGCGGCGACGTAGATCGCCCCGGCCTGTAGAGCAGGGGTTCCTCCCAAGGGAAAAGCGGCCGCCCGGTCACCGGGCGGCCGTTTCCGTGCGCGTCCAGCGGGTACCCGGCCGCCTCGCTCCCACCCCGACTACGAAACAGAACCTAAGCGGGGGCACGACGCAGCGACAACAGGCCGACCGGCGATCGGGCCCGCAGCCAGTAGCGGTCGCGGGCGGTGGGCCAGATCGCCGGGGTCAGGGTCGTCGCCGGGGGCAGCCCCTCGTCGGCGGTCCAGGGCGTCAGCGCCGAGGCTGCGCCACCGGCCAGGTACAGGCGCAGAGGCGTGGCCGGCGGTGTCGAGACGGTCAGCGTGCCTACGCCGCCGGTCAGGGTGAGCGGCACGGTCCCCCAGGGCGCGGGCAGGCGCAGCTCGATCAGGCCGGTGGCGCCGGCGACGAGCCGGGTGATGCGGCCCCGGCTCAGATCCAGCCGCTGCTCGCCCGCCCCGGCCGGAAGGCGCAGATCCCACCGTACGGCCCGGTTGAGCACGATCCGGACCTCGTTCCGCCCGTCCTCACCGGTCGGCAGCAGGGCAACCCGCACCAGCCCCCCGCGGCGCGTCACCCGCGGCCGCAAACCGGACCCGGCCGGCGTGGTGACGCGGTACAGCAACCCCGGAATGTTGGCGAGCATCACCTGCACGCGAGAGGCCGCGTCGGGCACGACCAGCCGAGCCGCGATCGTCCGGCTCTGCAGTGGCCCCGTCACGGTGTGCTCCCGAGCCTCAGGCGCCGCTACCGTCGCAGCCTTCTCACAACCGGTGATCGCCAGCGCCGCGACCAGCAGCAATGCGATTATTGAGCGGTGGCGACGCAAGCCTGAGGGCACTATCGGACAACGGAGAATCGGCCGAACGGGTGACGGCGATCCACCCGATGCGAGCCACACTGTCCGAATGCGTTCTGCCGGTTTCCTCACCGATCGTCAGCGTCGCCTCGCCTGGATGGGCTTTCTGCTCGCCGCTTTCCAGGCCCCGCTGGCCGCCAATCTGATCGACGACGCCTCCTGGCTCTTCGCCGTCGTGGTGGCCATGGTCGTCGCCACCGTCATCCTGGCCGACGACGCCCAGCGCCGCCGGCCCGCGCAGGCCGAGGCGGAATAGGCCGCCTCAGCGCGCCTCGTGCCCCGGCTTGCCGTGGGTGCGCCGCCGCTCCTTGAGCGCACTCTCGTACAGGTGCCGCCGCCCGTCGGCCAGCTCGTCGCGGGCGGCGCTCTCGACCGTACGGAAGAAGCTCCAGTACGTGTCGTCGTACTCCTCGAGGATCTGGAACGTCCAGTGCCCCGGGATGACGTTGCGGCCGATCAGATCCTGCTGGATCCGGTCGGCTGTCGCGTCGTGGCCGGCCTTGCGGAACAGCGCCACCGCCTCGTCCAGCTCGAAGTCGGCCTTGCCGGTGAGCTGATGGAACGAGTGCAGGTGGCCCCGGGCCCGCTCGGTCGTCTCCAGGGCCGAGCTGAGTTTGCCCAGCGCCTCCACGGTCGTGTCGTCCATGCCGCTCTCCTTTCCCCGCCGGAAAAGCTTCAACCGAGCTGCACCTGTGCGAAGAACCGTTGGCTACCCGTGGCTCCTTAACGTCTCTTCTCATGAATGGCCTGTTCAGCGGCGCTGCCGCCCGTGCTGCCCACCGTTCCGCCCACGCCAGCCTGACCGAGCTGCACGACACCGTCGGCGCCGGCCTCGTCCAGGCTGACGCCAACCCCGGCCTGATGGCCCTCGTCGACCAGCACGCCGCGGGCATCCGCGACAGCCTGTCGTCGGACGTCCGCCCGCTCACCGCGGTGCTGCTCGCCGCGTACGCGGAGGGTGTGCGCGACGCCGCCTTCACGCACGGCTGGCGCCCGCCGGCCGGCGAGATCGACTGGATCGCCAACGACTGGGTGCTGCGCCGCCTGCTGGCCGTGTGTGCCCTCGCCCGCGCCCTGCCCCAGCCCGCCTGACCCGGACTCCCACCCGCTGATCGACCCTTCATTGAGGGCCGGTGCCACCCGGCGCCGGCCTTCCTCATTTCCCTTCCTCATTTCCCTTCCTCGCCGAACCATCGGCTGAGCTGCTCCGCCAGCGCGCCGGGATCGTCGCCGGTCCAGGCGATGTGGCCGTCGGGGCGAAGCAGGACGTTGCTCGCCCCGGCCACCCGGTCCACGCGATCGCCCCACCCCGGCGCGTCCACCCGGCCGACGAGCACGCCGCGCCCGCTGCGCATGTGCTCATAGAGGCGGCCCCGCGTCACGGGCACGTCCCGCTGCCGCCGGCCGACCCGGTCGTCCGCCGAACCGAAGTCGTACCGGACGCCGAGCCCGGTGATCTTCTCGATCAGGTGGCGGTTCACGTCCTCGAAGTCCATCAGCTCCGACAGCAACCGCCGCACGGCCTGCGGACCGGGCGCGGTGTTCATCAGCTCCATCTGCGCCCGCGTGTTGGTGAGGACGTCATCGGCCACCGGCCGGCGTTCGGCCTCGTACGTGTCGAGCAGTCCGAGCGGCGCCCAGCCCCTGATCTCGGCGGCGAGCTTCCACCCGAGGTTGAAGGCGTCCTGCAGACCGAGGTTGAGCCCCTGACCGCCGGTGGGCGGATGCACGTGGGCGGCGTCCCCGGCCAGAAACACGCGGCCGGCGCGGTAGCGGTCGGCCAACCGGCTGGCGTCCCCGAACCGGGACAGCCACCGCGGCGAATGCACCCCGAAATCGGTGCCGGCCACCGCCCGCAACTGCTCCCGGAAGTCGTCGATGGTCGGCGGCACGGCCCTGTCCTCGGCCACTCCGGCGGCCGGGACCACCACACGATGGACGCCGTCGCCCATCGGCCCGACACCGAACCGCTTCTCGGTCAGCCGGACCCGCGCCGTTGTGGCAGCCACCTCCTCGGCCGAAGCGGTCACCTCCATCTCGCCGAGCAGCGTCTCGACCCGGGCCGGCTCCCCCGGAAAGCCGACACCAGCCAGCCGGCGAACCGCGCTGCGGCCGCCGTCGCAGCCGACCAGGAAGTGGGCGCGCTCCTCGCCGCCACTCGTCCCGACGGTCACGCCGTAGTCGTCCTGCGTGAGTGCCAGCACTTCACACCCGCGCCGGATCTCGGCCCCGGCCTCGGCGGCGTGCTCGGCCAGCAGCCGGTCGGTGACTGTCTGCGGGATGCCCAGGACGTAGGCGTGCGCGGAGTCGAGCGCCGGGGCGGGCTTCTCGATGCCGGCGAAGAAGCCGCCCACCGGATGCCGTCGCCCGTGCGCGAGGAACCGCTCGAGCAGACCCCGCTGGTCCATGATCTCAATGCTGCGAGCGTGTAGCCCCAAAGACCGCACAAACGGCGGCGGCGCCGCGTCCTTCTCCACCACCAGCACGCGTACGTCGTGCAGCCGCAACTCGGCCGCCAGCATCATCCCCGTGGGCCCGCCGCCGGCAATGATCACGTCAAACATGAGTCCCCTGATCCCCTTCGCTTCGCCGCCGCTCCGGCCCGCAACCGTCCCTTGTCGATCTTCGGTCGGCGAATTTACCCAGCTCACGGCGTTGACCGAGCCATCCTGCGCCCCGCCCCCGGTCTTGCCGCAAGCCCTGTGTCGCGCTATAAGTTGGAGTAGGCAGGGAGCGCGGTCAGTCCGATGTGGGGTCTGTCCTGCGCGAGCGGGCAGCGGATGGGATCACCTGGGTGCTCTCGGTGTCGTCGATGCCGCTGCCGTCCTCGGTTCTGCTGCCGTCCTCGGTTCCGCTGCCGATGAGGATGGTGTCGTTCGGGCCCGGGTTGACGATCGTGGTTCCGACGGCCGTCGTGGTGATGACGGCGACCGTGTCGTCCGCGCCGGGCTCATGGCGCGGCGGCGGAATCACCTGGGTCTCATCGGCGTGGACGCCGGCGGATGCGGTGTGCTGGTTCCCGAAACCCGTGTGGGCGGACTCGGAGGCGGCGTGGATGTCGAGCCGGGTGGCGTCGGTCCCGGTCCAGCCGGCCAGGTGATCGCGCCGCTCGGCAGACTCCGCGTCGGTCCTGGGGCGGGCAGCCAGGTGATCACGCAGCTGGGCGGACTCGGTCGCGGCCAAGGTCAGCCAGGACTCCCAGCGGGACTGCATCGGACGGACCAGGCCGCCGCCCACGCCGACGATCAGCACGCCGGCCACCGTGGCCAGGACGGCGATCAGCACCGGCCTGGTGATCGCGGTGGCGACGCGCACCTGGTCGAGGGCGGCGATCACGCCCAGCGTGACGATGACGAGCGAGGTCGCGCGGGCCACGAACCGGCCGTACGGCAGGCCGCCCAGCGCACCCACGACGAGATCCTCGGCGGCGCGGGCGACGGCGGCCGCCACGACCACCAGCACGATCGCCACCAGCAGCCGCGGCAGCCAGCCGATCAGGTCGGTGAGCAGCGAGCTGACCGGGTTGGGCCCCCACACCCCGAAGGCCAGCTGCGCCGCGAACAGCAGCGCGGCGGCGAAGGCCAACTTGCCGCACAGCTCGCTCGGCGTTGTGCCACCGGGGGCGAAGAGACGCCCGGCCGCTCCCCGGGCCACGGCGCGGTCCAGGCCGGCCCGGTGCAGGCCGCGGCAAACGGCCACCCGCAGCAGGCGGGCCACCAGCCACCCGATCAGCAGGATGGCCGCGAAGGCCAGCACGGCCGGCACGATCAGCACCACCGACCGCCACATGTCGCTGAGGCCCCGGCCCAGCCCGTCCCCGGTCATCGTGCGCTCCCTGCGTCGGATCCGGGCCGGCCAGCTGCCGGCCCGAGTGAGGGAACGACCGGAACCACCTGATTGTCACGATGCCGAGACCCGCGGCCGGAGAACGCGTGCCCGCAGAAGGCACAAAAGGCGGAACTACCGCCCGCTGCGACGCCGTCCGGCACCTGACTCCTGCGGACAGCGCCGGAAGGGGGCTACCGGTCGCCGCGATGGCGGATCGGGTCCGCGGCGGCGGCCGGCACGTCCGGCCGTACGGAAGCCTGCTCGGTTGCCGACGGCGGCGCGGGTGTGGCGGGGCCGGAGGATGGCGCGAAAGACGGCAGAACGGGACGCAACGCGGTGTAGCCGGCCGCACCGGCGAGGAAGACGGCTGCGGCGACGATCGCGAGGCGACCGCGGGTCACCGGCGGCCGGGCGACCGGCCGGGGCGTCACCGACAGATCGATCAATGGACCACGTTGTGCCGGGATGTGCGGGCGGCGTACGGGCGACAGCAGGCGATCCTCGGACACGAACAACACCGTAAGTGACGACAATGCCCTGACGCCAGGTCAAGTCGGGTCACAAACGCTACTGACCGTCATTTCGCGCGGAGTATCCACGAGTGGGATCAGGGGGTCGTACCGTCAAGAATCGGACGGTTGGCCGGTGCGGCATCGTCCGAACGGCCGAGCCGGGCTACTCTTTGGTCATGGCCGGGACGGGTGGGGTGAGCCCCTCAGTGATACCCGCTCTGCCTGCCCAGGCAGCGGCGGGCTCGACCGGCCGGCAGAATTGCGCCGAGCTGGTGCGCGGCCGCGACTGGAGCGACACGGAGTTCGGCCCGCGCGACCATTGGGACCCGGCCGTATCGGCGACCGTCGAGCTGGTGCTCTCGTCGCCGATGCCGATGGCCTACACCCATGGTGACGGCTTCCTGATGATCTACAACGACGCGTACGCGGACCTGATCGGCACTCTGCACCCGGCCGCGCTGGGCCGGCCCGCGGCCGAGGTCTTCGGCGACCTGTGGGACTCGCGCGGCTTCGGCGGCGCGGTCGACGAGGTCTACCGCAGCGGCCGGTCCCGGCTCGAGCCCGAGACCCAGCTGACCGTCGTCCGGAACTCGAACGGCCGGCCGGAACAGGCCTTCTTCACGCGCGCCCATTCGGTGGTGCACGACCGGCGCGACCAGGTGGCCGGGGTGCTGACCGTCGCCGCCGAGACCACCCAGGTGACCCGTCGCCTGCAGAACCTGGGCGACCTCACCTCGCGGCTGGCCGGGGCGCTGACCGTCGACGACGTGGCCCGGGTCGTGCTGGGCTACGCGATGAGCTCGTTCGACGTCGACCACTGCGCGTTCGCCGTCGACGACGGCGGCGCCTACCGCTATGTGCGGCGCATCCGCGGCGAGATGCTCGACGAGGCCGACGAGCGCCTGCCCCCGGTGTGGAAGCGGCTGCCCAACGACCCGCGCGCCCCGATCGTGGCCGCCGCCCAGACCGGCCAGGCATCGTTCGAGGCCGACGGCGAGCCGCTGCGGGCGGTGGCCGCCGACCGGCACGAACGGCGCATCCGGGCCCTGGCCACGATGCCGTTGCGCACGCCGCTGCTGAGCGGCGCGCTGACGATCGGCTACCGCGAGCCGCACCGCTGGCTGCCGGCCGAGCGGGCACTGCTCGACGCGGCCGCCCTGTTGGTGGCGCAGGCGGCCGAGCGGGCCCGCCGGTTCGAGGCCCAGCACGGCACGGCCCAGTTGCTTCAGCGCAGCATGCTGCCCGAACACCTGCCCGAGCTGGAAACGTTCCGTATCGCCGCCCGCTACGACGTGGGGGTCGACGGCAACGCGGCCGGCGGCGACTTCTACGACGCGTTCCGGCTGGTCGACGGCCGGCTGGCGATGGTGCTGGGCGACGTGGCCGGGCACGACGTGCGGGCGGCGGCCGTCATGGGCCAGGTGCGGGCCGCGCTGCGGGCGATGGCGCTGACCGATCCGGCGCCGCCGAGCGTGCTGGCCGGCCTCGACCGGCTGGTCGGTTCGCTGGGCGCCGAGTCGCGCAACGAAGAGATCTTCGTGACGGTCGTCTACGGGGTGCTCGACCCGTCGGACGGCACGATCACCATGGCCAGCGCGGGTCACCCGCCGCCGGTGCTGCGCCGGGCCGGGCAGGGTGGCGGGCCGCCGACGGCCGAGCTGGTGAAGGTGCCGCCGGGGGCCCCGCTGGGGCTGGGCGGGCGCTGGCAGACCGGTCAGGTGCGGCTCGAGCCGGGCGACACGATCCTGATGTTCAGCGACGGCGTGGTCGAACGCCGGGGCCACGCGCTCACCGAGGGGCTGGACGCCCTGGTGGCGGCGGCCGCGGGGGCGGTCAGCGGCGACCCGCGCAACCTGTGCTCGCTGGCCACGTCGGCTGTGGCGGGTTCGACCGACGACGACGTGGCGGTGCTCGCGGTCGAGCACGCGGTGGCGATGAGCCGGTCCGGCACCATGCTGGTGCCGGCCGAGCCGACGGGCCCGAGCCGCGTACGCCAATGGATGACCACGCGCCTGCGCGAGTGGTCGGTGCCCGAGCCGGTGATCGGCGCGGCCATCCTGTGCACGAGCGAGCTCACGACGAACGCGCTGCTGCACGCGGGCACCCCAGCCCGGGTCCACATCGACCTGAACGCCGAGCGGCTGCTGGTCTCGGTGGCCGACGAGGGCACCCGGGGCACCGTGATCCGGGCGCACGCCGACACGATGAGCAGCCGCGGCCGCGGGCTGGGTCTGATCGAGGAACTGAGCGACTCGTGGGGCACCGATCCGACCGTGCGCGGCACCACGGTGTGGTTCGAAATGCTCATCCCGCGCACCCTCACCGATTGACCACGGTGATTGGTCGCGCTCCCACCACCGGCAAATGGTTGAACCGTTAACTCTGGCGTGACACCTGACCTACAGGCAGTCACTTTAGGTAGCGGAAAGCCTCTCCAAAGCGGACATTGAACCCCTGGGTAGTGACGGCGCGTATAGATTGCCGTAGAGTCATCGCCATTCGGGGACGTCCACGTTGGAGTGGTATATGCGGATCAGGGGCTTTGCGCCGTCGACTCCCTGCTGGGTGGAGCTGACGACTTCGGACCGGGACGACACGGCGGGTTTCTACGCCGGGCTCTTCGGCTGGCAGGTCGAGGGTGATCGATTCCTGCTCGACGGACAGGCCGTGGCCGGCATCAGCCGCACGCGACCGGAGACGCCGCCGGGCTGGCTGACCTACCTGGCCGCGCCGGACCTGGCGCGGACCGCCGAGCGGGTCACGCAGGCCGGTGGCCGGCAGCTGACCTGGCCCGAGGAGCGGCACGGCGCCTGCACCGCCATCGTGTCCGACCCGGCCGGCGCGGTCTTCGGCCTCTGGCAGGCGGCCGGGTTCTCCGGCGCCCAGGTGCGGGGCGAGCCGGGCACGATGGAGTGGTCGGACCTGCTGACCGACGACATCGCGGCCGCCACCCGCTTCTACGGCTCGGTCTTCGGCTGGACGCTGACCGACGAGTTCGGCAGCCGCGAGTGGCTGAGCGAGGCGCACGACTCGGTGGCCGGCCTGATCACCGGCCGCTACGACGTCCGCTGGCAGCCGTCGTTCCAGGTGGCCGACACGACCGAGACGATCGACCGCTGCGCCGGGCTGGGTGGCCGGGTCGTCGCCGGGCCGGTCGAGATGGGCCTGGGCAGCTACGTCGAGATGCTCGACCCGCTGGGCGCGCCGTTCGCCGTGACCGCGCCGGTGCATCGCCCGGTCGAGTTGAGTGTCGCTTACAACGACATCATCGGCATGGAGTTGACGTACGGCGGGTAAGGGAACAGGCGTTCGAACGAGAGGATGCCGTGATGACTGACCTGTCGAACGCCGAGAAGGACCCGTCGGACTGGACCACCGGCGACGAGCCGGCGACCGGCGCCCAGGAGAGCTACCTGCACACCCTGGCCGGCGAGGCGCACGAGGACGTGCCGGACGGCCTGACCAAGGCCGAGGCGTCGCAGAAGATCGACGAGTTGCAGGAAAAGACCGGCCGCGGCCGATAAAGAGGGGCCGACCTTCGGGTCGGCCTTCTTTTTGCCCTTCGTGTCAACCGGGGTTGACGTGGCGGTCAACGTCAACGTAAGTTGACACCATGACCGAAGCAACCGACCTCGCCGCGGCGGCCGGCAGCGCCGACCCGCGGGTCGGCCTGCGTGCGGTGGTGGCGCTGCGCCGCCTGCTGGAGGGTCTCGAGCACCTCCAGGTGGCCAACGCCCGCCGCCGGGGCTGGCCCTGGCAAGAGATCGCCGACGCGCTCGAGGTGACCCGCCAGGGCGTCCACAAGAAGCACGCACGCCTGATGCCGGCGCCGGACCCACGGGAGGACTGAAGGATGTTCGAGCGATTCACCACCGAGGCGCGCACCGTCGTGACCACGGCGCAGCAGGAAGCCCGCCGCCTGCACCACGATCACATCGGCACCGAGCACGTGCTGCTCGCGCTGCTGGCCGACCCCGCCGGTCCGGTGGCCCGGTCGACCGGTCTCGAGGCCGAGGCCGTACGGGCCGACGTCCTTCAGCGCATCGGCGGCCACAACCAGGACGGCCCGGTGCTCAGCGACGCCGACGCCGAGGACGCGGCCGCCCTGAAGGCCATCGGGATCGACCTGGCCGCCGTACGGGAAGCAATCGAGGCCAACTTCGGCGAGGGTTCGCTGCGGCTGCCGCGCCCGGCCGAGAAGAAGCGCGGCCTGTTCGGAAAGATCCATGCGGGCAGCGGGCACATCCCGTTCACCAAACGCAACAAGAAGGTGCTCGAGCTGTCGCTGCGCGAGGCCATCCGGCTCCGGCAGAAGTTCATCGCGCCCGAACACATCATGCTCGGCCTGCTGCGCGAGGGGCAGGGCCTGGCCATGCTGATCATGGCCGACCGCGGCATCGACGTCGACCGCGTCCGCACCGACATGGAACGCTCGGTCAGCGCGACTACCGGCTAACCGCGGTAATAGACCCGGAGCTGGTGACCGTCGGCGGTGTGATGCCAGCCGACGTCGCCCAGAACGGTGATGTCCGGTCGTCGCTCGAGCCAGGCGGCGGCCATCGCGAACGCCTCGGCCGGCGTCTGCCCGACGAAGACGACCCGGCGTTCCCACTCCTCCCAGACGGCCGGCGACGGGCCCGAGACCACCGCGGTCGGCCCGATCCGCCGGCCGTTGCGCACGCCGCGCACGTACCAGTCGTTGAGTTCCTCGTCGTGCTCGACCGACCAGCCGTCGATGCGGCCGAGGTCGTTGACGATCGCGTTGCGCGCGCAATCGAGCGCCGCGTCCAGCACCGTGAACTCGACGACTTCGCCCTCGTACTCCACCCGGTACGCCATGCATGTGCCCCCACCGGCCGACCCAGGGGCACGATCTTAGGCGACTTTCCGAGTAAGTTTCAGATCATGCCTGCTCACGTCCTCGTCACCGGGGCGGCCGGCCTCATCGGCGCCGCTGTTCTCGACCTCCTGACCGCCGACGGCGTCACCACCACCGCCCTCGTTCTCGAACCCTCCGACACCCGCGCCGGTCGCACCCTGGTCGGCGACGCCCGCGACGTCGCGCTGGTCGACGACGCCCTCGACGACTGCGACGCGGTGATCCACCTGGCCGCGATCCCGCAGCCCGGCCACCACCCCGACGAGGTGGTCTTCGGTCACAACACGCTGGCCACCTTCACCGTCCTCGACCGGGCCGGGCGGCGCGGCATCCGCAACGCCGTGATCGCCAGCAGCTACGCGATCGGCGGCCTGCCGTTCGCGCGGCGGCCGCTGCACATGCCGTACCTGCCGGTCGACGCGGCGCTGCCGTTGCAGATCACCGACCCGTACGCCCTCTCGAAGCGCACCGACGAGGCGACGGCCGACATGATCCATCGCCAGTACGGCACCACCGTGGTGGCGCTGCGCCTGCCGTTCGTGGGCGCGGCCGACGACCGCCTGGGCCCGATGGCCGAGCTCTTCGCCCAGGACCCCGGCCGGGGCGCGGCCGACGTGTGGAGCTACCTGGACGTCCGCGATGCCGCTCGCGCCCTGGTCATGGCGTCGCAGCCGGCGTTGCCGGGCAACCACGTGCTCTACGTCGCCGCCCCGGACACACTCGCCCCGCAGCCCACCGAGTGGCTGCTCGACAAGTTCCACCCCGGCGTGCCCCGCCCCGCCTTCCCCGGGCGCGCGGTGCCGATCGACCTGCGGCCGGCCCGCGAGCTGCTGGGCTTCACCGCCGCGTACGAGTTCCCGGTCGCATGAGCGCGCCGACGATCACCGGTCTGCGGGTGATCGTGACCGCCCCCGAGGGGGTGAACCTCGTCGTCGTGCGCATCGACACGTCCGAGCCCGGCCTGTACGGGTTGGGCTGCGCGACCTTCCACCAGCGTTTCGCCGCGGTGGTCGCCGCCCTCGAGACCCACATCGCCCCGCTGCTGTCCGGGCGGGACGTCTCGCAGATCTCCGACATCGGCCGGTCGCTGCACTACTCGTCGTACTGGCGGGGCGGACCGGTGCTCAACAGCGCGCTCTCGGGCGTGGACATGGCGTTGTGGGACATCGCCGGCAAGCGGGCCGGGCTGCCCGTCTACGACCTGCTCGGCGGCCCGCTGCGCGGCGCTGTGCCGGTCTACCTGCACGCCTCCGGGGCCACCGTCGAGCAGACGCTGGACGAGGCGGAGGCGCTGGTCGACGCCGGCTACCGGCATGTGCGGCTGCAGACCGGGCAGCCCGGCCTGGGCACGTACGGGGCTCCCGGCGCCCCGAACGGCTACCCCGGCACGCCGTACCCCGACGGCTGGAACGTCCACCACTACCTGGCCCGCACCCCGCGCTTGTTCGAGGCGGCCCGCGACCGCCTCGGCGACGACGTGGAACTGCTGCACGACGTGCACAGCCGGCTCACCCCGAAGCAGGCTGTCGTGCTGGCCCGGGCGCTCGAGCCGTACCGCCTGTTCTTCCTGGAGGACGTGGTGGCGCCCGAGCACTACGACCGCCTGCCCGAGGTGCGCGCGGCCGCACCCGTGCCGCTGGCCGTGGGTGAGCTGACCGCCTCGGTGCCCGACGCCGCCCGCCTGGTCACCGCGGGCGGCGTCGACCTGTTGCGCTGCCACATCTCGGCGATCGGCGGTGTGACGCCCGGCCACAAGCTGTCGGTGTTGTGCGAGCTGCACGGCGTGCAGACGGCCTGGCACGCCCCCGCCGACGTCTCCCCCGTGGGCGCGGCAGCCAACCTGGCGCTCGACCTGACGAGTCCGGCCTTCGGCATCCAGGAGGGCCACGTCTACCCCGAGGTCGTGCACGAGATCTTTCCCGGCATGCCGGTGATCGCAGCCGGCTACGCCCGGCCCTCCACGGCCCCGGGCTGGGGCATCGAGCTGGACGAGGCCGCCGCAGCCAAGCATCCCCCGGTGCTGCACGCCCACGAACGCTGGGCCGCGACGGTCCGCCGCCCGGACGGCTCGATCGAGGCTCCCTGACCGGGCTTCAGCCGCGGCCGCGCAGCAGGTCCAGGGCCTTGGTGGCCGCCGCCGAGTCGGGCAGGCGGATCTCGCGGCCAGCCTCCGCGCTCGCCGAGACCGCGACGGCGACCTCACCGACCTGGCCGGCCGAGATCCAACCGGGAGGGGCGTCGCCCGCCGACCGGGTGTGCACGGGCCCGAGAACCAGGGCGAAGACGCGCTGCCGGTCCTCGACCTCGGCCTCGAGCACGCTGCGCATCATCAGCAGGGCGCTCTGCTGCATGCTGAGCAGGCCGGCCCCCGCCACCGGCCGGAGCCCGGACTCCCCGGCGACGATCTGATAGGCGCCGGTGCGGCTGAGCCGGGGCAGAACCGCTCGCATCACCGCGATGTGCGCTGTCGCCAGGTCGACGAAGGCGCTCTGCCAGTCCGCCGCGTCGATCGCCTGGAGCGGGCGCCCGCCCCAGTACCCGCCGATCGGGGCGACGACGTCGTCGAGCGGCTCGCCCAACCCGGCCACCAGCCACTCGGCTCCCTCCAAAGTCGTGTAGTCGTGCACGACGACCTGAAGCCGGTCGCTCGCGGCATCGCCGAGGACCCGCCGGAACTCCGCCGCCCGTTGCTCGCTCCGGGTGGGCACGACAACCTGGGCGCCGGCGGCCAGATAGGCGCGGACGACGCCCTCACCGACTCCTCCGGTGCCGCCCGGGATCAGAACTCGCCGTCCAGTCGACATGGCACTCCTCCGTCGCATTTCGTTGGTAAACCCAACGTTGGTTATGCCAACGTAGCGCCCACTGTTAGTTTGGCCAACGGCTAGGATGACGGGATGCCCGAGACGGACGACACACCGCAGCCACCGGCCCGGCTGCGCGCGCTGGCCAGCTGGCAGGCGAACAAGGTGTCGACCCTCGGCGCGCGGCTGTTCGCCCGGCGGATGAAGCTGAGCGCCCGCGCCGACTTCGCCGTCCTGGCCGCGCTCGAGGAATGCGGGCCAATGAGCCAGGCCGACATCGGCCGGCGCCTCGGCCTCGACCGCAACGACGTCAACGGCATCCTCAACCGGCTCGAGGAGGGCCGTCGTGTCGGCCGGGAACCCGACCCAGCCGACCGCCGCCGCAACGTCGTCACCCTCACCGACGACGGCCGCCTCTACCTGGACGAACTCCAGAAGCACACCGACGTCGTGCAGGACGAGCTGCTGACCGCCCTCAGCGCCGCCGAGCGCCGCCAGCTCGAGGCCCTGCTGGCCAAGCTGCTCGGCGGCCACCGCCCGGAACCGGCGTGACCAGCGGCACTTGTTGTTTCAGATTTGAAAGAGTTATTGTGCTCCCATGGCCGACCCGCTGACCGAGAGCCAACAGCTCGCCTGGCGCAGCTTCGTCGAAAGCTCATGGGCGCTGCACACCCACCTCGAAGACGACCTCCGCGCGCAGACCGGCCTCAGCATGAACGACTACCACGTGATGGTCACCCTCTCCGAGGCCCCGGAACACCGCCTGCGCATGGGCGAGCTGGCCAGCCGGCTGGTCTTCTCCCCAAGCCGCATCACCTACCAGATCAGCTCGATGGTCAAGCGCGGCCTGGTCCGCAAGCAGCCCTGCCCCGAGGACGGCCGCGGCCAGGAGGCCGTGCTGACCGACGAGGGCATGGCCGCCCTCGAGGCCGCCGCCCCCATGCACCTGATCACCGTCCGGGACAGCTTCATCGACCGCCTCGAGCCCGACGAGCTGGCCGTGATCCACCGAGTCTTCGACAAGATCCGCAAGGCCTGACATCGGCCCGGCGCGGACGAGGTTCGCCTCGCCCTGGTATTTCAGTTTTGAAAGAGTTACGGTGTAACCAGTCCCAGCCTGGAGGCCTGTCATGCCCGCCATTACCGTCGACGACGTTCTGGTCCTGCCGCGGGTTCCGCAGCTCGACCCGAGCACGAGTTTCCGGCCCGTCCGCCGCCTGACCACCGCTCCGAGCGGTTACGAGGGCGAGGGTTTCCCGGTGCGCCGCGCCTTCGCCGGGGTGCCGTTGACCGAGCTCGACCCGTTCATCCACCTCGACCAGA
Organism: Paractinoplanes hotanensis; assembly: GCF_023717965.1. Lineage (NCBI taxonomy): Bacteria > Bacillati > Actinomycetota > Actinomycetes > Micromonosporales > Micromonosporaceae > Paractinoplanes > Paractinoplanes hotanensis. The sequence goes on along the minus strand of NZ_JAMQOL010000019.1, from coordinate 6,469 downwards.
TGGGTGAGGTGGACTATGCGCCCGGAGAGCCGAAGGGAACCCCCTGGCACCCGCACCGCGGGTTCGAGACGGTTACGTACATGATCGACGGGATCATGGACCACCAGGACTCGCTGGGTAGCGGGGGCACCATCGCCAACGGGGACACCCAGTGGATGACCGCGGGGCAGGGCATTCTGCACATCGAGGCGCCGCCGGAGCATCTGGTGACCAGCGGTGGGCTGTTCCACGGACTGCAGCTGTGGGTCAACCTGCCCCGGGCGGCCAAGATGATCACGCCGAAGTACCAGGACATCCGTGGGCGCGAGGCGGGGCTGCTCACCACGTCCGACGGCGGCAGCCTGATCCGGGTCATCGCGGGTGAGGTCGGCGGGCACGCCGGGCCGGGCTCCACGTTCACCCCGATCAACCTGGCCCACGTGACGCTGCAGCCGGGCGCCCAGCTCGACCTGCCCTGGCAGCCCGAGTACAACGCGCTGGTGTACGTGCTGGCCGGCCGGGGCACGGTCGGCGCCGAGCAGCGGCCGATCCAGATCGGGCAGCTGGCCGGCCACGGCAAGGGCGACGCCATCCGGGTGACGGCCGACGCCACCCAGGATTCCAGCATCCCGGCCATGGAGCTGTTCATCATGGGCGGCCGCCCGATCCGCGAGCCGGTGGCCCACTACGGCCCGTTCGTGATGAACACGCAGGCCGAGCTCAAGCAGGCCTTCGAGGACTTCCAGAAGGGCCGCCTCGGCGTCATCCCGGCCGAGCGCGTTCCGCACACCGACTGATCAGCCACGCGAAAGGCCCCGCTCGGAATCTCCGGGCGGGGCCTTTTCGGTACGGCGGTCAGGCGCGCGAGCGGGGCAGGCAGTCCTTCTTGTATTTGAGGCCCGAGCCGCACCAGCAGGCGCCGTTGCGCTCCGGGGGCCAGGGGATCTGGTTGGGGGCCGTGGTCAGTTCCCGGGCGTACGCGGTGCGCGTGCCGGCCTCGGCCGGGTCGCCGTGCTTCGACAGTCCGTCGACCGTGGCCGGGAAGACGGCCAGGCCGGTGCGGCCGGCGCCGGTGAGGCGGACCAGCTCCTTCTCGAGGCGGGCGCGGTGCTCGTCCCAGTCGGCGCCGTACTGCTCGGCCAGGGCCGGCCACTGCTTGAGCAGGCTGTCGAACTCGGCCTGGGGCCAGAACACGAGCTCGGTGGTGGTGGCGGCCGCGGGGACGGCGCCGGCGTTGGCCAGCCTGGTCTCGAGGCGCTCGGCCAGGTTGTCGTGGTGGTCGTGCTGCAGGCCGAGCGCGTGGCGCAGGCGGTGCCGCTGCTGCAACAGGAAGAACAACGTGCCGGCGTCGTCGGCGCTGGCCGGCTCGTCGGGCTCGCCGGGCGTCGCGGCCCGCTCGGCCAGGGCGAGCTTGACCGCCTCGGTCAGCCATTCCTCAGCCTGGCGGGAGCGCTTGCCGACGACCAGCGCGGCCGTGATGAACGCGGCCGCGTCGGGCTGCGCGGTCAGCTGGGGGCGCAGGGCGTCGAGCTCGGCCGCGGCCTCGTCGTCACGGCCGGCCCGGAACAGGATGCGGGCGCGGACGGCGCGGGTGTTGGCGACCTGGCTGTCGTCGCGGTCACCGAACGCCTCGATGGCGCGGTCGGCGTAGCGGAGGGCGGCGTCGAGCTTCGAACGGCTCTCGGCGATCTCGGCGGCCAGCGTCAGGGCCTGGCCGGCGTCCTCCGGGTCTTCCAGGCGGCCGGTCTCCACCGCGTCGGCCACGTCGGCTGCTACGCCGAGGGGGTTGGCCGCGCCCAGGGCGGTCTGCCGGATCTCTTCTAGGTCTGCGCTGGTCAGCACCGTTTTAGTCGACACGCCGTCAATGTACTGCGACTTGCGCATCTGTGGCTGTTGATCTGAGTCTCACTTACGACCGCCGAACGCGGGGCTCCGAAAACTGCCCGAAGCATCTAACCTGCTCCGCATGGCGCTGATCGAGCGATTCGCGGAGCTTGTCGTCCGGGGCGGCATCAACGTTCAGCCGGGTCAGGGCGTGGTCCTGCACACCGACACAGCCCATCTCGAGATCGCCCGGGCGGTCACCGAGGCGGCGTACGCGGCCGGCGCGGCCTGGGTCGAGCCGGTGTGGAGCGACGGCCCGATGCGCCGGTCGGCGGTGACCCATGCGAGCGTCGAAGAGCTTTCCGCCGTACGCCCCTGGGCCCTGACCCGCATCGACGAGTGGCAGCGGGCGGACGTCGCGTGGATCCGGCTGCTCGGCGAGGCCGACCCGCATCTGCTCGACGGTCTCGACCCGGCCCGCGTGGCCGCCTCCCCCACCGAGGAGGCGCAGGCCATGCGCCGCGCGGTCTTCGGCGGCATGCGCTGGACGGTGGTGGGCGCCCCCAACCCGGGCTGGGCCCGCGAGGTGTTCGGCGAGCCCGACGTCGACCGGTTGTGGAAGGCCGTCGGCACGGCGATGCGGCTCGACCTCGACGACCCGGTGGCCGCCTGGCAGGAACGGTGTCAGGTGCTCGCCGATCGTGGGCGCCGCCTCGACGCGCTGAGCCTGACCGAGCTGCGCTACCGGGGTGAGGGCACCGACCTGACCGTGGGCCTGCTACCGGACTGCCGGTGGACGGGTGGCGGCCTGGTCGACGCGGCCGGCATCCCGTACCTGCCGAACATCCCGACCGAGGAGGTCTTCACCAGCCCCGACCGCCGCCGGGCCGAGGGCGTCCTGCGGGTGACCCGGCCCGTGGTGATCTCGGGCCAGGTGATCACCGGTTTGCGGGTGACCCTGACCGGCGGGCGCATCACCGAGGTGTCGGCCGACGAGGGGGCCGAGGTCGTGCGGGCCCACCTCGAGACGGACGAGGGCGCCCGGAGCCTGGGTGAGGTGGCGCTGGTCGACCGGGACAGCCGGATAGCCCGTACGGGCGTGGTCTTCCACAACATGTTGTTCGACGAGAACGCGGCGTGTCACGTGGCGTGGGGGCAGAGCTTCCCGTTCGCGGTCGAGGACGCCGCCGCGCTGACCGAGCCGGATCGGGCCGCCCTGGGCCTGAACATGTCGAGCGTGCACACCGACGTGGTGATCGGCGGCGAGGGCATCACGGTCACCGGCCGTGGCCCGCACGGCACGGTGACGATCATCCGGGACGACGAATGGGTGCTGTGAGTACGGCTACACCATGAACAGCATGGCGCCGACGCCCAGCAGCACGAGCAGCAGCACCGCGATGAGCAGGCCCTTCTCGGCGGCGGCGGCGGGGTCGGCGGTGGTCACGACTTCGGTGATCGGTTCGGCGCTCATGGATGGATCTCCTCCGGATGCGGCATGGCGCGACGCTCCTCGGCGTGCGCAAGCGGTGTCGGCGGCTTACATTCGGGGGCGTGCCTCTGCCGGACTGGTTCCTCTCGCAGGAGGAGCGGGGCAACCCGGACTCCTCCATACCCACCTGGTCCACCGGAAACGCGGCCAAGCCACTGATTCACGGCAAAACATATTTTGACCGTTTGGTACCGGAGGTGGAAAGCCTCCGCGAGGGTGACCACCTCTTCTTCACCGACTGGCGTGGCGACCCCGACGAACTCCTGCGCGACGACGGCCCCACCATCGCCGAGCTGTTCTCGGCCGCGGCCAAGCGCGGGGTGGTAGTGAAGGGTCTGCTCTGGCGGTCCCACCTCGACAAACTCGCGTACAGCGAGGAGGAGAACCGCACCCTCAGCGACGACATCCGGGCCGCCGGCGGCGAGGTGCTGCTCGACCAGCGGGTGCGCCGAGGCGGCTCGCATCACCAGAAACTCATCGTGCTGCGCCACCCGGGGCGGCCCGAGCTCGATGTCGCCTTCGCGGGCGGGATCGACCTGTGCCACAGTCGCCGCGACGACGAACGCCACCTCGGCGACCCGCAGGCGGTCGCGATGGCCAAGGCGTACGGCCCGAATCCGCCCTGGCACGACGTGCAGCTCGAACTGCGGGGACCGGTGGTGGGGGTGCTCGACCTCACGTTCCGCGAGCGGTGGAACGAACCCGACGATCTCGACCAGCACGGTCCGATCTCGACGGTGACCGACAAGCTCAAGCACGCCGACATGAGCGCCGACCGCCTGCCGCCGCAGCCGCCCGACCCGCCCGATTGCGGACCGATGGCCGTACAGACGCTGCGGACCTATCCGGCGATGCGCCCCACGTACGACTTCGCGCGCAACGGCGAGCAGACCGTGGCCCGCGGCTACACCAAGGCGGTCAAGCGGGCCCGGCGGCTGATCTATGTCGAGGACCAGTATCTGTGGTCGGCCGAGGTGGCCCGGCTCTTCGCCGACGCGCTGCGGGCCAATCCCGACCTGCACCTGATCGCGGTGGTCCCCCGGTACCCCGACGTCGACGGCGGGTTCGCGCTGCCGCCCAACCTGATCGGCCGAGAGAAGGCGATCTCACTGTGCTCGATGGCCGCGCCCGACCGCGTGCACGTCTTCGACCTCGAGAACGAGGCCGGCACGCCGATCTACGTGCACGCCAAGGTGTGCGTGGTCGACGACACGTGGTGCAGCGTGGGCAGCGACAACTTCAACCGTCGGTCGTGGACCCACGACAGCGAGCTGTCCAACGCGGTCCTCGACGACACGCCCGACGAGCGGGAGCCGCGCGACCCGGCCGGACTGGGCGACGGTGCCCGCCGTTTCCCGCGGGAGCTGCGTCTCGCCCTGATGCGCGAGCATCTCGATCGTGCGGACCTCGACGTGCTCGACGCCGCCGACGCCGTACGGGAGATGACCGCCGCCGCCGACCGGCTGAAAGACTGGCACGACTCGGGACAAAAGGGACCGCGCCCGCCGGGCCGGCTGATGCCGCACTCGACCGAGAAGCTGCCCTGGTTCCAGCGGTGGTGGGCGACCCCGGCCTACCGGCTGGTCTACGACCCGGACGGTCGGTCGTGGCGCGACCGGTGGGCTAAGCGTTGGTGAGCTCCCAGCCGCACGGCAGCAGGATGGGAGCTTCCGGGTCCCCGCCCGCCGCGAGGCTGAGCCGCCACGCCTGCATCGGCGGGCGGCCGGCGTCGAGCCAGCGATCGAGCACAGCGGTCGCGTCGGCGGCGTAGCGACCGGCCTCGTCGCCCCCGGCCACCACGCTGCCGTCGGGCAGGATGGCCGCGCCGCCGGTGCGCTGCTCGTCGAGCAGCATGAGGCAGTTCTGCTCGTGGCCCGGAACGGCGGCCAGGGTGGCGCGCCGGTGCCAGACCCCGGCCGCGTACCAGAGGTCGCGATAGGCGAGGGGCTCCAGCGGCGGGTCGAAACGGCTTTCGGCGTACGGGACGAGGCCCTTGATCGTGCGAGGCGGAGCCGGCGCCGGGAACGGGTGGGTGGCGGTGAGCGGCCCGGCAGCGGTCATGAAGCTGGACGGGCTGACCACGCGCGCCTGCCCGTCCCCGGTGACCCGCAGGACGGGGTGGGTGCCCGCGTGCTCGACCGGGACCACCACCACGCCGTCGGGCGTGCCCGCCAGCTGCTCCAGCCAACGCGGCGAGACACCGGCGACACCGACCGTGACGATCACCCGGTCCACCCGTGCGCCGGGAATGCCCTGGTAGCCGTCGCCGAGCACCACCCGTACGCCCTCGATGCCCGCCCGGGCCAGCGCCGAACGCGCCCGCGAGGCGACGTCCTGCTGAACGTCCACACTGATCACGGACGCGCCCAGCCGGGCCAGCAGGGCCGCGTTGTAACCGGTGCCGGCCCCGATCTCGAGAACCGTCTGCCCCGGCCGGACGTCCAGCGCCTCGATCATCAACGCCATCAGCGACGGCTGACTCGACGAGCTGACCGGGGTGCGGCCGTCCACCTTGGTGACCAGCACGTCGTCGTCGTAGACGAGCTCGAGGAAGTCGGCGGCGGCCGGCTCGGCCCAGCTGCCGTCGCGCCGCTGGAACCCGTCGGGAACGAAGACCTCGCGCGGCACCTCGGCGAAGGCCGCGGCCAGCCGCGGCGAGAGGTCCACTCCCCCTCGCCGGATCCGGTCGAGAAACGCCTCCCGCGGCCCCATCCTCCTCACCATAGATCCGGCAGCAGGGAGGTCCGCGAGATCAGTGGCCGCAGCCCGTCGCTTCCCGGCGACCGCCGGGCCACCCCGGCCAGCAGATCGGCCAGCTGAACCCGCGGGTCGTCACGGGAATCCACCATGATCAAACCGGCCAGCGGCGACACGCCGCCGACGGCCAGCGCCTGCTGCAGGCGGGTCAGCCGGTCGGCGGTGAGGGCGCTCTGCTCATCGTGGGTGACCAGCACCCGCCGCCGCCCCGCACTCCAGAACAGAACCGTCTCGGCCAGCGCGGGCAACAGCGGCTCCAGCGGCGGCGGGATCGTGCGGTCGTCGTCATCGAGCCTGGTCAGCAGGTCGCGGGCGCGCTCCGCGGTGATCCCGTCGAGGCCGGCCGGCGTTTTCTGGGCTTGCTCGCCAACCGGCTTTTGCTGGGCTCGGTCGCCGGGCGGCGCTTGTCGCGCTCGG